>JANNNQ010000008.1:0-4741 GCA_031398625.1 Pseudomonadota bacterium
CTGATTGTATTCTGCTGCTGCTGCTGCTGCTGGTCGTCGCCGCTGTGACTGACCTCAGTACGACCTGCATATCCAGGGTTCATCGTGATGAAGATACCAACGGCCGGCACTAGTTTGACAATCTCTCCCATGAAATCAAACTCCGTTCGCTTCTCACGAATGGCGTTGAGGATGCACGACACTTGCGTGGACACCACGGACAACACTTCGATCGGGATACGATTGAACTCGTCGAAGCAACCCCAGGCTCCAACTTGGCATATTCCGAGGAATATACGTCCCATGGATTGGAAGTCGAAAGTATCATCACAGCAGAATACGATGGTGAAGCGCCCAGTAGACGTGCTGATTTCTTGTATGGGGAGCTCATCCCGATGGCAGGTTTGCCTTCGTGGTAGTTGCTGGATTCATGCAACTCACGAGCGGCAGTGCTGGTGGGGTGCAGGAACTGGCCGAGGAAGGTGTAATGCGCTTCGATACGGGTGATCGCGGCGGCGTCGGCGAGGTCGTTGATTTCCAGGCAGGTCAGCAGGGAATCGTACGATAGGTAGAGCCTGTACGTATCCGCGGCTTCTTGCTGGTGCCCCTTCAGGATTTTCTGGGTGTCCGGGTCGAAGTCGAAGTGCTCGAAATAGTCGCCATGCTTGAGGCGCATCACTTCAGGGCGGAACTCCTGGTAAAGGAAGTAGTGCAGCGGCACGACCATGTCCGGGTCGGACTCTGCGGCAAGTCCCTCGAACACGTACATGACTGTCTTTGGCCTGCGTGAATACTTCTTGACCGCCATATAAGTGTTTGTGTCGTTGGCCTTGTCTTCCGTAAGCTTGGCTTGTCTCTCTGCGATAAAATTCTTGAGCTGACCGTCAGTGAGTCCTTTCTTGTCTTGGAGGCGGAAGTATTTGTGGCCACGGCACATCAGCATGAACAGGAGGTAGTTTTCCAGTAGCGCGCGACACAAACCCAAAGCGTCGGCGATCTTGTCGTGCTCGATCAGGTACAGGCAAGCGTGGGCGGTTTCCATGCGGAAATTCACGAAGTCGATCAGCTCGTTGTACTGCCAGTTGCCGATCTCGCCGGTGGTGATCTTGCCGCCCCAGTTTAAGTAGGCGCGCAGCATTTCCAGGGTGTGTCCGATGACGGCTTGCGTCTCGGCTTCTACACGATCTGTCACAGGCTCAGCCCCAACATGTGCAGCGGATCACTTGGCAGTGATCGCGGTCTACTGGCGGTGCGTTACTTGAGCGGGAGATCGAGCGGATCTCCTCTTCATGATGTCTGGTGCGTTGTCACGAGCGGTAGGCCCATCTTGGGAACGGGCGTTGTGGGACAAGATCTATCCGGGCCGATGCGGCACAACGTCCTGGCTTCAGCCTAGGTCAGCGCTTCCCGGTCAGCCTGTTCATCAAGTTCCGTGGCGCTGTTGGCAAGTTCGGTGATGCAGTCGCGAATCACTCCGCTATCGACGTAGCCGCCAACGACAAGGTGTTCTTCCAGTACGGGCATGAGAAGGCCTTCAAGGGTCGCGTTTAGGCGAAGCGATGTGAGCAGGTGTGGGGCATATCCCTCAGCAGGGCAATATGGACGAGGAGTACGGTTACGTTGCTCGGGAAGTTGGATCGACGAGGTGACGTTGGTCCAACTGACACTGGTGCCACTCAGGTTGGAGGTGGCCATACCGTTTATTCCAATGCGCCAGTCAACACGGCGCTTGCCCTCGAATCGCCGTGGTTGGTATAGGTCAGCAAGACCGCTGGCTTGTACGACCTGGCGGAGTGCCTGCAGCGGCTCCACAATGCCAGAGAGCGGTAGTGAGGTGGCTGGCGGGGCGGCGATCAACCATTGCAGTTCTACAAGGCCGGTCGGGTAAATCGTGATGATGTGCTGTTCTGCGGATCTTTCGGCAGAACTACGGTATCGCACTAGTTCATGGCCTGCGTAGTCGCTTACCTCGGGGAATATCGACGGAAAGGCATGCTGCACCAGATCATGAGCCCGGTCAGCGAAGTCGGCCAGCGGCAGCAGTTTCGGCGACTGGCTTGGAGCGGCCGCCGCGAACAGGAAGAACCCACCATAAGTTTGGTCGGGCCGACCACGGCGACCAGTGATGGGCACGTGGTCGGCCCGAAACTGATCCTTAAACCATGTCCGGATAGGGCCGAGCTTGCTTAGCAGCCAGCCGACTACCGGACCTTCGACACCCGTCATTATATCTCCCAAGTGCCGGAGTGGCCGGCCCCATCACCTTCAGAGGTTCAACAGAGTATCCGAGCCGCCGATGATCGAGCTGGAATTCCCGGCTGACGCCACCTCAACCTGTGGGAGAACTCGGCCAGTACCGATGCCGCCCTCACGATCGTCCGCATCCGCCGTCGCCTCCGGTCGAGCCTTCAACCGCCCATTCGGTCTGATCTCAACGGTCGGCTTGTTCAGGCAGCGCGTCGGCGTCCTAGTGTCTTGCGGCGGTTCTCGGCCACGATGTTGATCGCACTCAGGTGTGAGGTGTCGATCTTCGGAACGGATTGTTCTTTTGCGGTCACTTTGTTGATCAGTTCCGCGATTTCCAACGCGGTGGCGCTGCGTTGGGCCAGGATGTTCCACTGCCACGCGGGCTGAGCTGGCTCGCCGAGCTCATGCAGCGTCTGGGCACGGCTGATGATCGCGTGCTCCCGAGCGTCGCGGAGCAGATCGTCGCGGCCATTGAAGCAGCAGGATGCGTCGATGCAGACGAGATTCGCGGCGATCCTGGGCTGGGACATCACCGTCTCGACCGTCTTCTTGGGAATGCTGGTTCCAAGTGCGCGAATGTAGACGGGACGGGAGCTGAAACCGCCGTCCGTCTTCTTCGGCTTGCGGTGCTGGGACATCGCGGTCTGAAGGTCGCAGTGCTCTCGCCAGCCGATGCCGGTCTCATAGCCTGCCGCGCCTGCTGCGACGGCGGCCTCGCCCAACGTCCCCTGCTGCCAGGCGATCACTGGAAAGGTTTGCTTCAGCTGCCCGACCGCCGAGAGCAGTGAGACCAGACGGTGGTCGGAGTGAGCACCGCGGTCCGCTTTTGACGCCGCCAATGCCACCTCGTCCGGAGCCAGCAGAGTCAGTGCGCCGCTCAAGGGGTGGAAGGCGGAAGGCCAAAGGTTGCGGTCCAGGAGTCGCCAGCCAAGCGCTAGCACCGCGAGCAAGGGAAGTTGCAATCCCTGTCGGTCAACGAAGTCGCGGGTTTGGCGCCACAACTCCGCCTGCACCTCGACCCAGCCATCGGTACCGCGCTCCACGTGTACATACGGCGGCATGAGAACGCTGGCGCCGCGTTGCAGTTGGAACTCCAGGCACTCCGCGACCAAGCGGCCCGCGCGGTTCTTGGTAGACAGATCGGCAGGAGTGAGCCTCGCTGCATCGGCGAAAGGCAGTTGGCTCCACGGGTCCGCAGGGTGCTGCTCGTCCTGCAGATAGAAGGTTTGAGGGTCGACCACGAACGGCACGCCCGCGCGCCGCGCAACCGACCCGATGTCGGGCTTGGTCAACGCTGCATGTGCGTCGGTCACGATCCTGTTCGGCAGAAGGCGACGCGGAGTGGTGGTCCGGGCGTCGAAGATGCGCCGGACCAGGGCGGCGTCGCTCGAGCCGACGCGTACGAGCAACTCAGCCATCACTTGCCCTCCAGAACTAGGAGCCGCTGGTGACGACCGTACACGAAATTTGAGACGCAATCTATGGCGAAACTTGACGCGCAGGCTGAGATGAAGAACGATCAGCACGTGACTCACCGGGAGAGACCACATGACTAAGCCGCCTTCTGAAGGACGCCGCCGCCCAGGTGGAGACTCGTTGACCTACCTGCGGATCGTTGAAGAGGTGACTCAGTCGGGAGTCACTCAACGGGAGCTTGGTGCAGTTGTCGGCGCCAGCGTGCGCACTGTTCAGAACTGGGCGAAAGGCGAGTCAACGCCCAGCGGTACCAAGGCGAAGCGGCTGCTGGACCTCAGCTTCGTCGTGCGCGAACTGCGCGAGGTCTACACCGACGAAGGCGTGGAGATCTGGTTGCACTCACGCAATCGGAACTTGGACGGGGAGCGCCCGATCGATCTGCTCACCGAGGGATCGATGGACGAGGTGCTCCAGGAGGTTCAACGAGTGGCAGGAGCGATGTAGGGATGGAATCACTGCAGGCCCTCGTCGCCGCGAGCCCTCGGGCGACCGTTGACGGACAGTGGCAGCGCCACGCAGCTTCGCGCTACGCCAGCAGCGTCCTCGACGGGCGCAAGGGCTACGGGCGCTGGGGCACGGAGGACGGTTTTCCCGTGCTCTACCTGGGACAGCCGCTGGACTCGGTCGTGGTGGAGGCTTACCGCCACCTCGTCGATCCGGTCGATAACCCGGATTTGGTCCGCGCCTTGCAACCGCGTGTCCTGGTTACTTGCTCCGTCGCGGTCACCGAGGTCTTGGATCTGCGCTTGTCCAGCACCCGCCTCCTTGTCGGGCTTTCGCTCGACGATTTGATATCGCCCACTGGAGATCGCGATGCGTATGGAAAGTGCCAACACGTAGCGCAGGTCGCCCACCAACTCGGCTTCCACGGCATCATCGCGCCTGCCGCTACCAAGGTCGGCGAGACCCTCGCGTTGTTTACCGACCGTTTGCCTCCATCTGAGCTGCCCGTACGAATCGATGCGGACCAGTGGTGGGCTAAGCCTGAATCCACCGATGATTATCGTTCGAGAACTGGCACGTCAATGACGGAAGTGCC
>JANNNQ010000037.1:0-8656 GCA_031398625.1 Pseudomonadota bacterium
GCGGCACGTCAAGCCGGATGAGCACTTCGTAGATGCCGATCCAGAGGATGGCACGCTCGACCGGATCGAGCTGTACCAGCGGACGGTCCGCGTACTGCGAGAGAACGGCATCGAGTTCCGCCTGCCTCACGATGCACTGCTGGAGCAGATCCGCGAAATACTCCGCGTCGGCCGAGCCGTAGTCCTCGCTGTCAGTGAACTGCCTGCAGAGTTCGACCCCTGCATCCGCTGCCTGGCCGGTCAGTTGCCACTGGTAAAGCGCCTGCATGGCGAGTTTTCGCGCGACGCTGCGTGCGCGGCTCCCCCGACCCGGCTTGCGTGAAGTCATAAGGGAACCGGATCAGGATTCGATGCGGCGGAGAAGGTTGGCGAGCTCCAGTGCGCACAGGGCGGCGTCTGCACCCTTGTTGCCTGACTTGGCACCGGCCCGGTCGATTGCCTGCTCCACCGTTTCGGTCGTCAGCACGCCGAAAGCGACCGGCACACCCGTATCCTGGGAAACGCGGGCGAGCCCGCCTGCGCATTCACCGGCAACATAGTCGAAATGCGGCGTGGCGCCGCGAATGACCGCGCCCAGTGCGACCACCGCATCGTAGCGCCGGCTCATCGCCAGCTTCCGCACGATGAGCGGCAGGTCGTAGGCGCCCGGCACCTTCACGATGTCAATCTGCTTCTCGCTCGCGCCGTGCCGTCGCAGGACGTCCACTGCGCCGATGACGAGCTGCTCAACGACGAAATGATTGAAGCGCGTGGCGGCAATGGCGAACCGCAGGTCGCGCACCTGCAGGTCGCCTTCGATGAGCTTCACGTTGTCCATGGGCGCGGAGTATACGATCTAAGGAACCTCTGAAATACTGCCATCTGAAACGGTCGACGCCTTTTCGACCATGGTCTTTCAATCAGTTGCATCGCTGTTCGCCTGGCGCATGTGGGTAAATCAGAGCTTCCCTAACCTTCGACATACTCCACGACTTCGAGGTCGAAGCCGGAGAGGCCGAGCATCTGTTTCGGGGCCGAAAGCACTCGCATGCGGGTCACTCCGAGGTCCTTGAGTATCTGCGCACCGATGCCGTAGGTCCGCAACACCTTCATGCCCGCCGTCCGGCTGGATGCGGCCACTTCGGTGGACCCGAGTCCGCTGACCGCATCCATCAGGTCGCGTGGCGTTTCTTCCGGCCGCAGGAGCACGACTATCCCGGCACCCTCGCGTGCGACCCGTTGCAACGCCGAGCGCAGGGGCCGACCGAGCGACTCCATGCTGACGCCGACGACATCGCGCAGGGTGTCCCGCAGGTGCACCCGTACCAGCGGCGCCGCCACGCGGGACAGATCGCCTCGTACCAGCGCCAGGTGCACGGTACGGTTCACGTGATCCTCATAGGCCAGCATGGTGAACGGCCCGAACTCGGTCGCGATCTCCTGTTCGGATATCCGCTCGACCGAGCGCTCCTTCTCGAGGCGGTAGCGGATGAGATCGGCGATCGTGCCGATCCTGAGCCCGTGATGCTTCGCGAAAGCCTCGAGGTCGGGCCGGCGCGCCATCGTGCCATCCTCGTTCAGGATCTCGACAATCACGGCAGCCGGCTCGCAACCCGTCAGCCGCGCCAGATCGCAGCCTGCTTCAGTGTGGCCGGCCCGGGTCAGCACGCCGCCAGGTTGTGCCATGAGGGGAAAGATGTGTCCCGGTTGACGCAGGTCTCCGGGAACAGCCCGTGGCGCGACCGCAGTACGAATCGTGTGCGCGCGATCGTGCGCCGAGATCCCGGTCGTCACGCCTTCCGCCGCTTCGATCGAAACGGTGAAGTTGGTCGTATGCTCGAGATGCGTATCGGTGACCATCAGTGGCAACCGCAGCTGCCGGCACCGATCCTGCGTGAGGGTGAGGCAAACGAGGCCGCGGCCATACCGGGCCATGAAGTTCACGTCCTCCGCGCGCACGAATTCTGCCGCCATGACGAGATCGCCTTCGTTCTCGCGATCCTCGTCATCCATGATGACGACCATGCGGCCCTGTTTCAGGTCCGTCAGGATCTCCTCGATCGAATGCAGCGTCACGGCGCCTCCCTCATCCGCTCGAGATAGCGGGCGATGATGTCCACCTCGAAGTTGACCAGCATTCCCACCGTGTAGGCACCGAGGATCGTGACGGCCTGCGTATGCGGCACCAGGTTCACGTCGAAGCCGGCATCGGCACCGGCGTCAGCCAGCGGACTCACGTGATTCACCGTGAGGCTGACGCCATCGAGTGTCACCGAACCTTTGCGGGCCACATAGCGTGCCAGCGATCGCGGCACGGAAAAACCGACCCGGCGTGAACGCGCGTCGTCGACGATCCACGTCACTGCAATCACGCCATCGACATGACCCGACACATAGTGCCCGCCCAGCGCATCGCCTGCGCGCAACGCTTTCTCGAGATTCACCCGGGTTCCCGGCTGCCAGTGCTGCAGCGTCGTCAGCGACAGCGTCTCGCGCGAAACATCGGCCGTGAACGCAGGGCCCTCCAGCCGGGTGACGGTGAGGCAGCAGCCGTTGACGGCAATGCTGTCACCCGGCGCAATCCCGTCGAGATAGCCATCGGCAGCCGCGATGACCAGCTCCACGTCACCGCCTCGCGGCTGGATCCGGGTGACTGAACCGAGGGTCTGGATGATGCCGGTGAACATGGGGAGTTGCCAATCCGTGCAGACAGGCTCAGCGTGCGCGGGGCTGCCAGGTGAGCTTGAGGTCATTGCCGATGCGACGGGTAGCGAGCAGTTCCAGTTCCTGACGTCCCGCCATCGCATCGAGGGACGGCAACGCCAGCATGCTCTGCGCGTCCCGGCCGAGCAGCACCGGCCCGAGGTAAACGACCAGCAGGTCGGCAAGCCCGAGCTCCAGGAACCGCCCCGAAAGGCGTGGCCCCGCTTCGACCAGCACCTCATTGCAGTGCCGCCGGGCAAGATCCTTGAGGATCGCGACGAGGTCGAGCGAACCATGGACATCACTGGCAACGGTCACCACGTCGACATCGGCCCGCGTCAACCCTCGGGCCTCCGTTTCTGCCGTGTAGATCACGACCGGACCGCCTTCACGCAGGAGGCGCGCGGCCGGAGGAATGCGCAGACGCGTATCGCAAACGACACGCAACGGCTTGCGGCCGAGCATGTCGATGTCCGGATCACGCACCGTCAGCAACGGATCATCCACTAGCACGGTGCCAATGCCGGTCAGCACCGCAGAACTGCGCGCACGCAGCCGTTGCACATCACGTCGTGCGGGTTCGCCGGTAATCCAGCGGCTCACCCCGTTGCGCAATGCCACTTTGCCATCCAGGCTCGCAGCCACCTTCACTGTCACCAGCGGCAGGCCATGTGTCATCCGCTTGTCGAAACCGGCGTTGAGCTGCCGGGCACTGGCGCCAAGCAATCCCGTCTCTACGGCAATGCCAGCCTCCTGCATTTGCCGGATGCCCTTGCCGTCCACGAGCGGGTTCGGGTCGCGCAGCGCACTGACTACGCGACTGACACCACCGGCAATCAGCGCATCCGTACAAGGCGGTGTGCGCCCGTGATGCGAACAGGGCTCAAGCGTCACATAGGCCGTTGCACCACGCGCTGCCGTTCCTGCGGCCAGCATGGCGTGCACTTCGGCATGAGGCCCGCCCACAGGACTCGTCCAGCCCTCACCGACAATCTGCTCGCCCTGCGCAATGACGCACCCCACCCGCGGATTGGGGTCCGTGGTGAACAGGCCTCGCTCCGCAAGCTGCAGGGCACGGGACATCAGGCGATGATCGACTTGCGAGAACATGGGAGGGGTCACTTCTTGCGGTCGCCGCCGGTCCAGAGGGGCAGCTGGTTGTCGCCTGCGCGGCCAGGCTGCAGGCGCAAGCGCTCGATTTCCTCGCGGAATGCGTCAATGTCCTGGAAGCTGCGATAGACGGATGCAAAGCGCACGTAGGCCACTTCGTCCAGGTGCCGCAACTCTTCCATCACGAACTCGCCGACCAGACGCGCAGGCACCTCGCGCTCGCCGAGGGTCCGCAGTCGATGGCAGACGTGCACCACGGCCGCATCGATGGCCTCGCTCGACACCGGCCGTTTTTCGAGCGCCTTTGACATGCCGTGCCGGAGCTTGGCTTCGTCGAAGGGCTCGCGGGTCGCATCGCTCTTCACGATCCGCGGCATGACGAGTTCGGCCGTCTCGAACGTCGTAAAGCGCTCGCCGCAAGCGAGGCACTCGCGGCGGCGGCGTATCTGCTGCCCCTCGCCCGCCAGCCGCGAGTCGGTGACCTTGGTTTCCTCGTGCGAGCAGAACGGGCAGTGCATAAGGGCAAGGCTGCAGGCTGTAGGCTCTGGGCTGCAGGTAGAAGGCTATGGAAGCCAGTTTTCCAGCTGCAGCCAAAGTCCACGATCAACGCCCATGACCTGCTTTTCCGGACTCTTGAACTCTGCCTGCAGCCTGCGGCCTACGGCCGTTTCCCATAGACCGGGAACTTCCCGCACAGCTCCAGCACCTGGCCCTTCACCCGCGCAATGGTCGCCTCATCCGGATGGTCGAGCACATCGGCGATCCAGCCCGCGAGCCGCACGACTTCCGCTTCCCGCATGCCGCGCGTCGTCACGGCAGGCGTCCCGAGCCTGAGGCCGCTGGTAACGAACGGCGAGCGTGGGTCATTGGGCACTGCGTTCTTGTTGACGGTGATGTTGGCGCGGCCGAGCGCGGCATCCGCGTCCTTGCCGGTGAGTTCGCGGCCGATCAGGTCGACCAGGAACAGGTGATTGTCGGTGCCGCCTGAAACGATCCTGTAGCTGCGCTGCTGCAGCGCCTTTGCCATCGCACGCGCATTGGCCAGTACCTGCTCCTGGTAGGCAGTGAATTCGGGCTGCAGGGCCTCGAGGAAGGCCACCGCCTTGGCGGCGATCACGTGCATCAGCGGTCCGCCCTGGGTACCTGGAAACACGAGCGAATTCAGCTTCTTGTGCAGCTCCTCGCCGGGCCTGGCCAGAATGAGGCCGCCGCGCGGGCCGCGGAGTGTCTTGTGCGTCGTTGAAGTGACCACGTCGGCGTGCGGCACCGGATTCGGATAGAGGCCTGCTGCAACGAGACCTGCAACGTGCGCCATGTCGACCACGAAATACGCACCGACGCTGTCCGCGATCTGGCGGAAGCGCGCCCAGTCGATGACGCGGGAATATGCCGAGAATCCCGCGATGATCATCCGCGGCTTGTGTTCCTGCGCCAGCTTGTCCACCTGGTCGTAGTCGATCTCGCCCGTCGCCGGATCGAGCCCGTACTGCGCTGCCCTGAAGATGCGGCCGGAGAAATTCACCTTGGCGCCGTGCGTGAGGTGGCCGCCGTGATCGAGGCTCATGCCCAGAATGGCATCACCGGGGTTGATCAGCGCGAGATACGCAGCGGCATTCGCCTGCGAACCGGAATGGGGCTGCACGTTGGCATACGCCGCACCGAACAGTTTCTTCGCCCGCTCGATGGCGAGCGTCTCGGCGACATCGACGTGTTCGCAGCCGCCGTAGTAGCGCTTGCCGGGATAGCCCTCCGCATACTTGTTCGTCAGCACCGTACCCTGCGCCTCGAGCACCCGCGGACTGGCGTAGTTTTCGGACGCGATCAGCTCGATATGCTCTTCCTGGCGGCGATATTCGGCGTCTAGCGCTGCGTTGAGTTCCGGGTCGAACCCGGCAATCTGCGAGTCGGCTGGAAACATGGAGGGATCCTGAAGCTCCGGCGTTAAGGGAGCGCGGATTCTACAGGATGGGACTCGTCGCCTTCACGAATGACTGCACCACCGCGGTCCAGGCCCGGCCCAGGTTGTCCCGGTTATAGCCGCCCCCGCCCATGCCCACCACCCGCCCGTGCCCGAACTCGTCCGCCAGCGCACACAGGCGCGTCGCCGCATGGGCATGGGCACCGGGGGAAAACCGCAAGTGGGTGATCGGGTCACCCTCGATGCTGTCGGCGCCGCACTGGAACAGGATGAACTCCGGCCTGTTGGCAGCCAGGTAGGCCTCGATCTGCTCCCAGGCGGCCAGGAATTCGTTGTCCCCCGCTCCGGGCGGGAGAGGAATATTGAGCTTGGTGCCCTTGGCGCTGCCGGACCCCGTTTCCTGGGCGGTGCCGGTGCCCGGATACAGATACCGTCCATCTTCGTGCGTATCAGCGAACAGCAGGTCCGGGTCGGACTCGAAACCGTAGAACACCCCGTCACCATGGTGGGCATCGATGTCGACATAGGCGACCCGGGTCACCCCGTAGCGGCGCCTCAAGGTCTCGATCGCCACGCCGCAGTCGTTGAACACGCAGAAACCCGCCGCGCGGTTGCGTGCAGCGTGATGCAAGCCTGCGATGGGAATGAAGGCCCGGCGAGCCTGACCCGCCATGACGTTCTCCACGCCGACCAGCGTCGCTCCGACCACATGGCTCGCGGCTTCGAACACGCCCTTCCAGGCGGGGGTATCGCCTGCGTCCAGAAACCCCTGCCCGCTCAGCGAACGGTCGCGCACGAAGTCCACGTACTCCGGGGTGTGGAAGCTCTCGAGCTCGGTGCGGTCGGCCAGGCGGGGCTCGGCCCACCGCACCTGTTCCTGCAGGCCGGCATTGCGGACTTCCCGAACGAAAACGCCATGACGGTCCGGACCGAAGGGATGCCCTTCCCCGAATCCGTAACGGGCGATTTCCTCGCCAGTCACGAGCAGCACGTCTGGAGAGGCAGGAGGGGACATGCGGCCGGGCCCTTGATCGAGGCTCAAAGTGCCCCGAGGGTAGCACGGGCCCGCGTTTGGGCTTTGGGCTTTGGGACTCAAGGATCGCTGATCCTCTGGCCGAGGCCGGACGCCGAAAGCCGATGTTGCCCCTGCTATCATCCCCGCCCTTTCCCCAGGTCAGCAGGATCGCAAGCTCCATGGCTCAATTCATCTACACCATGAACCGGGTATCGAAGGTCGTTCCCCCGAAGCGGATCATCCTGCGCGACATTTCCCTCTCGTTCTTCCCCGGCGCGAAGATCGGCGTGCTCGGCCTGAATGGCTCGGGCAAATCGACGCTCCTGCGCATCATGGCCGGCATCGACAAGGAAATCGAAGGCGAGGCCCGGCCGCAGCCCGGCATCCGCATCGGCTACCTCTCGCAGGAACCCGAGCTCGATCCGGCGAAGGACGTTCGCGGCAACGTGCTCGAAGGCGTCGCCGCCATCCAGTCGCTGATCGACCGGTTCAACGCGGTGAGCGACGAGTTCGCCAATCCGGACCTCACCGAAGACGCGATGACCAGGCTGCTCGAGGAGCAGGCCAGGTTGCAGGATGCCATCGACGCCAAGAACGGCTGGGAACTCGAGCGCAAGCTGGAAGTCGCCGCCGATGCCTTGCGGCTCCCGCCCTGGGAAGCGGACGTGACGAAGATCTCGGGCGGCGAACGCCGCCGCGTGGCGCTGTGCCGGCTGCTGCTGTCGGAACCGGACATGCTCCTGCTCGACGAGCCGACCAACCACCTCGACGCGGAATCCGTGGCGTGGCTTGAGCGGTTCCTGGAAACCTATCCGGGCACCGTCATCGCCGTGACCCACGACCGCTACTTCCTCGACAACGACGCGGGCTGGATCCTGGAACTCGACCGCGGCCATGGCATTCCGTGGGAAGGCAACTACTCGTCGTGGCTCGAGCAGAAGGAGAGGCGCCTGGCCACCGAGGAACGCCAGCAGGAATCGCTGCGCAAGATGCTGGAGCGCGAACTCGAATGGGTGCGCTCGAACCCGAAGGCGCGCCAGGCCAAGAGCAAGGCCCGCCTGCAGCGTTACGAGGAACTGGCCTCCACCGAGTTCCAGAAGCGCAACGAGACGAACGAGATCTACATTCCGCCCGGTCCGCGCCTCGGCGAGCTGGTCATCGACGCCAAGAGCCTCAAGAAAGGCTTCGGCGACCGGCTGCTCTTCGACAACCTGAACTTCAACCTGCCGGCGGGCGGCATTGTCGGCGTCATCGGCCCGAACGGCGCCGGCAAGACCACGCTGTTCCGGATGCTGACGGGACAGGAGCAGTCTGACGCCGGCGAACTGCGCACGGGACCCACGGTGCAGATGGCCTATGTCGACCAGTCGCGACAGTCGCTGGATGACAGGAAGACGGTCTGGAACGAGATCTCGAACGGCCAGGACATCATCCGCGTAGGCACCTACGAGATTCCCTCGCGGGCGTACGTCGGGCACTTCAATTTCCGCGGCACGCAGCAGCAACAGCTGATCGGCGAACTGTCGGGCGGTGAACGCAATCGCGTCCATCTCGCCAAGGTCCTGAAAAGCGGCGGCAATGTTCTGCTGCTCGACGAACCGACCAATGATCTCGACGTCGAAACCCTGCGCGCCCTCGAAGATGCGCTGCTCAGCTTCCCGGGGTGTGCGGTGGTCATTTCGCACGATCGGTGGTTCCTGGACCGCATCGCCACGCATATCCTCGCTTTCGAAGGAAACAGCGAGGTCGTCTGGTTCGAGGGCAACCACGCCGAGTACGTGGAGGACTTCAAGCGCCGCAAGGGGGACGACGCCGACCGGCCACACCGGATCAGGTACCGGAAGCTCAGCGCCTGAGCCTCTACGGGCTGTGCTAGCGTAACGGCATGGATACCGACGCCATTGCGCTGACGCTTGCCGGCTTTGGAGTGG
>JANNNQ010000050.1:0-3008 GCA_031398625.1 Pseudomonadota bacterium
GCGCCATCTTCATCAATGCCGAGGCGTCATCGCCCTGGTGCATCCTGTCGCCCCCTTCGAAGCGCATCGGCCCCCTCCTGTCGGGGCGCGATGACCACGTGATCATCTACCACCTGGCCACTGCAGGGCGCGGCTATGTGAGCATCGACGGGGAATCAGTGGAGTTCGCGGCCGGGGACCTGATCGTGTTCCCGCATGGCGATGAACACTTGATGGGCAACGGCACGGGTGCGGAGCCGGTCTCGTCGGAGCAGAACCTGCCGATGATTCTTGCCCGCGGCCTGGAGCCCCTGCGGTTTGGCGGCAGCGGCGAAGAGACGCGTCTCATCTGCGGCTACTTCTGTTGCGATCCCCGTCTGACGCAACCCCTGCTCGCCGGGCTGCCCAGGATCCTCAAGCTGTCGTTGCGCGAGGAACCTTCCGGCGCGTGGCTCGAAGCTTCCATTCACCATGCTGTGATGCTGGTCGGTGGGGCCTCCCCGGGCAGCGACATGCTGGTTGCGCGGCTCTCGGAAGTCCTGTTTGCAGAGACGCTCCGGCGCTATATGGCAACATTGTCCGGGCCCCGCACCGGCTGGCTTGCCGCTTCGCGCGATCCCATCGTCAGCAAGAGCCTGGCTACCCTCCACGCGCGGCCGGAAAGGGACTGGAGCCTCGAGCTGCTGGCGAAGGAAGTGGGCTCGTCCCGGTCCGCCCTGACCGAGCGGTTTGCCCGCTATCTCGACACGTCGCCCATGGCGTATCTCGCCGACTGGCGGCTGGAACTGGCGGCCGATGCACTGCGCACCAGCAGCCGGAGCGTGCTGCAGATTGCAGGCAGCGTGGGATACGAATCGGAGGCGGCGTTCAACCGCGCCTTCAAGCGAAGGTTTGCGCTGCCACCGGCACGTTATCGCAAGAACGCCCGCCAGGAGCGTTCGCTGCGTGCCAAGGCCGTCGATGTGCCGCCGGGTGGAAGGTATCTGCGCTCGGCTCGCGCCGGCACGAGCCGGACAGACGCAGCCGACGCGTAGCTGCAGTCTGCTAGTCTTTTCCTGTTATCCAGTCCCTTGCTGATTGCAGGATGTCATCCGAGAGCTGCTCGTCGTCCACGACACGGGACAGCAGCAGGGCCCCAAGCATGCCCGAGTAGATGGCCAGCGCCTTCCTGCGCCGTGCCGCCTGGGTCCGGCCCGGCAACAGCCCTGCCAGCAGCTGGAGCTGACTTTCAACACCGGACGTCGCGGCCTCGCGGACCGCCCGCTTGAGGCGTGCGATATCCGCTCCGCCGGCAGCAATCATGCAGGCGCCGACTGCGCCCGGGTGATCGCGGTGCCGGGGCGAAAGATAGGCTGCCGTGATCGCCTCCAAAGGGCTGTCGCCTCGTTCCATCCACTTCTCCCAGGCATCGACAGACCGTTCCAGGGCGCGCGCGCAAGCGGCTGCCATGAGGTCCTCCTTGGAGTCGAAGTGCGCGTAGAAGCCGCCGTGCGTTAGTCCCGCGGCTTGCATCAGGTCGGCCACGCCGATGCCGTCATAGCCCTTTTCGCGGAAGCGTCTCGCCGCCGTGTCGACGATGCGTTGCCGCGTGGCGTCGGCCTGCTCCCTGGTGACTCTCATGACCGCAGTGCTCCTCGGTAGAACCAACAGCTGGTTGACATCATAGATGACGGTCATCATATTAATCAAACATGACGATCATCATCCAAGGAAGGTCTGATTTGCCTACATGTGCCAGGCGAACAGCGATGCAACTGATTGAAAGACCATGGTTGAAAATGCGTCGACAGTTTCAGATCGCAGTATTTCAGAGGCTCCCTAAAGGAAACACCCGTGAACGCAGTAATTGCCGGCTATGTACGCACTCCTTTCCACTTTGCGAAGAAGGGCAAGCTGGTGACCGTGCGCCCGGACGACCTGGCAGCGATTTCGCTCAAGGAGCTGGTAAGGAGGGCAAACCTCGATCCCGCGCTGCTTGAGGACGTGATCATGGGGTGTGCGTATCCGGAAGCGGAGCAGGGCAACAACATCGCCCGGGTAGCTGCGCTGCTCGCCGGCTTTCCGAAGACGGCGGGAGGCGCGACGATCAACCGCTTCTGCGGATCATCGATGACCGGCATTCACTACGCGGCGGGCCAGATGGCGATAGGGGCGGGTGAGGCTTTCATCTGTGCCGGGGTGGAATCGATGTCTCACGTCCCGCAGGGTGGGCTCAACTTCCGCCCGAACCCGCGCTTCCGCAGTCGCGAACATCCGGACGCGGAGATTCCCGTCGAGGCGTACATCCCGATGGGGTATACGGCGGAGAACGTTGCCACCCGCTTCAACGTGCCGCGACTCGAGCAGGAACGGTTCGCCGTGCTTTCGCAGCAGAAAGCCGCGGCTGCCCAGCGTGAAGGTCGCCTGGCAGGCGAGATCGTTCCCGTGCATACCCCCGACGGCATCGTGGAGACAGACGGTTGCCTGCGGCCGCAGACTTCGCTCGAAGGGCTTGCGCAGCTGAAGCCTGCGTTCGACGGCACGGTCACCGCGGGAACCGCATCGCCCCTGACGGACGGCGCGGCGGCAGTTCTCGTATGCACCGAAGCATTTGCCCGCCGCCACGGACTCGACATCCTGGCGCGCATCCGCTCGGTGGCCGTGGCTGGCGTCGATCCCGAGATCATGGGCATGGGACCCGTGCCGGCGAGCCGCAAAGCACTGGAACGCGCCGGCCTCACCATCGACGATATCGACATCGTCGAGATCAATGAGGCGTTTGCCAGCCAGGCCATCGCATCCGTGCGTGAACTCGGAGTTCCGATCGGGAAAGTGAACCTGGATGGCGGCGCCATTGCGATCGGCCATCCGTTGGGTGCGACGGGTGCTCGCATCACTGGCAAGGCTGCGCAGTTGCTGAAGCGCGAGGGCAAGCGGTTTGCGCTCGCGACGCAATGCATCGGCGGAGGGCAGGGCGTCGCGACCGTGCTCGAGTCCGTTTGATGCCGTGCCTCGGGCTGACGGGTTGAGCTTGACTCGCCAGGTGAACT
>JANNNQ010000066.1:0-9407 GCA_031398625.1 Pseudomonadota bacterium
CCAGCCGTGGCAAGTTCGGCAGATAGGCCTCGCCGCCGTGCTCATCCACGAGGTGACCCACTCGTCCGAGTACAGGCGAAGAGAAGCGCGGTTGCGCTGCAAGTTCCATTACTTCCTGCACTTCTTTATCTGGCTGTGGCCAGTAGCCTGTGGCCTGTAGCTTTCTTGCAGCTTTTCCTACAGCGTCACTTCCAGGATCTTCATCGAGTTGGTCTTGCCCGAGATCCCCGAAAACTCGCCCTTGGTGAGGATGATGCGATCGCCGACTTCGACGAGCTTCTTCTCGAGCAGCGTGCGGAAGATCGCGGGATACACGATTTCCGGCGCCGGCTGCGTGATGTCGAAAGGCACCGGATACACGCCCCGGTAGAGAGTGACCCGGCAGCGCGTTTCCTCATGCCGTGTGAAGGCGTAGATGGGAATGTCGGACCGGATGCGCGACATCCACAAGGGTGTCGACCCGGACTCCGTCAGCGCCACGATCGCCTTCACATGCAGGTGGTTGGCCGTGTACATCACGGCCATCGCGATGGCTTCGTCGGTGCGCGTGAAGTCGGCATCGACGCGGTGACGTACCGCGATGTGGGCAATGTCGTACTTCTCCGCGCCGAGGATGACCTGCGCCATTGCCTCCACGGCCTTCACCGGATACTTGCCGACCGCACTCTCGCCGGAAAGCATCACGGCGTCCGTACCGTCCATGACGGCGTTTGCCACGTCGGACACTTCCGCACGCGTCGGGATCGGATTCGTGATCATCGATTCCATCATCTGCGTGGCAGTGATCACGACCCGATTCTGGCGGCGCGTCTCCTCGATGATCTGCTTCTGCAGGCCGGTGAGTTCGGCGTAGCCCATTTCCACGCCGAGGTCGCCGCGGGCCACCATGACGACATCGCTCGCCTTCGCGATCTCGCGGAGGTTGACGATCGCCTCGCTGCGTTCGATCTTGGCAACGACACGGGCATTGCTGCCGGCGGCGCGCAACAGCGCACGCGCCTCTTCCATATCCTGCGCATTGCGGACGAAGGAGACGGCGAGGTAGTCGACACCGAGCTGGGCAGCCAGCTTCACGTCGGCGCGGTCCTTGTCCGTGAGTGCCCCGGCCGACAGGCCGCCGCCCTGGCGATTGATGCCCTTGTGATCCGAGAGCTCGCCCCCCACCACCACGCGCGTCTCGATCCGGGGCCCGGCGACGTTGACGACATCGAGCACGATCTGGCCATCGTTGAGCAACAGGACGTCACCGGTCTTCACGTCGTTGGGCAGGCTCTTGTAGGCCACGCCGACGGACTGGGCAGTGCCGTCTTCCGTGCCAAGGGACACGTCGAGCGCGAACGCATCGCCCTCGGCAAGCATCACCCGGCCACCCGCAAAGCGCTCGATGCGGATCTTGGGGCCCTGCAGGTCGCCCAGCACCCCGACCCACTTGCCTACGGCCAGCGCCGCCTCGCGCACCATCCGCACGCGATTCGCATGCTCTTCCGGCCTGCCGTGGGAAAAGTTCACGCGGACCACATCCGCACCCGCGCGGATCATTTCCGCGAGGACCTTGGGATTGTCGGTGGCCGGGCCTAGCGTCGTCAGAATCTTGGTGCGGCGGAGCATGGGGCGAAAACCGTGGTGACTGGTGAGGGTGAGACTAGTGTAGCGGTCTGGCGCGGATCGCTCATTGCCGGGGATGAATCTTCTGGTTTGAACGGGCTTCGAGCGCAGCCACGGCGGGAAGGGTCCTGCCCTCGAGGAATTCGAGGAACGCACCGCCGCCGGTCGAGATGTAGGAGATGTCGTCGCCGATCCGGTACTTCTCGATCGCAGCGAGGGTATCGCCGCCGCCGGCAAGCGAGAAAGCCGGACTCCGGGCAATCGCCTGCGCGAGCACGCGCGTGCCTTCGCCGAACTGGTCGAACTCGAAGACACCGACCGGGCCGTTCCAGACGATCGTCCCCGCCGAGGCCAGCAAGCGGGCGAAGCGCTCCGCCGTATCCGGGCCGATGTCGAGGATCATCTGGTCCGCCCCGACCGCGCCCGCAGCCACCACATCCGCCTCGGCAGCCGGAGAAAACTCGGTCCCCACCACGACATCGGTGGGCAGCGGAATCTCCACGCCCAGCTCCCTGGCGCGTGCGAGCAGCTTCTGCGCGATCGGCACCATGTCCGCTTCGTAGAGCGACTTGCCAACGGCCAGGCCCTGGGCTGCGATGAACGTATTGGCGATTCCGCCGCCGACGATCAGCTTGTCCACTTTCGCGAGCAGGCTTTCAAGGACGGTGAGCTTGGTCGATACCTTGGAGCCGCCGACAATCGCAACGAGCGGCCGCTTTGGCTTCTTGAGCGCCATCTCAAGCGCAACGAGTTCGCCCGCTAGCAGCGGGCCTGCGCAGGCAACTGGAGCAAACCTCGCGACCCCATGCGTACTGGCTTCCGCCCGGTGCGCGGTGCCGAACGCGTCCATGACGAAGATGTCGCACAGCGCAGCCAGCTTGCGGGACAGGTCCTCGGTGTCTTTCTTCTCTCCCTTGTTGAAGCGCACGTTCTCGAGCAGCACGACCTCGCCGGGAGCAGCCGTGACGCCTTCGAGCCAGTCCTTCTCGAAACGCACCTTGAAACCGAGCAGCTCCGACAGGCGCTGCGCAACGGGCGCCAGCGAGAACTCCGCGTCGTATACGCCTTCTTCCGGACGCCCGAGATGCGACATGACGAGCACGCGGGCACCGGCATCGCGTGCGGCCTGGATCGTGGGCAGCGACGCCCTGATCCGCGCATCGCTCGTGACCGCTCCCTCGTGCACCGGCACATTCAGGTCCTCGCGGATCAGCACCCGCCTGTCCTTGAGGTCGAGATCGGTCATGCGCAGGAAGGTCATCGGGCAACTCCGATGCGGGTTACTTGGCTGCTGCCCAGGCCGCAGTGGTGTCCAGCATGCGGTTGCTGAAGCCCCACTCGTTGTCGTACCAGCTGCAGACCTTCACGAGGGTGCCATCGATCACCTTCGTCATCGTGGCGTCGTACGTGGAAGAAGCCGGATCGTGGTTGAAATCGATCGACACGAGCGGCTGGTCCGTATAGGCCAGGATGCCCTTGAGGGGACCCGTCGCCGCCGCCTTGATCGCCGCGTTGATCTCATCGACGGTCGTGGCGCGTGCCGCGGTGAACGTCAGGTCGACCAGCGAAACGTTGATCGTGGGCACACGGACCGCGAAACCATCAAGCTTGCCATTCAGTTCCGGCAGCACGAGGCCAACGGCAGCAGCCGCTCCGGTCTTCGTCGGAATCATGGACATCGTCGCGGAGCGGGCGCGGCGCAAATCCTTGTGGTACACGTCGGTCAGGACCTGGTCGTTGGTGTAGGAATGGATGGTCGTCATCACGCCGTGCACCATGCCGATCCTGTCGTGCAGCACCTTCGCAAGCGGCGCCAGGCAGTTCGTCGTGCAGGAGGCATTGGAAATCACGGTATGGCTGGACTTGAGGACATCGTGGTTGACGCCGTACACGACGGTGGCATCGACATCCTTCTCGCCCGGCGCCGAGATGATGACCTTCTTCGCGCCGCCAGCGATGTGGCCCGAGGCCTTGGCCTTGCTCGTGAACAGGCCCGTGCATTCGAGCACGATCTCGACACCCAGCGGTCCCCAGGGCAGCTTGGCGGGATCCCGCTCGGCCAGGACGCGGATGCGATCGCCATTGACGACCATCGAGTCGCCGTCGACGCTGACTTCGCCGCGGAACCGGCCATGTACCGTATCGTTGCGCGTCAGGTAGGCATTCGTCTGCGCATCCCCCAGGTCGTTGATGGCGACGATCTGGATCTCCTTCTGGCGGCCTGATTCATACAGTGCGCGCAGGATGTTGCGCCCGATGCGGCCGTAGCCATTGATGCCAACCTTGATGCTCATGTTCCGCTGCTCCTCAGTTCTTCAAGAATGTTCGATCGGGCGCTGGCCAGACCAGGCCGGATGTCCGTGCCGGAGGCTTCCTAGACTCTGGCCAGAAGCCCACCGCCCGTTGTTCTTTCCCGCCGCGTCAATGCTTCGTCGCTTCGCTGCCGATCATCATCTCCACCGTGTGCACGATATTGTCGACGGTGAAGCCGAAATGCCGGAACAAATCCTTCGCGGGCGCCGAGGCCCCGAACGTCTCCATGCCGATGATCGCGCCCCGCGCACCCACGTAACGCCACCACGCGTCCTTCACCCCTGCCTCCACGACCACACGGCAGGTAACGGCAGTGGGCAGGACGCGTTCGCGCCAGGCGACATCCTGCTGCTCGAACAGCCTGACGTTGGGAATCGACACCACCCGCACCCGGCGGCCACGGCAAGCCAGCGTCTGCGCCGCCTCCGCCACCAGCGCCACCTCCGAGCCGGTCGCGATCAGGATACATTCCGGCGTATCGGCGCAATCGCTCAGTACATAGCCGCCACGGCGAATGTCGGCAACCTGCTGCAGGCTGCGCGGCTGCAAGGCCAGCGCCTGCCTCGTCAGGATGAGGCAGGTAGGTCCATCCGCCTTCTCGATGGCAGCAGCCCAGGCGACGGCAGTCTCGATGGTGTCGCAGGGCCGCCAGACGGACATGCCGGGAATGATCCGCAGGCTGGCGACATGCTCGATCGGCTGGTGCGTCGGCCCGTCTTCGCCGAGACCGATTGAATCGTGCGTGAAGACGAAGATTGAACGCAGCTTCATGAGCGCAGCCATGCGCAGCGCGTTGCGTGCATAGTCCGAGAACACGAGGAACGTGCCGCCGTAAGGAATGAAACCGCCGTGCAGCGCGATACCGTTCATCACGGCTGCCATGCCGAACTCACGCACGCCGTAGTGCAGGTAGTTGCCGCTCGCATCGTCGCCGGTGACGACCCGGGAATCCTTGCGGGTGGTGTTGTTCGACGGTGTCAGGTCCGCCGAGCCGCCGAAGAATTCGGGCAGCACCGCACCGAGCGCATTGAGCGCGAGCTGCGATGCCTGGCGGGTGGCGAGGCTGGCGCCCGACGCAGGTGCCTGCGCGATGAAGGCATCCCGGGTGGCTTCCCACGCCTGCGGCAGGTCGCCTTGCGTACGACGCTCGAACTCCGCCGCGAGGTCAGGATGCTGCGCGCGATAGCTGGCAAACAGCTGCTGCCATTGCTGTTCGGCCGCAGCGCCGGACTGGCGGGCATCCCAGCCGGCACGGATGTCATCGGGAATCACGAAGGGGGCATGCGCCCATCCAAGCTGCCTGCGGGCCGCGGCCACTTCGTCGGCACCGAGGGGTGCCCCGTGGGTCGCTTCGGTGCCCTGCTTGTTCGGGGCGCCGAAGCCAATGATCGTCTTGCAGCAGAGCAATGTGGGCCGGGAATCGGCCTTGGCCGCGTCGATGGCCCGGGCAACCGCCTCGGGATCATGGCCATCCACACCGGGCACGACGTGCCAGCCGTAGCTCCGGAACCGCCCGGGAGTGTCATCCGTGAACCAGCCGTGCACTTCGCCATCGATGGAAATGCCGTTGTCATCGTAGAAGCAGATGAGCTTGCCGAGCTTGAGGGTGCCGGCCAGCGAGCAGGCTTCATGGGAGATCCCCTCCATCAGGCAGCCATCGCCCAGGAACGCCCACGTGTGGTGATCGACAACGTCAAAACCGGGCCGATTGAAGGTCGCGGCCAGCATCTTTTCGGCGAGGGCCATGCCGACCGCATTCGCGAGTCCCTGGCCCAGGGGGCCGGTCGTCGTTTCGATGCCGAGATGCGGGTCCCGCTCGGGGTGACCCGCCGTATGCGAACCCAGCTGCCGGAAGCGGCGGAGCTGTTCGAGCTCAAGTGGATAGCCCGTCAGGTGGAGCACGGAATAGAGGAGCATCGACCCGTGGCCATTGGACACCACGAACCGGTCACGGTCCGCCCAGCCCGGATTCCCGGGATTATGTTTCAGGTAGTCGTTCCAGAGGACCTGCGCAATATCCGCCATCCCCATGGGCATGCCCGGATGACCGGAGTTGGCTGCCTGGACGGCATCCATGGCCAGGGCACGAATGGCATTGGCGAGCTCGCGGCGGCTTGGCATCTTGGGTTTCCGGACCTGGAGAAGGGAGCCTGAAGGCCGCGCATTCTGGACCAACCCCCCTCACTCCGGCAATGTCGAAACAGCCATTGCACCGGGTGCCACCCGAATCGGCCTGCATGCTCGATGACCTCGTCTTGCGGCCGGTGTAACCCTGTGGCGTCAGGGGAGTCGCATGCATCCTTCGCTTCCTCAGGCTTGACTGTCGACCCCTGCAAATTGCCCGCTATACTCCGCCGCCGCCACCCTCCAACCACCACCACAGGGATCAAGCATGTCAGGCAGCTACCTGTTTACTTCCGAGTCGGTTTCCGAAGGCCACCCCGACAAGGTCGCGGACCAGATTTCCGACGCCGTGCTGGATGCCATCCTTGCCCAGGACAAGCGGGCCCGCGTGGCCTGCGAGACGCTCGTCAAGACCGGCGTGGCCATCGTGGCCGGCGAGATCACGACTTCTGCCTGGATCGATCTCGAGGCCCTGACCCGCAAGGTCATCACGGACATCGGTTACCAGTCGAGCCATGTCGGCTTCGACGGCGCCACCTGCGGCGTGCTGAACCTGATCGGCAAGCAGTCGCCCGACATCAACCAGGGCGTGGACCGCAAGAGCCCGGAGGAGCAGGGCGCCGGCGACCAGGGCCTGATGTTCGGCTATGCGACGAACGAGACAAAGGAATTCATGCCGGCAGCGATATACTACGCCCACCGCCTCGTCGAACAGCAGGCGAAGGTCCGCAAGGCCAGGAAGTCGCCCCTGCCCTGGCTGCGCCCGGATGCGAAGTCGCAGGTCACCCTGCGCTACGAGAACGACAAGGCTGTCGGCATCGATGCCATCGTCCTCTCGACCCAGCATGACCCGGAAGTCAAGCACAAGGACCTGAAGGAAGGCGTGTTCGAGCACATCCTGAAGCCGGTCCTGCCGAAGGCCTGGCTCGACAAGGTGCCGGCCAGGAAGATCCACATCAACCCGACCGGCAAGTTCGTGATCGGCGGTCCCGTGGGCGACTGCGGCCTCACGGGCCGCAAGATCATCGTGGACAGCTACGGCGGCTGGGCCCGCCATGGCGGCGGCGCCTTCTCCGGCAAGGATCCCTCGAAGGTCGACCGCTCGGCAGCCTATGCGGCCCGCTATGTGGCCAAGAACATCGTCGCGGCCGGTCTGGCCGACCGCTGCGAGATCCAGGTGTCGTACGCGATCGGCGTGGCCGAACCCACCTCGATCTCGGTCACGACCTTCGGCACCGGCAAGATCAGCGACGAGAAGATCGAGAAGCTGGTTCGGAAGCATTTCGACCTGCGTCCCTACGGGATCGTCCAGATGCTCGATCTCATCCACCCGATGTACCAGGCCACCGCGTCCTACGGCCATTTCGGGCGCACGCCCGTGGAGCAGACTTACCGCTGGACTGAATCCAACGGAGCCGGCAAGGTCGAAAAGAGCACGGCCTTCACCGCCTTCACCTGGGAGAAGACGGACAAGGCCGCGGAGCTGCGGGAGGCAGCAGGCCTCAAGTAACTTCTTTGCTTCAAGTTGGCCTCCGGCCGAGGAGCGCTGCAGCAGGTATGAGGCCTGCCAGGCTCGGCTTTGGGGGGGCAGTCATGGACAACCGCGCTCGCTTTGATGGGAGTACCCATACGTGAACGCAGTCGTATCGAAGAGTTTTTCTGACTTCGCCGTCAAGGACCTGGCTCTTGCAGACTTCGGTCGCAAGGAAATGGCCATCGCCGAGACCGAAATGCCCGGCCTCATGGCCATCCGCAAGGAGTATGCGGCCTCGAAGCCGCTGAAGGGCGCACGCATCGCCGGATCGCTGCACATGACGATCCAGACGGCAATGCTGATCGACACCCTGAAGGCACTGGGCGCCGATATCCGCTGGGCGTCCTGCAACATCTACTCGACGCAGGATCACGCGGCCTCCGCCATCGCCGCCGCCGGCATCCCCGTATTCGCCTACAAGGGCGAGACGCTGGATGAGTACTGGGAATACACGCACCGCATCTTCGAGTGGCCGGCGGTCAATGGCGCACCCGCAAACGCGAACATGATCCTCGACGATGGCGGCGACGCCACGCTGCTCCTGATGCTCGGCAGCCGCGCCGAAAAGGACCGCTCGCTCATCGCCAAGCCGGCCAACGAGGAAGAAGTGTCGCTCTACGCCTCCATCGCGAAGCGCCTCGACACCCAGCCCGGCTGGTATTCGAAGCGGCTCGCGGACATCAAGGGCGTGACGGAGGAAACGACCACGGGGGTGAAGCGCCTGTATTCGCTCGCGAAGGAAGGCAAGCTGCCGTTCCCCGCCATCAACGTCAACGATTCGGTGACGAAATCGAAGTTCGACAACCTCTACGGCTGCCGCGAATCGCTGGTGGATGCGATCAAGCGCGCCACCGACGTCATGATTGCAGGCAAGATCGCCGTGGTTGCCGGGTATGGCGACGTGGGCAAGGGTTCGGCGGAATCGCTCCGTGCCCTGTCTGCCCAGGTGTGGATCACCGAGATCGACCCGATCTGCGCCCTGCAGGCAGCGATGGAAGGCTATCGCGTGGTGACGATGGAAGAGGCCTGCGACAAGGCGGACATCTTCGTCACGGCCACGGGCAACCTGAACGTGATCACGCACGACCACATGGCGCGCATGAGGCACCAGGCCATCGTCTGCAACATCGGCCACTTCGACAGCGAGATCGACATCGCCTCGCTCAGGAAGTACACGTGGGAGAACATCAAGCCCCAGGTCGATCACGTGGTGTTCCCGGACGGCAAGCGCATCATCGTGCTGGCCGAGGGCCGGCTGGTGAACCTGGGCTGCGGCACGGGGCATCCGTCGTTCGTCATGTCGAACTCGTTCACCAACCAGGTGCTGGCGCAGATCGAACTGTTCCAGCATGGCGCCAGGTACAAGAACGACGTGTATGTGCTGCCGAAGCATCTCGACGAGAAGGTGGCGCAGCTGCATCTCGAGCGCATCGGCGCGAAGCTGACGACACTCACGGCGGAGCAGTCGGCCTATCTGGGCCTGGCCGTCTCCGGGCCCTTCAAGCCTGATCACTACAAGTACTGAACAGGGCTGCAAGCTGCAGGCAGCCGAAGACTGCAGGAAGAAAGGCCGGCACTGCCGGCCTTTCTTTTTTGGGGTCTTCGTGATTTGGTGTGGGTAAAAAAAGCGCTCTGATCACGATGTGAGCGCTATTTTCATAGGGTCTGAGGCACAGTGCGAACGGACAGACAGTTGGCATGATGTGCGGATGGTCAAAGCTGTCAAACGCCGCCGATTGGCGGACGCATATACTTTCCCGGGATTTCGTCCTCTGCAACGTGTCCAAGGGCTGTTCGGCGAGCCCGGCGCGCGGCTCGTTACCTTGGTTCG
>JANNNQ010000097.1:0-1522 GCA_031398625.1 Pseudomonadota bacterium
GCCGCCCCGGCCGCCCAGCATCTGCATTTCCCGGGCCACCACCTCGGTGCTGTAGCGATCCTGGCCCTGCTTGTCCTGCCACTTGCGCGTACGCAGGCTGCCCTCTATGTACACCTGCGAGCCTTTGCGCAGGTATTCCGCGGAGATTTCGCCCAGCTTGTCGAACAGCACCACGCTGTGCCACTCCGTCCGCTCCTGCTTGTCGCCGGACTGCTTGTCGGTCCAGCCCTCGCTGGTGGCGATGCGGATGTTGGTAACCGCCTTGCCACTCGGCATGTACCGCGTCTCGGGATCTGCACCGAGATTGCCCACCAGGATCACCTTGTTGATTCCGCGTGCCATGGATGCTCCGTTGTCGGGCCATGAAAAAAAGGGTCGCCATTGTAAGCCGGATGGGAGCCGGATGGGCGGGCCCGAGGGGACTTTGCCTAAGGGTTGACACCCCCCGTATAGTTGAAAGCTTCGCTCGAACCGAGGCAGATTTACCCGCCCCATGTCCTTTATCCGCATCCGTGGCGCGCGCACGCACAACCTGCGCAATGTCAGTCTGGACCTGCCCAGGGACCACCTGATCGTCTTTACGGGCCTGTCCGGCTCGGGCAAGTCTTCGCTTGCCTTCGACACCATCTACGCCGAAGGCCAGCGCCGGTACGTGGAGTCGCTCTCCGCGTATGCGCGGCAGTTCCTCTCCATGATGGACAAGCCCGATATCGACTCCATCGAAGGCCTGTCGCCAGCGATCGCCATCGAGCAGAAATCGACGTCGCACAATCCGCGTTCCACCGTGGGGACGGTGACCGAGATCTATGACTACCTGCGCCTGCTGTTTGCGCGCGCCGGCATCCCGCGCTGCCCGGACCACGGGATGGATCTCGCCGCGCAGACAGTCAGCCAGATGGTCGACCAGATCATGCGCCTACCCGAAGGCACGCCCCTGCTGCTGCTCGCGCCAGTCATCCAGGAGCGCAAGGGCGAACATGCCCACGTGGTGGACGAACTCAAGGCCCAGGGCTTCGTGCGCGCCCGGGTCGACGGCAAGGTAGTGGAGCTGGATGCCCCACCGAAGCTGAATCCGAAGCGCAAGCACACGATGGAAGCCGTGGTCGACCGGTTCCGCGTCCGGCCCGATGTCAGCCAGCGGCTCGCCGAGTCGTTCGAGACGGCCCTGCGGCTCGCAGACGGCGTGGTGCGAGTCGCCTTCATGGACCAGCCCGAGCGCGAAGAACTGGTGTTCTCCGACCGCTTCGCCTGCAAGCTGTGCGGCTACAGCCTGTCGGAACTGGAACCGCGCCTGTTCTCCTTCAACAACCCGGCGGGTGCCTGTCCGTCATGCGACGGCCTCGGGGTCAAACAGTTCTTCGACCCGGGTCGCGTGGTCCATCATCCGCACCTGTCGCTCGCGGGCGGCGCCATTCGCGGCTGGGACCGTCGCAATGCCTACTACTTCCAGCTGATCCAGTCGCTCGCCCGGCACTACCGGTTCGACATCGAAACGCCCTGGGAGGAACTGCCCGAGCGCATC
>JANNNQ010000131.1:0-32793 GCA_031398625.1 Pseudomonadota bacterium
GTTGCTCCTCCCTCGAGTACACCGGGTACACAGCGGTCGTCGCGCCTCGCCCTGCACGATTTGGCTCGCCGTCGGGTGTGCTTATTGGTAAATCAGAGGTTCAATATCTTGGAATTGCTTGAAACGACTCCGGGTACGAACAAATCCTCCGGCGCCCAGTTGCGCACCGATACGGCCATCCTGCCGACCAGCAATCTCACGGGCTACCGCTCGTTCCGTGTCGGCAGCTTCCAGCTGAGGCGCGATGAATACTTCGTGCACCTCACCTGGCCGAAGGGCAGTCATACGCTCCCGGTCGATGTGTTCCTGCGCGCGATGATGCGCGACGTGGCATGGGGCTTCTTCTACGGCGTCGTGAACTTCGACAGCGTGTTCGGCACCATCAACCATTACGGCGAAGTCACCGTGTTTGCCGGCCGCTTCAACGAGGCCTACCGCAAGGCGGGGCGTGACCATGAGGAGCGCTTCCGCTCCGACGTCGTCATGAAGATCTTCAAGGAGCTGTTGTCCGACTGGACGAACGAAGGCTATGACCCGTTCGCCGCGCCGATGGAAACCGGTACGGCCTGGGGCGTCAAGCATGGCGACAACGATGCAGCCATCAGCCGTGCCCGCGTGACGGCGCGGCGCATGGTCGGCCTGCCTGGCGACACGCCGAAGCGCACGGATGAAACCGGCTTTCCCGTCAATCGCATGTTCGCCGACGTGAAACAGGACGAGCCCACCGTCGAGATCGAGCCCGGCTTCGAGAACGAAGTCAGCGCCTTCAATCTCTACGGCTATCTCTCACGCTCGGACGTGACCTGGAATCCGAGCATCTGCTCGGTGGTCGGCAACGGCCTGTTCTGCCCGACGTCGGAGGAGTTCATCCTGCCGGTCGAGCATGGCAACGATCGCGTCGAGTGGTTCATCCAGCTCTCGGACGAGATCGTCTGGGACGTGAAGGACAAGGAAACCGGCAAGCCCCGCGCCCGTGTCATCGCCCGTTCGGGTGACGTGTCCGCGATGCCTGCAGACATCCGTCATCAGGGCTATTCGACCAAGCGCTGCATGCTGCTCGTCTGGGAAAACGGCTCACCGGAGATTCCCGAGATGATCGCGCGCGGCGAAGCGCCGGTGGTGCCGGTGAAGTTCTAGGAGAACGGCAAGGGCACGCCATTCGTCAAGCGTGGCGTTTTCACCGGGCATGGTCTTGCAAACTGATGTATCGCTGCACCGGCACCGGGACAGGCGGCGTGGCAGTCCCTTTTAGGTAGTTCCCCCCCATTGATCGGGCGTCGCCTGCGGGCGCGCCCGATCTTTTCTTGCAGAGGTCTTGTTGGGGTGGGTAACCCGCCATCGCAACTGCCGGGAATCCGCTTCGGCGTGCTGCGCGAACAGCGAACCATGAAGTTGCTTGCCTCGTTCGCCATTCTCACTCTTCCCATGCTTTCCGGGTGCACGCCCCTCGCGACTGCAGTTGCGAATCTTCCAGCTGCCTTCGGCGACTACGAGCGGCAGGCGGACATCAGCTACGGTGCTGACGCCCGGCAAGCGCTGGATGTGTATGCTCCCGAAGCCGCATCGGGTTTGCGGCCCGTTGTGGTGTTCTTCTACGGCGGTGGCTGGAGGCAGGGGGAAAAGGCGCAGTATCGTTTCGTCGCCGAAGCCCTCACTTCGCGCGGTTACATCGTGGTGGTGCCGGATTACCGGCTGTTTCCGAAGGCAGCATTCCCGGATTTCATGGCCGATGCGGCGAAGGCAGTGGGTTGGGTGTATGAAAACATCAGAAAGCATGGCGGTGACCCGGAACGCTTGTTCCTGATGGGACATTCGGCAGGCGCGCATATCGCGGCGTTGCTGGCCTTTGACGAACGCTACCTGCAGGCGGAGGGGGGAGACAGCCGCTGGATGAGGGCGTTCGTCGGACTGGCAGGACCTTACGACTTCCTGCCCTTCACGGACCCGGCGATCCAGGCCGTGTTCGCAGCTGCTGGCAATCAGCAGGATTCGCAGCCAATCGCATTCGTCGATGGCAGGGAAGTGCGCACCCTGCTGCTACATGGAGAAGAGGACGATCGCGTATGGCCGCGCAACTCCAGGCGGCTGGCAGAGCGCATTCGGGAAAAAGGAGGCTCTGTCGAGGAACGGTACTATCCCGGCATGACCCATGGAGGCATCGTTGCTGCGTTGAGCGTCTACCTGCGTGGGCGCCGAGCTGTCCTTGACGAGATAGACGGGTTCCTTGCAGCGGACCCCGGCAAGACTTCCTGGGCGCCACGATTCAACGCATTACCGCGTGAGCTCCTTGTCGAGCAGCGCCTGCTTTCGTTCAATGCCCCAGCGGTAGCCGGACAGGCCGCCATCGTTGCGCACGACGCGATGACACGGGATGGCTATGGCGATCGCATTGGCAGCGCAGGCACCCGCGACGGCACGAACGGATTGCGGTGAGCCGATGCGCCTGGCGATGTCCGTATAGCTCACGGTCTTGCCCGCCGGAATCTTGCGGAGTGCCTGCCACACGCGTTGCTGGAAGGCAGTGCCACGGATGTCCAGCGGCAGATCGAGCCCCCTGCGTGGCTCCTCGACGAAACCGACCACCGTGGCGACCCGCTTCTCGAATGCCTTGTCGCCACCGATGAGATCGGCCTTCGGGAATCGGTCTTCCAGATCGCGAATCAGCTCGTCCGGGTCATCGCCCAGCAGGATCGCGCAGATGCCTTTGTCGCTTTCGGCCACGAGGACGGCACCCAGCGAACTCGCACCCACCGCAAAGCGGATCTGCGTGCCCGATCCGCCGGCGCGGAAGGTAGTCGGCGTCATGCCCAGCACCTCATTGGATTTTTCGTAGAACCGGCTACTGGAAGCAATGCCGGCATCCAGGATCGCGTCGGTGACATTCGCACTGTGGGCGAGGGCGCTTCGTACCCGCTTGGCCTGGTATGCAGCGGCATAGTCACGCGGCGTCACGCCAGTCTGCGCCTTGAAGAGCCGGTGGAAGTGAAACGGGCTCAACCCCACCGAGCGGGCAAGCGTTTCGAGTGCGGGAGTGGTGTCCGACGATGCAATCAACCTGCATGCTGCAGCGACCTTGTCGGCATGGGGCGAGGTAATCGGTCGATCCGGTTTGCAGCGTTTGCAGGCACGGAATCCGGCCCGTTCGGCCGCTGCAGCCGTGGTGTGAAACCGGACGTTCTCGGGACGGGCCCGGCGGGATGCGCACGAGGGCCGGCAGTACACGCCGGTGGTCCTGACCGAATAGAAAAACTTGCCATCCGCCTTGCCGTCGCGGGCAACGACTGCCTGCCAGCGGGGATCCCGTTCCGTTTGTTTCGGCCTGTTCATTGCGTTCCTTATCGGGAGTTTTTCCCGTGAACGCAACCGTAGCGAAAGGCCGGGTGCCCGGCACTCCGGCCCTTGCTCTTCAATTCAGTCGTTAACGTCAACCGGGTGGCGCGGCGTTCGGATCCATCCAGAAGATCTCCCAGGTATGGCCGTCCAGGTCGTCGAAGCCATGCTGGTACATGAAGCCGTGATCCTTGGGTTGAGTAGGGGTGGTGCCGCCCGCAGCGACGGCCTTCTTCACGAGTTCATCCACCGCCTCCCGGCTGTCATAGGACAGCGCGAGCAGCACTTCAGTCTGCTTCCTCGAGTCGGTGATTTCCTTGGCGGTGAAGGTCTTGAAGTACTTTTCCACCAGCAGCATCGCGAAGATGTTCTCGCCGATGATCATGCAGGTGGCGTTGTCGTCCGTGAACTGCGGGTTGAAGGTGTAGCCGAGCCGGGTGAAGAACTCGATCGACTTCTTCAGGTCCCTGACGGGCAGGTTGACGAATATCTGTCGGGTCATGACGGTGCTTTCCTGTGCCTGGGTGCGTGCTGAATGCGATCGAGGATTACTGCGCCTGCTTCCAGCCCGCCTCGAAATCCTTCGTGGCTTCCTTCACGTCCGGCGGAAAATCCTCCATGTCCATCAGCTGTCTGACCTCGATCGTTTCATTGGGCGAGCCCGGGCAGCGCTTCGCCCAGTCGATGGCTTCCTGCCGCGAATTCACCTTGATGATCCAGTAGCCGCCCAGAACCTCGCGTGCCTCGGGAAAGGGGCCATCGGTCACGAGGGGCTTGCCGCCCGCGAACGACACGCGCGCTCCCATCGAAGGCGGGTGCAGTCCATCGAGCGCCAGCAGCACCCCGGCCTGCTGCAGCTCCTGGTTGTATTTCATCATCGCCTCGACCGCTTTCGCGTCGGGCATCGTGCCGGGGGCGGCGCCTTCGTAGCCCTTCGGGATCATCAGCATCATGAATCGCATCGGGGTTGCCTCTCAGGGTTGAAACAGGGAAGCGATCAATGTCGCTTTGACCCGTAGTCGAACTGCCCGGCTGCTTTTCGACAGGAGCGTCAGTTCTTGTTGGGCGGAGGCAGACCTGCGCGCCAGCCCTGGGTCAGCTTGAGGGCATCCCAATGCTCCGCGAGCTTGCCGTCCTTGATGCGGACGGTTTCAAAGTTGAAGGCTTCGTACCCTCAGCACCGCGTTCCTCAAGAACACGGTGAACGCCATCCGCGGTCTCGAGTTCTCGCATCAGTTCGAGATCTCGATCGATGGCCGGCGCGCCAACCTCGTGTCGCTCGGTGGAACGTCCGACTACACGCTGTCGCTCGAGGACCCGCAAGTCGTCCGTGCCGCGATCGAGGAGCGCGCGAAGATCCGCGTCCCGTTGACAGTAGGCACGCACAGGATCGTCGTGACCTTCCTGCAGAAAACGGGGGCCCTGGAAGTGGACCAGTTGCTGCCGTTCCAGAACATCAATTTCGATCCGGTGTATCTCGGCGGCATGCCGTCGGTGGAAAGCGTCATGATCCGCGGGCCGTTCGATGCGAGCGCCCCGGCAGGCGAAACCCCGGCCCGCAAGGCCATACGCAGCGCCAGCCTTCCCGAGTGAATCGCAACCGGCGCCCTGACAGGGTGATGCAAAGCGCTTTGCATCCCTGTCAGGGTGCCGGTTGCCCAAGCACTCAAGGCAGTTCGAATACCCAGACCGAACTGCTGCGCACGGCCGGCAGCGGGATCTCCGGGACGAGTGCAGGGAAGGTGGCGGCCTGCGCCCCGCCGTGGCCTACGACCACTGCGACGTACTGCTTGCCGTCGATCGTGTATGAGATTGGCGACGAGTTCGGCACGTCGGTGAGGCGGGCCTTCCACAGCGTTGCGCCCGTCGCGTCGTCGTACGCCGTGAACCAGCGATCGAGAGCGCCCGCGAACACGACACCGCCGGCAGTCGACAGGATCCCGGTGGACTGCGGCGCGCGCTGGCGTGCCGTCCAGACGGTCTTGCCGGTTTCCACATTCACCGCCTGCAGTCGGCCATAGCGGCCATCGCTGTCCGGGCGCGGGCGCAGCGCCCAGCGTACGCCAGTGGATAGCGAACCCCGTTCACCTGCACCCACCGGCAGCATGTCCATGCACGACTCCACAAGCGGAACATAGAGCAGCTTGGTGTCGGGATTGTATGAACCCGGAATCCAGTTCTTGGCGCCGCCTGCATGCGGACACACCAGCTTCTTCTTGCCGTCCCCCGGATACAGATCCGGGTCAAAGGTCTTGTCTCCCGTCTTCGGATCGATCGACGTGATCAGATTCTGCAGGCCGAGGTCGAACGAAGAGACGTATTTGCCGGTATCCGCCTCCACCACGTCGTACACCGCCTGCTTGCCGCCTGTCATGACTACTTTCTTGATCTGTCCATTCACCGGCATTCTCAGGATCTGCCGCTCGAACGCCCAGTCGAGGTCCCATTGGTCGTTGCGGACGTGCTGGAAGTGCCAGACGCGTTCACCCGTGTCCGGATTGAGCGCGACAGTGGCATTGGTGAACAGGGCATCGTTCGTTATGCCCCGGGTCCTGTTCAACTTGAGCAGCGGTCCCGTGTCGTAGGTCGGGGCGGGCCCGAAGAACACGAGGTTGAGCTCCGGATCGTAACTGCTCGCAGTCCAGATCGAACCGCCGTTGCGCTGTTCGAGCGGCAGGCCGTTCCAGCTGTTGCCGCCGAGCTCATCCGGGCGCGGAATGCTGTTGAAGCGCCATGCTGCCCGGCCGGTCTCGGCATCCAGGGCCTGCAGGTACCCGCCACCTGGAATACGGCTCACTATGCCCTGCATCACCTTGCCCTTCGCAACAAGGGGACCTCCCGTGAGCCGGATGCCGTCCTTCGCCTCGCCAACCGGAGAGTCCCATACAACCTTCCCGGTCTTCATGTCGAGTGCGACCACATGAATGTCGGACGTACCCAGGTACACCTTGTCGCCATATAGCGCGATGTTGCGCTTGACCGTCGGCTGGACGCCTTCCGGCAACCGGCGCGCGTAGTGCCACAGCTCGTCGCCGGTCTTCGCGTCCAGGGCCTGCACGTGGTCGCCGAAACTGTGCACGAACATCACGCCGTCATGCACCAGCGGAGTCGATTCGTTGGGGCCGGCCGGCAGGCTCAATGACCAGGCCACGCGCAGGTCCTTGACGTTGCCTTTATTGATGTCCTTCAGCGGCGTGAAGCCGACGCCGTCCTGCGTGCGCCGCCAGGTCAGCCACGAGCCCGTCGGCGGGTTTGCCAGCAGTGCATCGTTGACGGGCGTGAGTTTCGCAAGCCCGTTGGGCGGGGCCGGCCAGTTCGGCAGTTTCACTCCGGGCGAGAGGCCACCGCTCGGGCCGCCTGCGCGCAGTTGTCCCTGGGGGCTCAGCGACCAGGGCAGCGTCGTTGCCTGCAGCGCCGCGGGATCTGCGGGCAGTTCCGTGCCGCCTGCAGCGATGTCGTTGGCCTGCAGGATGTAGGCCATGACGGCGGCGTAGGTCCCGGCCCCGAGGCTGTTCGGTGCGGATACCGGCATGGTGCGGGTGGTGTAGTCCATCAGCTCCTGGGTGGTCTTCCCGACCCAGCCGTCACGGAAGCGCATGCCCCGCAGCGCTGGCCCGAACTCGCCGTCATCCAGGTTGCGGCCGTGGCATAAAGCGCAGCTCAGGTCGTAAGCGGCCTTGCCGCGTTCGGCCTGGGCGGCGGTGTACGCCGGCCCCGGCTGCTGGGCCTGTGCGGCAAAAGCCATGAGGAATGAGCCGCTTGCGAGCAGCAGCGAACGACGGATGGCAGGCTTCATGTGTTTCCCCCCGAAATGCTGAAACTGTCCTTCAGAAAAGGATAAACGAGCGACGCCGGGAAAGCCGCCACGGCTCAAGGCATTGACCAAAGAAAAGGGCGCTGCAGCGTGAGCCGCAATGCCCTGATCCACACCAATCAGTTCAGGAGGTCAGCGGGCCGGGGCCGGCGGATTGATCCGCGCGCCATCCCAGTGCTCGTACAGCTTGCCGTCCCTGATCGTGAACACGTCCCACGCGAACGCTTCATAGAAGCTGCCGGGTTCCTTGGTTGGATCCTGGACGAACTGCTGGCGCATGATGAAGACGTCATCGCCTTCGGCCAGCACGCGGTGCAGCGGGTTGCCCTGCGGAGGTTGCGGGACGTTGGCGGGCGGAGCCGGCGGCGGATTCGCCGCGTTCCGTTCCATCATCATCTTGAAGCCTTCCTTGTAGCCGACGCCTGCTTCGTCAGCGAGCTTCTTGAAGGCCGGGTTGTGCTGGATGTACTCGTCATGCAGCAGCGCATAACGGTCGTCCGGTGTCACACCCTGGGCAAAGAACGCACTCGCAATCCTCTTGTTTTCCGCCAGCCGGGCTTCTTCCTGGGCCTTGTAGGCGGCAACCGCTTCGTCGCGGGCAGCCTGCAGGGCCGCCTCGTCAGGGGCGTTGCTGCAACCAGCGACGCTTAAGGCACTTGCCAGCACCAGTGCGGCAGCGTTGAGTGAGCGCATTGTCGTTGTTCTCCTTGAAGCTCGACGCATTGAGGGTTCTGCGGGGGGAGTTCTGCGGGACGGCCTGCAGGCCGGGATTACAGCTCGACGCGGTACTTGTCGTGGCAGGTACCGCAGCTCGAACCGAGTTCCCCTAAGGCAGCCTTGGCCTTGACCTGGTCGCCTGCCTTGATCGCTGCCAGCGCGGCAGTCGCTTTGGTCGTCACGTCCCCGGCCAGCTTGTCGAAGTCGGCTTTCGTCTTCCAGATATTGGGGGAAGCCTCGTTGCCCTCGAGCGTCGCGGCGCTGGTGTTCCGCTCGAATGCATCGACCACCATGCCGCTGAGCGCGATCACCCGCTCGACGTTCTTTGTTGCCAGCGCCGCGTCGTACGGCACCCGGTCGCGTGCCATGCCGGCGACGGGACCCAGGTTGCCCGCGGTCACTGTCATGAGTGCCTTGCGGTAAATGCCTGCTGCCTGGTCCGGATTGGGACGGCCCTGACCCACTGCAACGGCAGCTATCAGGCATCCCGCCACGGCCACACCCAAAGTTGATTTGCTGATCATTTTCAAAATCCTCGTTTGCCCCAGTGTTAAGACGCAAGAAGCCACGCTTTCCGCCATTCCCTTATTCTCGTTCCGACCGGACCCTTCCCACAAGGCAGTATGCGCCGACGGCCGGGGGCCTGGATTCAACCTCGGGTCAGCACGCACCTGGCTGACAGTATTTCGAGTCACGCCAGACCGATCCGGTTCCTTGGGTCCGAACCGCGCACAGGAACTGCCGGAACGCGATTCAGCGGTTCCCGAGCGGGATCTATCCGTGCTGCCTGGGTCGACTACAAACCGAGCTCGGCGGAGATGAGCGCCACAATGTCGGCGGGAGGATTCAGCGAGGCCACGGCACCGGAGCCCGGTGCGCCCGCTTCGATCCACCAGCCGATGATCCGGATCTGTTCCGGGGTGAGCGGAGTCTTGTCTTCCTTCGGCATGTAGTCCGGGTGTTCCTTCGGCAGCATGACGCGGGCGTAGGCCTCGCTCTGCTGCAGGTCGCCCGGCACGATCGCCGGGAACATCTCCCCGCCTGCCATCGTCAGGTCATAGGTGGCGAAGGACAGGCTGCCTTTGCGCGTGTCCGTTCCATGGCAGCTGCCGCAACGCTCATCCAGCAGGGGATGCACGACGTCAGCAAAGACATCGGCTGCGGCAGCGCTGGATGCCCTCTCGCGCACTTCCATCCCGGCCAGGCGCTTGAGGGGAGCCGGCGCGTATTCCACGAGGTAGGTGCTGCCGTGGGTCATGTTGCCGCCGTAGTGACCGGTGATGGCCACGAGCAGCAGGGCGATGACGCCCGTCAAGGGTTGCAGTTTCTGGTAAGCCGGCAGGGCCTTCGCCCGGAAAGCCCACATGGCGGTGGCCCCGACGGCAATCAGGATGCCGAGCAGCCGGTGCCGTTCGAAAGACTCTCCCGTGAAACCGCCCTCGGTCGCGTGCATCAGGCCGAATACCACCGTGATGATTGCGGTGATCGAGGCGGCGCCCCAGAGGAACGTGGCGGCCGACCCCAAGGCGGCGAATCTCGGCTTGCGCGCGAGGAACTCGAGCAGGACGACGACGTAGATGATGCCGATCGGCAGATGAAGTGCGAGGACGTGGAAACGGCCCAGGAAATAAATGAAGTCCATTGAAACTCGTATTCCGGTGGTGGCGACGCCGCCGCAGCTTGCCATGGCGACAACGACTAGTCATGACCGTCGACGGCGAAGATAAGTTCATCTCCCCGCATCTCGGCGCAATTTCCACTTGATGAGCGCCGGCCGGGGTTGGCTGGCATGAATCGTTACGTGACTGGCCCGATGCCATGACAACGCATCGTGCGACAAGAGGAAAGTGGGCTGCATGCAGATCCGGACAGAGCGCGTGAATCTTCTTCGCAACGCATGGCTGATCGAATCTCCAGATAGAGGTCTATCGCGCCCTTGGAGTGACAGGGTCCGTTCCCGTATAGTTTTCTCGGGGGCTTTGGTCCGGCGCACGGGGGCAACATGATTGCTGCGGCGCGGACCCACGACGGGGAATGCCCGTCGTCGGGGGAAAGCCCGGGATGGGCAACAACGACTACCACGGTCGCTAACATGAACCGAGTCATCGGTCCGCCTGCGGGTTCGATTCGCATCCAGCCGTCGCCGCTGCTGCGCGACTACGTGCGCTGCTACGACTTCATTGCTGCCCTACAGCAGGAAGGCGCTACCCACCCCGTGACCGCGCGCGTCTATCCGCGGCTGGCGTTTGCCCTCGACACCCCGCTGCGGGCCTTCGAGTACGGGAGCAACGCTGCGCGCATCCTGCCGCTCGTGACCGTGACCGGGCCCCTCACCAATCGCGTCGCGCACCTCTCGGCAGTCGGAAGTTCGGCGCGTATTTTCTCGATCACGTTCGAGCCTGCCGGCTTCTTCAGGCTCTTCCAGATTCCGCCGGGGGTGATTCTCAACTTCGCCCACAGCGCGGCGGATGTGCTGGGACCCGATATGGAAATACTGCAGGAAAAGCTCTGTGAGGCCAGCATCGTCAAGGAGATGGTTAACATTGTTGAACAGATGCTATTGCGACGGTTGCAGGCGGCCACGGAGCCGGTGGGCTGGGTCAGACAGGTATCGGAAGCGCTGCAGCAGTCGCAAGGCAAGGCAGACTTCCAGCAGGTACGCACCTCGATCGGGTTGAGTGAGCGCCAGATCAGGCGCCATTTCATCAACCAGACCGGGCTGACACCCAAGTCGTTTTCACAGGTGCTCCGGTTCAACAACGCCCTGAACCTCAAGCGCCGGTTTCCGGATCGTCTCTGGACCCGGATCTGCGTCGATGCCGGCTATTACGACCAGTCCCACATGCACGCCGAGTTCGTGGAGCTCGGGGGAGAAGCCCCCTCCCGGTTGCTGCATTCCCTTTCGGTTGCGCCCGCCCTCATGCCGCCCTGAATTATGAGTGGCGACTGTCCGATAAGTACAAGCGCCCGGGCGTCCCCGGGATCTAGAATCCTCGCAAGGTGTTGTTTTTAATGCTGCTTCGCAGCATTCGTTGGACGCCTGCAATGGCAAAACTGCTCATGCGGTTGAGCGTTGCGGATACGTCTTGAAGGGTGGTCAACTGGATTTTCTTTTGGAGGATTGGATGCTGAGAGCGGCCCAAATCGCTTCGTTGCTCGGACTGTTGCCATTCAGTCTGGGGATGGCTTATGCCCAGCAGGCCGGTTCGGCAGCGGACTACAAGGCGCTCGTCGACAAATACTGCGTCGATTGCCATGACCCCATCGAGAATCGCGGTGGCCTCTCCCTCGATGATGTCGATTTCACCGACGTCTCGCAGCACGCCCGCATTCTTGAGCGCGTCGTCACCAAGGTCCGCGGTTCGGCGATGCCGCCGGTCGGCAAGCCACGCCCGGATCCCGCGACTTACCAGGGCTTCGCGACCTGGCTCGAAACCGAACTCGATCGCAATGCCGGCAAGCATCCCAATCCGGGACGGCCAGCGCCGTATCGACTCAATCGTGCCGAATACAAGAATGCGATCCGCGATCTCGTCGGACTCGACATCGATGTCGAGGCACTGATGGCGCCGGACAACTCCAGCTATGGCTTCGACAATGTCGCGGATGTACTCGGCATTTCACCGGCCTTGCTCGAAGGCTATCTCGCTGCAGCCGATCGCATCAGCGCCATTGCCGTCGGGGATCCTTCCCTGCCGCGCGAAGACAGCTTCTATCGTGTCAGTCAGCGCTACTCGCAGAACGAACACATCGAAGGCCTGCCGCTTGGCACCCGGGGCGGCCTGATGGTGGATCACTATTTCCCGCTCGATGGCGTTTACGAGTTCAGCACTTCGTTCCTGAAGAACACGCTCAGCGCGATCAGGGGGCTCGAGTTTCCGCATCAGTTTGAAGTGTCTGTCGATGGCAGGCAGGTCAAGTTGACCACCATCGGCGGTACCGCAGAGTACACACAGCTGCTCGAAGATCCGGACGCTGTACGCGGAGCCGTGGAGGAACGTGCCAGGGTGCGGGTACCCCTGACGGCGGGGACGCATCGCGTCATCGTCACTTTCCTGCAGAAGACCGGTGCCAAGGATGTCGACCAGCTCCTGCCGTTCGAGAACATCAATTTCGACCCCGTTTACTTCGGCGGCATTCCGTCGGTGGAAGGCGTCGTGATCCGCGGGCCGTTCGAAGCGAAGGGGCCTTCCGTTGCCACGCCGAGCCGCCAGGCCATCTTCAGCTGCCAGCCGAAGAGTGCGCGTCAAGAATCACGCTGCGCCGACCAGATCCTGTCGCGGCTTGCCCGCTCGGCCTATCGCCGGCCGGTCACCGATGCCGACATGGCGGTCCTGCGCGAGTTCTATGCACAGGGCAGGCAGGCGAAGGGCAGTTTCGAAGGCGGCATCCAGATGGGGTTGCGGCGCATCCTCTCGAGCCCAGACTTCATCTTCCGCATGGAACGCGACCCGCAGGGCATCGCTCCCGGGACGCCGTACCGCGTCAGTGACGTCGAGCTGGCCTCACGGCTGTCGTTCTTCCTGTGGAGTTCCATCCCGGATGCGGAGCTGCTCGAGGTAGCGTCGAAGGGCCGCCTCCGTGACGAGAAGGTGCTGGAACAGCAGGTGCGGCGCATGCTGCTCGATCCGCGCTCGGAAGCGCTCGCCAACAACTTCGCCGCGCAATGGCTCCAGCTGCGCAATCTCAACGCCGTGCAACCCGACTCCTACGCCTATCCGAACTTCGACGAAACGCTGCGCGCTGCCTTCCGTACCGAGACGCTCATGTTCTTCGAAAGCGTCATGCGCGACGACCGCAGCATCGTCGATCTCCTGACTGCGGACTACACGTTCATGAACGAGCGCCTGGCGCGGCACTACGGGGTGCCCGGGATCTACGGCAGCGACTTCCGGCGAGTGCGCCTGGATGACGAGGCCCGCCGCGGGTTGCTCGGCCAGGGCAGCATCCTGACGGTGACTTCCATGCCGAACCGGACTTCCCCGGTAAAGCGCGGCGCCTGGGTCCTGGACAACCTGCTGGCCAATCCTCCGCCCAGCCCGCCCGACAACGTGCCTGCGCTGAGCGAGAACGCCCCGGATTCCCTGGACCGTCCGTCACTGCGTGCCCGGCTCGAGCAGCACCGTGCCGATCCGGCCTGTTCTTCCTGTCATAACATCATGGATCCCATCGGGTTCTCGATGGAGGTCTTCGATGGCATCGGGGCCAAGCGGGCGAAGGACGAGTCGGGCGACCGCATCGATGCCTCGGGCAACCTGGCGAGCGGAACGCCCGTAAATGGTGTAGAAGAATTGCGCAAGGCCATTGCCGCAGAACCGGGGCGTTTCGTCGGTGCATTCACCGAAAAGCTCCTGACTTATGCGCTCGGCCGGGGCCTCGAGTACTACGACATGCCGACAGTACGCAACGTGGAAAGGGCAACCGAACACGAGAACTACCGGTTCTCCGCGGTGGTCCTCGAGATCGTCAAGTCCATGCCCTTCCAGATGAAGCTGTCCGCGCGCAACACCGAATTGTCGGCAGCCGCCAGCGAGGGCGGCCGATGAACAAGTCATTCCTGCATACGTCACTCGTGAATCAGCAAGCTGCCTAAGGCGAAGTTACAACCCTAGAGGGGGAATCCGGCCATGTTCAACTTCAAGAAATCCCTGGATCGACGCACTTTCCTGCGAGGCGCGGGAGCCAGTGTTGCACTGCCCTTCCTGACCGCCATGGTGCCGTCACTCACGGCGCTGGCGCAGACTGCTGCAGCGCGGCCACGCCGCGTCGGCTTCGTCTATGTGCCGAACGGCATGGTGATGACCGACAAGGTGGATCTGTGGACGCCGACCACGGTGGGCAAAGACTTTGCGATAACGGATACCCTGTCGCCGCTCGCGAAGTACAAGGACCGGCTGACGGTCGTCAGCAACCTGCTGGGTGCCGATGGCTCGGGTCAGCACACCGGTGCAGCGACTGCCTGGCTGACCGACATGTATCCCAAGAAGACGCAGGGTACGGACGTGGAAGCGGGCGTATCGCTCGACCAGGTCATTGCCCGGCAGATCGGCGGCGAAACCGTGTTCCCGTCGATGGAGCTCGCGATCGAAGACGTGACGAACCTCGTCGGTACATGCGACGCCGGTTTCAGCTGCTCCTACCTCAACACCATCTCGTGGTCGTCCGCGACCAACCCGCTGCCAATGCAGGTGAATCCGCGCGTGGTGTTCGAGCGTATGTTCGGCGGCACGGGCACGGCTGCACAGCGTTCGGCTCGCCTCAAGGAGAATCGCAGTATCCTCGATTCCGTCCTCGAGGAGACGCATCGGATCGAGAAGCGCGTGGGACCCCAGGACAAGGGTCGTCTCTCGGACTATCTCGAGAACGTGCGCGAAGTCGAACGCCGCCTGCAACTGGCCGAGGTCCGGGCAGGCGAGCTCACCGATACCGCGCCCACATCGCCCGCCGGCGTGCCCGAACTGTTCCCTGATCATGTGGCACTGATGCTCGATCTGCTACATGTGGCGTACCAGACCGATCTCACCCGCGTGGCCACGTTCATGATGGCGCGCGAGCTGAGTTCGATTGCCTATCCGCAGATCGGCGTCCGCATGCAGCACCATGGCATCTCGCACCACCAGAACAAGCCAGAGTTCATGGAGATGAAGGGCAAGATCGACAAGTACCACGTCATGCTGTTCTCGCAGTTCGTTGACAAGCTGGCGGCCACGCCGGACGGCGACGGCTCGCTGCTCGATCACACGATGCTGGTGTACGGCGCAGGGATGAGCAACGGCAACGAGCATGTGAAGCAGCGCCTGCCGTACGCGATCGTTAGCGGCTTCGTGAAGGGCAATCGCCACATCAAGGGCGAGAAGCATCGGCCGGTGGGTGACCTGCACATCGACATTGCCCGGCACATGGGCGTCGAACTTTCGGCCTTCGGCAGAAGCGAAGGTGGTTCGTGCGGGCTGTCCTGATTCGCCTGGTCCAACGAGGGCAACGTCATGCGTTTGAGATCCACGATCCACATTCTCCTCGGCCTCGGTCTCGCGTCTGCGAGCTTCGTGTCTCTGGCGCAGTCCGCGCCCTCCGCCATCAACGCGGCCATCAAAGCCAGGGATCTTGCGGGCATTGAGGCTCTGCTGAAGAAGGGTGCCGACGCCAACGCGGCGGACCTCGACGGCACGACGCCGCTCATGCTGGCCGTCCACGAGCGCAATGCCGACATGGTTCAGGCCCTGTTGAAGGCGGGTGCGAATGTGGAAGTGGCCAATCGTTATGGCGCCACGGCGTTGCACACGGCGGCCCGCAACGGGGATGCCAAGGTCGCGCAGCTGCTGCTGGATGCAGGCGCCAATCCGGGTGCTGCGTTGCCGGAAGGCGAGACGGTACTGATGGCGGCGGCCCGCACGGGCAGCGTGGACCTCATCAATGCCCTGCTCGCAGGTGGCAAGTCGGGCACGATGGCCAAGGCCGACCCCAACTTCAAGGAAGGCTGGAAAGGCCAGACGGCGCTGATGTGGGCCGCTGCGGAAGGCCATGCCGATGCGGTTCGTGCCCTGGTGGCTGGCGGTGCGCGGGTCGATGAGTTCTCGACCGAGATCTCGGTGCCGCAGGTGAATCCGGAGCGCCGCATTGGCGGGTTCGTATACGCCAACATCCCGAGAGGCCGCATGACGGCGCTGCATTTTGCGGCTCGGGCGGGACATCTGGATGCGGTACAGGTCCTGGTCCAGTCCGGAGCGAACCTGGATCTTGCCGACGCGGATGGCACGAACGCCTTGATCCTGGCCACGCTGAATGGGCATCCCGACATTGCGGTGGCCCTGCTTGAAGCGGGTGCCAATCCCAAAGTAGAAGACAAGTACGGGCGCACGATCCTGTTCGTGGCCACCGACATGAACACGCTTGATGCGAATCCGCGGCCGGCACCCGTGGTAACGGGTGAACGGACCTATGTTGAGGTCGTCAAGCTCGCGCTGGCCAAGGGCGCTGACGTGAATGCCAGGCTGAAGACCAATCTGCCCAACTGGGTGGCGCAGGGTGGTGCCCACAATCCCCTGCTGCGCGAGGGGGCGACAACGATCCTTCGGGCAGCGATGTCAGGCGACCTGCAAGTGATCGACCTGTTGCTGAAAGCGGGAGCCGATCCGCTCGCTGCCACGGTAGGCGAGAAGCTGAAGCCGTATTCGGAAGGCGGACCCGATCGCGAGAATTTCGGCGAGACGACGCCGCTGCAGGCGGCTGCGGGTGTGGGCTGGCGCGGGGAAGTCAGCCGCGGCCGCGACCAGGATGCGATCGAGACGATCAAGCTGCTGCTGGCACGCGGCGCGGATATCAACAAGCCCAATGGCGGCGGCAATACCCCGCTGCACGGGGCAGCACTGCGTGGTTCGCCGGCGATCGTCGAGTTCCTGCTCAAGAACGGCGCCGATCCGACGCTCAAGAACGCACGCAATCTCACCGCCATGGATATCGCGAGTGGCCAGCCTGACTACCGGATCCTGCCCAACGAGGCTGTGGCAAGCGTGTTGCGGCAGCATGCTCCCGCCCGCCTCTCCAGTACGGCTCGCTGACAGACCCGCAAGACGACCGCTACGCGCAAGAAAAAAGCCCCTCCCGTCGTCGGACGGGAGGGGCTTTTGTTTGCCGGCCTTCAGCCTCGCAGCCAGGTGTACGTGGCGACTTCCGAACCGTCCGCATCGTGGACCACGATCTCGTGACCCTTGCGCTCCACCGTGTGGCCCTGTGATTGATGGCGCTGGATGAAGTCCTTGAGGATGGCGAGCGCTTCCGCCTCGGTTTCGTACCAGCGGGCCAGCATGGTCCCGCTCTTCGGTTCACATTTGATCTGAACACCCATATTGCCGGTCAATATACACGGCGCACCGTCATGGGGCGTACGGCATTCCCGTAAATTCAGCGGATTCCATCGGGTCTTTCGCGGAGACCGTGAACGCAATCACATGACACGCTGCGGGACAGGCGGCACTGCCTGGCTCGACACCGCCTGGAAAGCACTGGCCTCGTCGACCTCGCCTGGCGCCGCTGTGGGCGAATGCATGCGACCCTGCCATCGGGTGAGCTACGCTTGCGACACTGTCATCCTGAAAACCTGCAGGCGGGATCGTATGCAGCCCCACGACTGTTCCTGATCAATGAAGCGACGCTTCCCCCTCTGGCTGCGATGGCTGATCGCTGTTCCGGTTGCGCTCGCGCTCCTGGTCGTTCTGGGCGCCTATGCCGCCTTGCGCGCCAGCCTTCCGGACCTCGATGGCGAGCTTTCGCTGGCAGGGCTGCAGGCAGAAGTGACGCTTGATCGCGACGCCTCAGGCGTGCCGACGATCCGTGCCGATACGCGCCGCGATCTCGCTTTCGCGCTGGGTTTTGTTCATGCACAAGACCGCTTCTTCCAGATGGATCTGCAGCGCCGCCTCGCAGCCGGGGAGCTGGCAGAACTCTTTGGGCCGCCTGCCTTGCCCGCCGATCGCGAGATGCGACGGCACGGGTTCGCGAAAGTTGCCGCGCTGGTGCTTGAGCAAGCGAGTGGTACGGAGCGGCAGCTGCTCGAATCCTACGCTGACGGCGTCAACGCAGGCCTCGAGCAACTGGGCGCTCGTCCCTGGGAGTATTTCCCGCTGACTGCAACGCCGCGTCCCTGGCAGGCGCGTGATTCGCTGCTCGTTGCGTTCGCGATGTACATCGACCTGAACGACACGAGTGGCGAACGAGAACTCGCGCATGCTGCCTTGCGGGCATCGTTGCCGGCGGAGATGCTGGCGCTGCTGCATCCCCCTGGTTCCGAGTGGGATGCGCCGATCGATGGCGGCACGTGGCGTTTGCCGCCTTTGCCAGGTCCGGAGATCTTCGACCTGCGGTCTCCTGCTACGCGCCTTGCAGCGCTGTCGGTGCCGGCGCTGCCGTTGACCGCCCGCCTGGGGGACGCAGCGCTTGGCAGCAACAGCTGGGCCGTGGCGGGGTCCTTGACCCAGGATGGAGGCGCGCTACTCGCCAACGACATGCATCTAGGCCTGCAGGTGCCGAACATCTGGTATCGCGCGCGCTTGATCGTCGCTGCAACGGATGCGATGAATGATCGCGACCTGGTCGGTGTGACCTTGCCGGGCCTGCCGCTGTTGATCGCGGGCAGCAACGGCCGCGTTGCATGGGGCTTCACCAATACGCATGGTGACTGGACTGACCTTGTTGCAGTCGCGGTGGACCCGGAGAACAGCGACAACTACCTGACGGCCGAAGGTTCCGTGCCGTTCGAGCATGACGAGGAAATCATCCGGGTCCGGGGGCAATCGCCTGACACGTTGAGGATCGCCCGCACGATCTGGGGTCCGGTGACTGCAGAGGCGGATGGCGTACCGCTGGCATTGGCCTGGACGGCGCACCGGCCCGACGCCACCAACCTGAAAATGCTGGCACTCGAAGGAGCACCGGACGTCGAGGCGGCGCTGGCGATCGCGAATGAATCGGGCGCGCCCGTGCAGAACTTTGTCGCCGTGGATGCAGCGGGTCACATCGGCTGGACGCTGTTCGGGCGCGTTCCGGTGCGTGCCGGGTATGACTCCAGATTCCCGTCATCCTGGACCCCGCAAGGCACCGGGTGGACGAGGTGGCGCACGCCGGAGGAGTATCCCCGCATCGTGGATCCCTTGAGTGGCAGGCTGTGGACCGCGAATACGCGGACGATCGCAGCAACGCAGTGGCTCGAATTCGTCGGGCCCGGCAGTTATGTGCTGGGTGCGCGTGCGGGGCAGATTCGCGACGGCCTGCTGGCCCTGCGCGCACCGGTAGCTGCGGACATGCTCGCGATCCAGCTCGACGACCGGGCGCTGTTTCTGGCGCGCTGGCGCGATCTCCTGCTGCAATTCCTGGATGCAGGAGCACTCGCTGGTCATCCCGACAGGCAGGCAGCCCACCAACTTGTAGAGGAGTGGTCCGGCCGCGCTGCCACGGATGATGCGGGCTACCGGATCGTGCGGAGTTTCCGCCGGACCGTTCTGACGCGGGCCTTCGGGGCGCTCGTCGCACCGGTGCGCGCAGTCCATCCGGACCTTGAGTTCGAGCCGGGGCAGCAGTTCGAGGGCCCGTTGTGGCAGCTGGTGACGGAACAGCCCCGCCATCTGCTCGATCCGCGCTACGGCGACTGGAACGAAGCCCTGCTGGCGTGGCTGGACGAAGCACTGGCCGGGCTTCGCAACGAGTGCGGCGAACTGGCTGCGTGCAGCTGGGGCCAGGGCAATTCGCTCATCATGCGCCACCCGCTGTCGCGGGCAATGCCTTTCATGGCCGGGCTGCTCGATATGCCTTCCCGTCCCTTGCCTGGCGACTCGAACATGCCGCGAGTACAGAGTCCGCGCCAGGGCGCTTCTGAGCGTTTCGTGGTCTCGCCCGGTCGCGAAGCGGATGGCTATTTCCAGATGCCGGGTGGGCAGTCAGCTCATCCGCTGTCGGCGTTCTATGCTACCGGCCATGAGGCCTGGATGACGGGCGAGCCGCAACCCTTGTTGCCGGGCGATACCGAACACTCGCTCAGACTGGTTACGCGCCGCTAGAATCACCGCAGTCTATCGACTGCCAAGCCAAGGACGATCAATCATGGGTTTCAACGTCAATGGTTTCTGGGGACTGATCGTCCTGATCGCCGACGTGTGGGCGATCGTGAACATCTTCCAGAGCAACGCCGATACGGGCAAGAAAGTGCTGTGGACCGTGGTAGTCCTGGTGCTGCCGGTTCTCGGCTTCCTGCTGTGGTTCTTCCTGGGACCGAAGACCGGAAAATCCTGAAGCGCGTTCAGCGGACGTCGTGGGGTTCGAGCAAGCCGAAGTACCAGCCGAGCATCAGCAGGATGAAGAGCGCCACCGACAGGCTGATCCGTACCGTCAGTGCCTTGACGGTCTTCGCGGAATCGCCGTGGCCGGAAGCCATGTGAAAGAGTGCCTGGCCCAGGCTCGCGACAATGGCAAGCAGGGTGACGATGATCAGGAACTTCACGGGCTACCTGCGGGAGGCGATGCTGCCTCTACTGCGAGCTTTGCCTTCCCGGCGGCCTGCTCCTTGCGGATGGTCAGGACCAGCATGCCGAAGGCGGCGCTGATGAAGAGCAGCAGGGCGATCATGAGGAAAGCGAGCCCGCCCGAGATCCGGAGAGCCTCGATCACTCCACCGATCACGCCGATGGGCGTCATCACCAGCAGCAGGGGTTTCGCAATCCTCATGGCTGGAACAATACCTTGTTGCTGTCATCCATGACAGCTGCGGATTCTGCGGACAACCGGTCGCCGGTCCGGCCCGCCATGCAGCCGCCCCGGCGGCGGCCTCGCGCGCCCGCCGCCTTGCGCATGGACAGATCCAAGTCGATTCGCAAGCAGTGCCTCAGCGCGCCTGCGGCTGTTCGATGCCGAGCGCCAGGACCAGTGCGAGGGTGGTGACGATGAAGGTGACTGCGATGACAACCATGAAAATCTCCCGTGCTGATTGCTTCCACGGGAATCATGATGGGGACCGACCCTGTCAATCTCAACGCGGTTTCGTCGGGATTTGTCGGGGTTTTGTGAGTGCTCCGTCCCCTGTGTCAATACGCCGCAAGCATCTGTGACGCAGTCAGCGGAAATACCTCGCCATCGCCCGATCGATGGAGAAGGTTCCTGCGCCATAGGTCATCACGGCCAGAGCCATGGCTGCCCAGGGGAGGTGGAAATTGGCCCAGCCGTCCGGAATCGTGAGTTGAATCACGAGGGTCATGAGCAACAGTCCAAGGGCCGCGAAACGCGTGGCGAGTCCGATAACGAGGAGCACCGGCAGCAGGATTTCGGCCACGCCTGACAGCATCGCCATGAGGTATGGCAGGGGAAAGGCATAGGTGCCGCCCAGGAGGTGCAGGCGGAACTCCTCGCTGAAGAGATACGCCGTACCGTCGGAGAGATCGAACCAGCCATCCCACTTGGTCAGTCCCGAACGAAAGAACGGCACGGCGAGCGCCAGCCTCAGCAGCAGCTGCGTGAGCGCCGGGGGAAAGCGGCCCAGGGCGCGGTCAAGCAGGGCGGGTATCCCGGCAGGAGAGCCGGCTGCCATCGACGGTGATGCTGCATTGTTCATGAGGGAATCCTGCGCAGGGGAGACGGAATGAAATCAGTGCCGGAAGGCGGCGATGGCGCCGCAACCCAGGAGTTCGAGCAACGCGGCGCCTGCATCGAAATCCGGCTCCGAAGCCTGCACGGTTGCCGCCGACTGTTCGATGGTGCTGCCTGCGATCAAGGCTGAGACAAATGAAGCCTGTATCCCTGCAAGCGCGAACACTCGCACTTCGGCTTCCGGTCTGACGATCAATGCGGTTTCGCCCGCGCAGGTTTGCGGCATTCCCCCCTGCTGCGACTGGTGGGCAGCCCAGATGGACGCGATCGGAAACGCGGAACGGACGAGACGCACGGAGGGGTGCAGGCACAGCGTAGCTGCCGCGAGTGCATCCGCATTGACTCCGAGCAGGTCCGCGGCTCCTGCGGCAAGCCCTTCCGCAGCGTGGTAAGCCTCAAGCCAGGCCCACTCGAGCCTGGTGACATCACCCAGATAGGGCACGCCCGCTGCAGGTTCAAACCCGTCGATGAATCCGGCCAGTTCCTGGCCATATTCGATCAGCACAGGTGACCGGGGGGGACTTGCCTGAACGAACTCGACCGCCATCGCGTTGAAGAACTCTGCACCTACCAGCGCTGCGGTAACCGGGAAGGTCGAGCGCAGCGCGTCGACCAGATTCACCCGGAAATTGGTCCGGTGCACATCGAGACCACACCGAATCCGCAGTCGCGTACCGGCGAGCTGTGCGGGAGCGGCCCGATCAGGATCGAGCAGTGCCAGCGCGAAGTCGCGCTGCGTGTCATCCGGCGCTGGCCACACGATGCCTCTCCCGGTTTGCAAGCGTCGCAGTCCTTGCCAGCATGAGTGCCTCCGCCTTGCGGGCTTCCTCGTGGAGGGTGGTCCAGGCGGGCACATCGGTGTCCCACTCGATCAAGGTCGGCATGGGTCCGGTGCGGTCGATGACTGTGGCGTAGAGCTGCCACACCGCGGAGTGGACGGACGACCCATGATGATCAATCAGCAGGCGCCTGCCCGCTGCGTCTTCGCGTTCGGCGAACCCTGCAAGATGAATCTCCTCGACGCTGTGCAGCGGGAATGCGGCGAGACAGGCGAATGGATCGCGCCCCTGGTTGGTGGCTGAGACATACACATTGTTCACGTCGAGCAGCAGGCCGCAGCCGGTGCGCGCCGCGACTGCCGCGAGGAACATCTCCTCGCTCATCGAGCTCGAACAAAACTCGACGTACGCAGACGGGTTCTCCAGCAGCAGCCGGCGTCCCAGAAAGGCCTGTGTTTCGTCGACATGTGCGCAGACACGTTCGAGCGTTTGCCGGTTGTAGGGTAGCGGCAACAGGTCGTTGAGGCTGATTCCGTCGTGCGTGGACCAGGCCAGATGCTCTGAAAAAAAGCGCGGTTCATGGCGGTGGAGCAATTCCCTGAGCCGCTGCAGATGCCGCACATCCAGCTTCTGGCTTGAGCCCAGCGACAGGCCCACTCCATGAATGGAGAGGGGGTAGTGCTCGCGTATGGCTTCGAGGTAGCGGTGCGGCGGTCCCCCTGCGCCCATGAAGTTCTCGGCGTGCACTTCGAAGAACCCGATCTCGGGCCGGTGCTCGAGGATCGTCCGGTAGTGCTCTGCCTTCAGCCCGGTGCCGGTATGCATGATCATCTCCGGGGGCGAGGGCGGCCGCGTGCTCCTGCAGTCGAGGAAGCCAGCGGCCGCCCGGCCGTCCTACATGGCGGGGACGTCGCGCGTGAGCTCTGCGAGCGATCCCATGCGGCCACCCGGAAGCTGCATCGTCGTGCAGGTGCCTTTCGGTACGAGTTTCCACGCATTGCCCTGGTAGTCGACCTTCGCCGTGCCGGCGCAGGTGGTGCCCTTTCCGGCCGCACAATCATTCTTTCCCTTTAGCGCGACGCCAAAGCATTTTTCCTGGTTGGCGTCCGCTGCCTGTGCAGGAGCGGTGAAGCTCAAGGAGGCAATGGCAGTGGCAAGCGATCCGACAACAGCGAGACTGAGCGAACGGTTCATGATGATTTCCTCTGGTGTAACAGGCCCTGATGTTGGCCTATGATGCTTACGTCGCCCGGTCCATCCGGATCGTTACATCGTTTGCGAAAAATCGTTCCGGCAGCGGCATTCTCATCGACAGAGCATCGCGCTGTAACAATCGGCAGGATTGCAGCGAATACCAAGCGGGGACCTTTTGGACCGTCACGAACGCGAGGAGGAATGGACGCTGCTCATGCAGGCCGCCATAGGGGGCGATGCTTCTTCCTATCGCCGCCTGCTCGAGTCGCTGGCGCCACTGCTGCGCTCACTCGCGCGCAGGGGCTTCGAGCGTGCGGGGATGGGGAACGCGGAAATCGAAGACGTGGTGCAGGAGACGTTGCTGGCCATTCATCTCAAGCGGGATACGTGGGATCGCACGAAGTCCGCAGGGCCGTGGATCATGGCGATCTCGCGTTACAAACTGATCGATGCATTGCGCCGCCGCGGGCGCTCTGCCGGGGTGCAGGTCGACGACCTGGCGGAAAGCCTCGCCGATGAGTCTGCCCGTGACGGTGCGGACGAGCAGGACGTGGAGCGCGTTCTGGAGGGATTGAATGGCCGGGCTCTCGATATCGTCCGGTCCGTGTCGCTCGAAGGGCAGGGCGTGCGGGAGACGGCCGAGCGACTCCAGATGACGGAAGTTGCCGTGCGCGTCAGCCTGCACCGCAGCCTCAAGCAGCTGGCAAGACAGTACAGGCAGGCACGCGAGTGAACAGGAGCATCCGCCATGAAAACCGATGACCTGATTGCGGCGCTTGCCGCCGACCGCATGCCTGCCGCGGCGGCTTTCAGCCGTACACTGGTGGGCGCGATCACCCTCGCCATTGTCGTGGCAGCAGTTGCGTTCATGTCCACGCTTGGCCCGCGGGCCGATCTTGCCGCGGCAGCGGTTACCCCGCGCTTTCTCTTCAAGGTGCTCGTTACCTTGACGGTAGTCGCGGCAGCGCTGCCGCTACTGTGGCGTCTGGGTCGCCCGGATGCCCTGGTCGGCAATCGCTGGCCGCTCGCTGTCGCACCCCTGCTGGTTGGCGCAGGCGTGCTGGTTGAACTGATGCTCGTGCCCGCCGCGGAATGGCAACGTACGGCAGTCGGTTCCAACGCAGTGCTGTGCCTTACCGCGATTCCTTTGCTTGCGGTCGTTCCGTTGGCCGTATTGCTGGCGGCATTGCGGCGGGGCGCAACCACGAGACCGTCGCTTGCGGGGGCGATGGCCGGGCTGCTGGCGTCGGGTATCGCTGCGGTTTTTTATGCCTTCCACTGCTTTGACGACAGCCCGCTCTTCGTCGTGATCTGGTACTCGCTCGGGATGGGTTTCGTCACGCTGGTTGCTGCCGTGCTGGGAGAAAGGTTGCTGCGCTGGTAGTCGATTCCAGGACCACCGCGTCCCTATTCGCGCCGACAGTCCGTAAACTGTCACGGTCGTACGCCACCGGCCGCAGTCCATGTTCCAGCAGCTCGCTCCCGTCACCCGTCTCCTGATCATCACGAACGTGATCGTGTTCGGTCTGCAGTATGTGCTCGGCAACGTGCTGATCCTTCACTTCGCCCTCTGGCCGTGGGACGGCGCGCTGTACCGCGATGCCCCGACATTCGAGGTCTGGCAGCTCGTTACGTACGGCTTCCTGCATGACGATCGCACCGTCATGCATATCTTCTTCAACATGTTCGCCGTTTACATGTTCGGTTCCGAGATCGAACGACTGCTGGGCGCCACCCGCTATCTCGCTTACTACCTGGTCTGCATCGTGGGCGCGGGCTTGACCCAGCTGATCTATCTGCAGGTGTCGGGCAGCGATCCCACCCCCACCGTGGGTGCCTCGGGCGGTGTGTTCGGCCTGTTGCTCGCCTATGGGCTTGCCTACCCGCATCGCAAGCTGATGCTCCTGTTTCCGCCGATTCCGATGCCGGCCTGGCTGTTCGTGACGTTGTACGGCGTCCTCGAACTCGTGCTCGGCGTCACCGGGACACAGCAGGGCGTGGCGCATTTCGCCCATCTTGGCGGCATGGCGGCCGGATTCGTGCTCCTGCAGCTCTGGCGTCGCCGCCCGCGGTAATTCCCGGGCGTCGTCAACCGGGTGCCTGCTGACGCGTTGAGTCTCCCGACAGCCAGACAGTTCGGGAGGTCTCATGAACGCATTTATGTCAATCCGGGCGTCACTGCTCGGTCTCGCCATGGGGGTACTGACCGCTTGCGGTGGCGGTGGGGGTACTTCCGCCATACCCAATACCAGTGCTCCGGGTGCGAGTTCTGCGTGCGGGCCTGCTGCCTGCGGCGAGGTCTACATCGCGGTCACCGACGCCGATGGCGACTTCCTGAGCTACACCGTTGACGTCCTCTCGCTCACGCTGGAGCGGGCAGATGGCTCCCTTGTCGAAGCCTTGCCGGTGAGTGCCCGGGTGGATTTCGCGCAGTACGTTTCCTTGAGCGAGTTCCTGACGGCAGCGACCGTGCCTGCCGGCGTGTACGTGGGCGGCAAGCTGCGGCTCGACTACACCGCGGCGGACGTGACAGTAGAAGCGAATGGTGAGCCGCGAGCGGCGACTGTCGTAGGCACGAATGGTCAGCCACTGGGCGTGCAGGAGACGGGAGTGGTCCTGGACAACCGTCAGCGCCTGGTCGTTGCGCCCGGCCGGCCGGCGCTGCTCACGCTCGATTTCGACCTGGCGGCATCCCACACTGTCGATGTCACGACCACACCCGCCACTGCAACCGCGACGCCCGTGCTGGTCGCGGCCATCACTCCGGTCGATGAAAAGGAACTGCGCCTGCGCGGGCCGGTGGTCAGCGTGAATACCACCACCAGCAGCTATGTCGTCGATGTGCGTCCTTTCCATCACCCGTCTGCCCGGCTGGGCCAGGTGACGGTCCATACGGATGGCAATACCGCGTTCGAGATCAACGGCCAGACCTACACGGGCGCAGCAGGCCTGGCTGCGCTGGCCACGGCGGGCACCGGCACGCCCACCATTGCATTCGGCACGCTGACGACGGCCGAACGCCGTTTCGATGCGGAGATCGTCCACGCCGGCAGCAGCGTGCCGGGGCTGACGCATGACGTCGTGGTAGGCAGTGTCCTGTCGCGCAGCGGCAACGAACTGGTCGTTCGGGGTGCGACGGTGCTGGGCAGGGATGCCAGCGCGCGCTTCGACCGTGGAGTCATCAAGGTGCGGATCGGCACCGGGACGAAGATCTTCAAGGACGGGCCGCGTCCCGTCGAACTGCTCGGACCGGAAGCCGTTTCGGTGGGACAGCGCGTGCAGGCGTTCGGTCAACTGACCTCTGCCAATGGTGAGCGCGTAGTGGATGCGTCGCAGGGTCGTGTCCGGATGCACCTGACTCATCTGCTGGGGACCGTCGAGGCTGTCGTGCCTGGACAGCTCACGATGGACGTTGCGGCCATCGACGGCCGCCGGATCAATGCCTTCGATTTCTCCGGCACCGGCCTCACGCCGCAGACGGATGCCGATCCGGCCAGCTATGAAGTGGCCACCGGTACGCTTGGCCTGGGACTGCTTGGCTCGGGGCAGCCGGTGCGGGTATTCGGGTTCGTCACGCCGTTCGGCGTCGCGCCGCCGGACTTCCAGGGGCGGACGGTGGTGGACTATTCCGAAGTCCGGTCGCTGCTCGGGATTGGCTGGGGGCCTACGGGTACCACCGCGCCCTTCCTGGGCATGGGGACAGATGGACTCGTGCTTGATCTCGCCAATACCGCGATCGGCGGGCGTCACTACCTGCGTGTGGGGCCGCTGTGGCTTGATCTACTGAATCTGGCCGCTTCGCCCCGCATCGAACCGGCAACCCAGGGCCAGTCCGCGTTCGTGATCGTTGCCGCAGGCGCGAGCCGTACCCACTCGGACTATGCCGGGTTCGTCGCGGACCTCACACTGCGCCTCGACGGCTCGACGCGCATGATCGGCTTCACGGCGGGCGGCAGTTTCGATGCCGGCCTCAATGTCCTGAAAGCCCGAACCATGGTTGCCATCCTCCAGTAGCCGCGCCAGCAGCAGGGCCCGCGCGCCAGCGCGGGCCCTGCCTGCAGAAAGATGCGATCATGCGCGCCCGCCATGATCGATCAAGCCACTCGCGAGACTCCCGGGACTGCCGAGCAGGTCGCCAGACACGGATTCCTGGCCGCACTCGCGGCGCATACGATCTGGGGACTTGTTCCCCTCTACCTCCATCTGCTCATCAGCGTGCCGGCCGCGCAGATCATGGCGCATCGCCTGGTCTGGTGCTTCGTCGTGGTATTCCTGTGGCTGCTGGTGCGGGGCTGGTAACGGCCATTCCCTTGAGCCTGTTCGCGTACGGCGCGCGGCGCCTTCCCTATGCGACCATCGGGCTGATCCAGTACATCGGCCCGACCATCCAGATCCGGCTCGGGATTCACCTGTTCCGCGAACCCTTCACGCGCACCCAGGCCATCAGCTATGGGCTGATCTGGCTGGCTCTCGCGCTCTATGCCGTCGATGGACTGCGGCGCCGGTAGCGCCGCAGCCACGCAGCGCATCAGCGAAGCGCTTCCTCGAGGAAGTTCAGCAGCGCTTTCCAGGAGCGACGGTCTGCGGCCAGGTTGTACTGCATGCCGAAGCCCGGGTTGTTTGCCTCCGGGTTCGTGAATGCATGCAGCGTTCCACCGTAGTTGTGCAGCTGCCAGTCGGCCTCTGCGGCCGTCATTTCCTTGCCGAACGCCACGACGCTGTCCGTGGGTGCCATGGGATCGTCGTTGCCGTGAAGCACGAGCACCTTCGCGGTGATCTTCGCGGGTGGCAGGCCGGTCGGCGGCAGCAGTCCGTGGAAGCTCACCACGCCCCGTATATCGGCGCCGCTGCGGGCCAGATCGAGTACGCAGAGTCCACCGAAGCAGAAACCGATGGCCGCGACGCGGCGTGAGTCGACCGGGGGCAGCTTCTGCACCGTCGTGACCGCTGCCTGGATGCGCCGGGCCAGCATCGCGCGGTTGCCCATGAACGGGCCGATCAGCGCCTGGCATTCCTCCACCGTTGCGCCGCGCTTGCCCTTGCCGAACATGTCGAGTGCAAACGATGCGTAGCCCTGCCATGCAAGCCGATGCGCCTTGCGCACCACGAATTCGTCGCGGCCACCCCAGGCGTGGGCAATCAGCACGACCGGCAGCGGGTAGGTGCGCGAGTCGTCGTAACAGAAGACGCCTTCGAGGACGGTATCGCCATCCTTGTACTCGAGCAGCTGTTCGCGAATTGCCACGGGCATGACCTCCATAGTCGAAAGGAAAGAACGGTTCCTGCGCGGGAGCCTGCCCGTAACGGGCAGCGCGGGGCGAAAATTCTACTCCTTCAAGCCGGCGGTCCGGGTTGCAGCCGCTGCTGCAGCCAGGTGCCGACATCCGCGATTTCCTCGCCACACAGCTGGTGCTGCATGCGGTAGGTGCGCCAGTCGAGGGGGTAGCCGAGGGCAGTGAGCGCATCGCGAGACCGTTCACCCAGCGCCATGGGCACGATCGGATCCTCACTGCCATGGCACATCAGGATGGGGAGATCGCGATTCGCCGCCGTGACCTCGCTCGCCACGAGATCCCGCAACGGCAGGTAAGTCGACAGGGCAAGCACGCCAGCGAGCCGCTCCGGGTAGCGCAGGCCAGTCTGCAAGGCGACCGCGCCGCCTTGCGAGAACCCGGCGATGACGATACGGCTGGGGGGAATGCCTCCCGCGACTTCCTGCGCGATCCAGTCACGCACGAGCTGTTCGCTGGCGCGAATGCCGGCCTGGTCTTCCATTCCCGGACCCGCCAGCCCACTGCTCGAGAGGACCTTGATGTCGTACCAGGCCCGCATTGCATAGCCGTTGTTGACCGTCACGGGGCGGACCGGGGCGTGCGGGAAGATGAACCTGGCGCCCAGGGTTCCGAGGGGCAGTTCGGGGACCAGCGGGACAAAGTCGAAGCCGTCGGCTCCGAGACCGTGCAGCCAGATGACTGCGGCGCCGGGCGCGGTTTCGGGAGTGAGCACGACCGCGGCGTCGGTTTCCTGCTGGCGATAACGCATGAAAGCAGCTGGCAATGCGGCCGGAACGGGCGCGGCGGCAGTCTAGCAGGGAGCAAGCGGGGAAAAAAAAGGACGGGTCATTGCTCCCGTCCTGCGAGGGCCCACCTTCCGGCGGGCGGGGAGATGACCGCGCGTCATCGCAGTCATCGGGAATCAGGCGCTTGCGGGAAGGGATGCTAGCTGCTTGGGGAAAGGGTCGCGGTCAACGCTGGGAAAACTTGCGTGAAGAATCGTCAAGTCCGGCTGTCCGCTTATGTCGTTCAAGCACTGCCAGCCACCGGTTCCACTTCACTTTTCTTGGCAGACGCCGTGACGGCCGTGTGACAAAGTAGTGCACGCGAGAGGCGCCTGGATACTGGCGCACCCGCACCCAAGAACACACTCATGACCGCCGAAGCCTCACTGCTGATCGTCGATGACGACCGCGAACTCAGCCAGATGCTCAACGAGTACCTGGCGGGCGAGGGGTTTCGCATTGCCATCGTGGGTGACGGGGCGGAGGCCATCGAGCGTCTCGGAGCGGAAACGTTCGATCTCCTGATTCTCGATGTCATGCTGCCGTCGCTGAACGGATTCGAGGTATTGCGCCGCCTGCGCCAGACGCTGACCGTGCCCGTCATCATGTTGACCGCTCGGGGCGCCGATGTGGACCGGATCGTGGGTCTGGAGCTGGGTGCCGACGACTACCTCGCCAAACCCTTCAATCCACGCGAACTGGTCGCCCGGATCCGCGCCGTCCTGAGGCGGCTGGGCTCCCGGGAGGCTGAGGATTCCAACCTGCCGGTCACGGTCGGCCCGCTGCGTCTCGATCCCGGCACGCTTGCCGCATACGTGGAGGGCCAGCTCGTCCGGCTGACCGGCACCGAATTCCGCGTGCTCGAGATGCTGATGCGCGCATCCGGGCAGGTCCAGTCGCGTGAAAGCCTGACCGAGAAGGTGCTCGGGCGGCGTCTCACACCATATGACCGCAGCATCGATACGCATGTCAGCAACCTGCGCCGCAAGCTGGGCCTGGGCGCGACGGGGCTTCCAGAAATCCGCAGCGTCCGGGGCGCCGGCTATGTGCTGACGGCGCACAGCGAGGAAGCGCCGTGAAGACGCTGTTCCTGCGCATCTTCCTGTCGTTCTGGCTCGCGATGGGCCTGATCATCGCGACGAGCATCGTCATTTCCGCGACCGTGGCGTACCAGCGCCTCCAGGTCCTCCAGACAGTGGACGTCGGCGACCTCGCGGACGTTGCCGCGGGCCGGTTGCAGAACGAGGGCGAAAAAGGGCTGATCGAGTGGATCGACGAGGCCCAGCACCAGCATGTCGGCCTGATGGTCTTCGTCATCAATTCGAAGGGCCGGGACATGCTGCACCGGCCATTCCCGGAACGCATCGAGCGCCGGGTGGGCCGCATTGTCCGGGGAGGCCTGCTGAATGGCGAAGACGGCAAACCGGTCCACGACCCCATGCGGACGACCCCGCAGATCGTTGGCCCGGACGGGCGCATCTACACGGTGATGACGACCTATGCCGGCTGGCCGCCCTTTGCGGTGCTGCAGACGCCGGACGTCCATCTTGCCATCCTCCTCATCGCACTCGTGGTCAGTGGCCTCGTGTGCGGCTGGCTGGCTCGCTATGTCAGCAAGCCGGTGACGCGACTCCAGGCCATGGCGCGATCCGTCGCTGCGGGCAACCTGGACGCGCGGGTTTCCGACCAGTTTGCCACGCGACACGACGAACTCGGGGTGCTGGCCCGGGACTTCGATCGCATGGCCGAGTACCTGCGTTCCCTGATTGCTTCCAAGGAAACGCTGCTGAGCGACATGTCGCATGAACTGCGCTCGCCGCTCGCGCGCTTGCGGGTGGCGCTCGGCCTTGCACGTCGCGAGAACGCGGACCTGCCCAAGCAGTTCGGCCGCATCGAACTTGAAACCGAACGGCTCGACGCGTTGATCGGGCAGATCCTGCATCTTTCGCAGCTCACCAGCGGCGAACCCACGCTGCATCGCGAGCGCCTCGACCTGGCAGGCCTCATCAACGATGTCGTGGAAGATGCCCGGCTCGAGGCTGGCGCCGCCGGCAAGCGGGTGGAGTGGACCCCTGCGGGTCCTGCGCTGCTGGAAGGCGATTCACAGCTGTTGCGCAGTGGCGTCGAGAACGTCCTGCGCAATGCCGTCCGGTTCACTGCCGTGGATACCGCAGTCACCGTCATGCTTGGCTACGCCGCGGGACAGCAGGTCCTTACGATCCGCGACCACGGCCCCGGGGTCCCGGAAGCAGATCTCGCCCGCATCTTCGATCCCTTCTATCGCGTGGCGGATGCACGTGATCGCGACAGCGGGGGCACCGGCCTGGGCCTCGCCATTACCTCCCGCGTCGTCTCGCTGCATGGCGGCAGTGTCCGGGCAAGCAACGCTCCCACTGGCGGACTCGTCGTCGAGATCCGCCTGCCTGCAGCCAGCTGACCCTTCCGGGTCGCTAGTGCGCGTGATCGCGGCTCGCCTTCGCGGCGAGTGCATGGTTCCGCAGCAGTTCCGCACGGTTGCGTGCACCATCGATTTCGGCCGTCTCCGGTTTCGCTCCCGTGTTGTCGATGGTCTTGGTGGCCGCCAGCAGTTCGCCCGTATCGTCGAAGACGAGATTGAGTTCGATGTTGCTCATCGCGGTGCTGCCGGACGATCCGCTGCCACGACGCGAGAGTTCCAGGTAGCGCAGCAGGCGGCCTTCCTTGAACTGGTACTCGGCACTGGCCTTGCCGGCCTGGCCTTCGTCGCGGTCCTCCTGGATGCTCACCAGCCTGCCGTCCTCGAACTGGGCTGCGTAGCTTGCTGTCATGCCCGCTGTCGTGAGCCTGCCTGTCACCGCAGGTTCGCTGGCCGCCACCGGCAAGGATTCACCCGCTGCGCCGATCGCGATCATCTCGATATCGACCACGCGCGGGTTGCCCTGCGTGATGACCGGATAAGGCGTATCCGTTGCGAAGGCTACCTGCTCACCTTGCAGGATGCGCACCTGCACGGTGTAACGGTGTGCCGGGTCGATGCGCCCAGGCGGGTACTCGAGCTTGAAGTGGACGGGAAACGGGCCGGGATTGCGCAGGCGCTGCAGGCTGATCACTTCGGAAGGGCCGTCCGTGGTCGACACGTCAACCAGTTCGACCTCGATTATTGCCGTCTCCGCGAGTGCGGCGCTCCCGTCGTAGCTGATTGAGCCCGCCACCGCTTCCGTCGCTGTAGCGGGAGCGGCCTCTTCGCCCTGCGAGCAGGCGGCAAGCGCCAGGGCAAGGACAGCGCTGCCTGCGAATCGCACAATATGTCCAAACAGATCGGGTTCAATCAGATCGGGAGGGCGCGGGTTCTGCATGGGACTCTCCGACGGCCGGGGCGCAGGAACGAGCATTCCGGAACGGGTTACCGAAGGCAAGCACGTGAACGTGATGCGGCTCACGCGAGGAGTCATCCGCATCCCTTACGCTGAACATCGAGGCCCCGAGTTCGAGCCACCGGAGAGAACGATGACTGCAGCCAGCCCCCTTCCCCCCAGGCAGCCTCCCCGCCCCAGTGCCCGCGCAGTTCGTGCCGATGCGGTGGCTCGCGTCGCTGCCCCGATGTTCCTGCCCGTGGCGTCTGCGGCAGACGATGAGTTCCGGATGAACCTGAGCGATCTGCCGCGCGTGTCCCCGGGCTTGCAGGTGGATGGCTTCACGCCCTCCCTGACCAGTCGGATCCTCGACCTTCTCGACCGCATTCGCGGCCGCTGAATCCATACCGGGCAGGTGCCCGCCGCTGCGCCGGTGCCATA
>JANNNQ010000148.1:0-3619 GCA_031398625.1 Pseudomonadota bacterium
GTTGCTCAGGAATGCCGACACCGCGATGTATCACGCCAAGCAAGGCGGGCGAAACAACTACGTTGCGTTCAATCCGGACATGAATGCCCTTGCGGTCGAGCGGCGATCCGTCGAGGTCGCGCTGCATCGTGCGCTCGAGCAGCGTGGGCTGGTGCTGCATTACCAGCCGAAGGTGAATCTCGAGACCGGCTCCATTACCGGTGTCGAGGCCCTCGTGCGCCTGCAGCAGGAAGATCTCACCCTCGTCGGCCCGGAGCGGTTCGTGAACGTTGCCGAAGACTGCGGCCTGATTGTGCCGATTGGCCGGTGGGTCCTGCGCGAAGCCTGCCGCCAGACCGCCGCATGGTTGCAGGCCGGTCTCGGCATCGGGCAGGTCGCGGTCAATGTCTCCTCGGTCGAGTTTCACAACAAGGATTTTCTCGCCGGGGTCCGCTCCATTCTCGACGACACCGGCCTCGATCCGCACCATCTCGAGCTCGAACTGACCGAAAGCGGGCTCATGCAGGACACGGAAAAGACGAATACGAACTTGCAGGTGCTCGGCGATCTGGGCGTGCAGATCGCCATCGATGACTTCGGCACCGGCTATTCCAGCCTGAGCTATCTGCGGCGCCTGCCAATCGACACGCTCAAGATCGACCAGTCGTTCGTGCAGGACCTCGACGGAGCGTCCGGCGAGGGCATCGTCAGTGCTGTCATCGCGATGGGCAACAGCCTCGGCAAGCGAGTTGTCGCGGAGGGCGTCGAGACGCGTGAACAACTCGCCTTCCTGCAATCGCGCCACTGCACGGAGGGCCAGGGGTTTTTCTTCAGCCGGCCGGTGGTTGCCGAAGAAATCGCCACGTTGCTTCAGGGCGGTTCCCGGGAAGGGTCGGCCCCCGATCATGCATGACTCCCCTGGCCGCATGTTCGTGGCGCTTAGCCGCTTTACGATCAAGAACGACATGGCCGACGAGGTGCGCCAGGCGTTCAGCGCGCGTCCGCATCTGGTGGATGAAGCGCAGGGATTCCTCGGGATGCAGGTCATGAGTCCCGTCGACAACCCGGCGGAAATCTGGCTCGTCACGCGCTGGACGGATGAGCAAAGCTATCGCACCTGGCACAAGAGCCATAGCTATCACGAGTCACACAGTGGCATCCCGAAAGGGTTGAAGCTGGTGCCCAAAAGCGCCGAAATCCGGTTCTTCGACTTGTTCGCCGAATAGCGCGAAAGGATCCCATGGACATCGACACGCCCGCCCTCCAACCCGCCGGTCTGCTGCGTTTTCACGAGCTTCGGGCCGATGCCATCAACGCGGTCACGGAGCGCTTTTATGCAAACCACGGCGACACCTATTCCCAGTTTGGGCCGCGAGGCCGCGAGGCCTGCCGCGAGGATCTCGCCTTTCACCTTGAATTCCTGCGGCCGGTTCTCGAATTCGGCCTCCTGCAGCCGATGGTGGACTATCTTCGCTGGCTCGACAGTGTGCTTTCCACGCGCGATGTTCCCTCGGATCACCTTGGCCTGTCGCTCGAGTGGCTTGCGGAGTTTTTTTCCGCGAGCATGCAGGGACGGGACGGGCAAACCGTCGTGAAGGCGCTGCAAAAAATCCGGGAGCAGTTCCTCGAGCCGGACACTGCCCAACCGGCGATCTACAGGATGATGCCCAGACGATGGCAGGAAAGCGAGGAGTTCCAGACCGCGCTGCTTGCGGGAGACCGCCGCGGCGCCGGCTCGCTTCTCGACCGCTGTCTCGAGCAGGGTCACGGCCTGGTTGACGTCGAACTGCATGTAATCCAGCCGGCCCTGTACGAAATCGGGCGGCAGTGGCAAAACAACCAGGTGACGGTTGCCCAGGAACACCTTGCCACCGCGATATCCCAGTCCGTCATGACCCAGGGACTGATGCAATCCACGGTGCCGGCATCGAACGGCAAGAGGGTTTTGCTCGCCTGTGTCGAGGGTAATACCCACGCGGTGGGATTGCAGATGGTGGCCGACGCATTCCAGCTTTCCGGATGGGACGTGCGGTATCTCGGCGCGAGCGTGCCGACCAGCGCCCTGCTCCGGGACCTCGGTGAGTTCAAGCCGGCCCTGCTGGGATTGTCCGTATCGTTCGCGCACCAACTCCCCGTGGTCAAGGACATCATCCGGCAACTACAATTGCACGATGCCCCCCGCCCCGCCGTGATCATCGGGGGACTGGCGATCAACCAGTTCAGCCGTCTCGCGGAAACGCTCGGCGCGGATGCGTCGAGCCCCGATTCGCGCTCCGCGGTCGCATTCGCAACCGCGCTTGCCGCGCCTCCTGACCTCCAGTGAAGGCATTCGCAATCGATGTGGCCACGTTGCAGACCGTCGCCGCCGGCGTGCTCGATGGCAGCGGGATTCTGCTCGAAGCCAACGCCGGATTCCTGCGCCTGCTTCCCGACCGCGGGGTCACGCCGATTGGAGCCAAGGTCGCACGGTATTTCATTCAGCCCAGTTTCGCCGCACTGTTGCTGGCAGCGGGAGAGAACGCTGCCGAAGGCTATCGAGGCCTCATGACCATCGGCGACATCGCCGGCAGGACGCGCACACTGCGCGGACAGGCATTGGGGGCCCGTAACGGCCTGCGAGTGCTCGCCGAGTACGACATCGCCGAGCTGGAACGGCTCAATGAAGCCGTCCTCGCGCTGAACCGCGACTCTTCAGTCACCCAGCATGCGCTGACGCAGGCGAACGTGAGCCTGAAGGAGCGTGAAGGCAAGCTGGTGGAGGACTCGCTCACCGACGCGCTCACGGGGGTCGGCAACCGGCGCAGGCTCGAGCAGGCGCTGGTAATCGAGATCGCCCGGGTCCGGCGCGACGGCGGGACGTTGAGTGCAATCATGGCGGACGTCGACCATTTCAAGCGTGTCAACGACGTGTACGGACATGATGCCGGCGACAGGGTGCTCACGCAGTTTGGCGCACTGCTCCGATCGCAGACCCGGCTGACGGACGTCGTGGCCCGCTTTGGCGGCGAGGAGTTCTTTGTCCTGATGCCGCAAGCGGGCATCGCGCAGGCGGCAGCGAAAGCGGAGAATTTCCGCAGCACGCTTGCCGCGGCGCGCTTCGACCCGCTCGACGGCCCCGTAACCGCCAGTTTCGGCGTCGCCGAACTGGCACTGGACGAAACGGGCGAGGGCCTCCTGAAGCGCGCGGACACGGCGCTTTACCAGGCGAAGGAAAGCGGCCGCAACCGCGTGGTCACGGCCGGTTCCAATCCGGATGTTGGCGTTTAGACGGCGCGGCAAGGCTGGCCTGGCGTCAACCTTTCAAAGCTCCTGCAGGGGCGCCTCTATGCCGCCCAGATCCGGTCGGTTTGCGCCTGATCAGGGGTCTTTCCCACCTAAAATGCAGCATTGGAATGAGGTGTTGCACTGAATGGTTGAATCCACCACCTGACACTTTCACCTGGTGCCCCTCGCCTTTGGAGGAGATCCTAACTTTTGCAGTTCCCTTGAAATCTGGTCGGCAGGCAGAACGAAATCAACATAACCTGAAGCCTGAGCCCTGTGAGGCATGCTACCGACTTCGGCTGACCCGTCCTGGGCAAAGGTTATTCCGCCCTTTGCCTTGATGTGCTGGCATCCCTCGGTACCGTCGTTTTCATAT
>JANNNQ010000149.1:0-13742 GCA_031398625.1 Pseudomonadota bacterium
CGATCCGCCATCCGGCACCGATCCGTCGTTGGCGTCGTCCGTCTCGACGACACCAGCAACGACGATGCGGATTTCACGATGCGGCTCATCGAGCGTGAGCAGATGCACGACATTGCCGTGTGCGTCCACCTGGGCAGTCCGGCGACCTGGCGCCACGATCTGCCATGACAGCGCCCGCTGCCCCTTTTCACGTCGCGGGGTCAGGCGCAGGTTCTGGATGCTGTGCTTGACCGGCTCGCCGTAGCGATAGAGCGTCTCGTGCCGGATGTGGAGTTGCATGAACGCCTATCGCACCGGACTGGGCACGAGGAAGTCGAGGGCAATGCGTTCACCGAGATCGGAAATGCGGCCGAGGAACTCGAGCAGGTATTCGTGCAGCCCCATTTCCAGGATGGCATCGATGCGACCGAACAGCAGCGACGCATGCACCTCACCCGCGCGGCGTTCGGTTTCCGACGACTGCGTGTTCGCCACCGACTTCAGGTGCGTGTACACCTGCGCCATGCAGCGATGCAGGGAGCGGGGCTGCTCGTCAGTCAGGATCAGCAGCTCGGCAACGCGGCGCGGAGTGATGAGGTCGCGGTAGACCTTGCGATAGATCTCGAAGGCCGACACGGAGTGCAGCAGCGCGCTCCACTGGTAGTAGTCGACAGCCCCTCCCGCCCCTTCACCGCGGGGCAACAGCAGGTGGTACTTCACGTCGAGGATGCGGGCCGTGTTGTCGGCGCGTTCCAGGTACGTCCCGAGCCACGTGAAGTGGAAAGCCTCATCCCGCAGCATCGTGCCCTGGATGACACCCCGAGTGAGATGCGAACGATACTTCACCCACTCGAAGAAATCGGCGATCTCCGCCCCGAGCGAATAGCGCGTGACGGCACGGCGCATGTCGATCCAGGTCGCATTGAGCGTCTCCCACATCTCCGACGTCAGTGTGCCGCGAACCGCCCGTGCGTTTTCCCGTGCGGCACGCAGGCAGCTGTAGATGCTGGAGGGGTTGTCGCGATCGAAGGCCATGAAGGCGAGCGCCGAGGCCGGCGTCACCGCGTCATGCTTCTTGTGGTAGGTCTCGAGCAGGCCGATGATTGACAGGGTGGCGATCCACCCCTGCTCGACCACTTCACTGCCCTGCGGCAGCAGCGACATGCGGTAATTCACGTCCAGCATGCGGGCTATGTTCTCGGCGCGCTCGGTGTAGCGCGACATCCAGTACAAATGATCGGCGGTGCGGCTCAGCATGGTTCAACGCTCGAGTACCCAGGTGTCCTTGGTGCCGCCGCCCTGCGACGAGTTCACCACCAGCGAGCCTTCGCGCAGCGCCACGCGCGTCAGGCCGCCCGGCACCAGCGTCACCTCGCGACCGGACAGGACGAAGGGCCGGAGGTCGATGTGCCGCGGCGCGATGCCTGCTTCGACGAATGTCGGGCACGCAGACAGCGACAGGGTCGGCTGCGCAATGTATTTCTCGGGGCAGGCGATGATGCGCTCGCGGAAGGCAGCGAGCTGTTCTGCCGTCGACGCGGGACCGATCAGCATGCCGTAACCCCCGGCGCCATGGACTTCCTTGACGACGAGTTCGTTGAGGTGGGCAAGGGTGTACTTGAGGTCTTCCTCGCGGCGCAGGACATACGTCGGCACGTTGTTGAGCAACGGCTCTTCACCGAGGTAGAACCGGACCATGTCGGGCACGTACGGATAGATCGATTTGTCGTCGGCAACACCCGTGCCGATCGCATTCGCCACCGTGACGCGGCCTGCGCGGTAGGACGAGAGCAGTCCCGGCACGCCCAGCATCGAGTCCGGGCGGAACACGAGCGGATCGAGGAAGTCGTCGTCGATTCGCCGATAGATCACGTCGACCCGCTTCGGACCGCGCGTCGTGCGCATGTAGACGAACTCGTCGCTGACGAACAGGTCCTGGCCCTCCACGAGCTCGATGCCCATCTGCTGCGCGAGGAAGGCATGTTCGAAGTACGCGCTGTTGTAGGCGCCCGGCGTCAGCACCACGACGGTGGGATCGTTCACACCCGATGGCGCGACGCTGCGCAGGTTCTCGAGCAACAGGTCGGGGTAGTGCTCGACCGGCGCCACCGAGTAGTGCGCGAACAGCTCGGGGAAGAGCCGCATCATCATGCGACGGTCTTCGAGCATGTACGAGACGCCCGACGGCACGCGCAGGTTGTCTTCGAGGACGTAGAACTCGCCCTTGCCCGCGCGGACCACGTCGACACCGGCGATGTGCGCGTAGATGCCATTGGGCACGTCGACACCCTGCATCTCCGGGCGGTACTGGCTGTTGGTCAGCACCTGCTCTGCGGGCACCTTCTTGGCCTTGAGGATGTTCTGGCCATGGTAGATGTCATGGGTGAAAGCGTTCAGTGCCCGCACCCGCTGCTTGAGTCCCGCGGCGAGCTTGCGCCACTCGTCTGCCGGAATGATGCGCGGGACGATATCGAACGGGATCAGCCGCTCAGTGCCCGCCTCCTCGCCATAGACGGCGAAGGTGATGCCGACCCGGTGGAACAGTGTGTCGGCTTCGGTGCGCTTCCGCGCCAGACGTTCGTGCGGCGTGCCCGCCAGCCATTTGTCGAAGGCCTTGTAATGCGGCCTTACCCCGCCCTCAGCGGCATGCATTTCATCGTAGGGAGGCTGGGACGGCATCAGTTACGGCTTTATCTGTCGACCGGCTTGGGCTTCAGCGAAAACCATGCCAACCCCGTTCCCCTTGGAAGTGGCGGTCTTCCCGATAGCGGGGCCGCTGCCCCAGTGGGTTCCGCACCAGCGACGGGCGATTGTTGCCCCATTTCGGTGCAAGGAGGCGGCCCATCCTCAAGGAATCTGGATCTTGCCGCCGAGACCAGGGGCAGCCTGGCCGACCATGCCCCCCATTCCGCCCATTCCGCCCTGCGGAACCACGAGCTGCGACGCCTGCTGCCGGCGCATTTCCTGGATCTGGCGGACCGTCTGCTCGATCGCGGCAGTGGCGGCAACGGAAAACCCGGCCACGGCTTCCCCGAGGGTAGTGCCCGGCAGGTCGAAATTGATGGGGACCGGCCCCATGTTCGTCATGATCTCGGCCTGGCCGATGTGCAGGACGGGGCGCGAACTGTCGGGCGTCCCTGCCGGAGTGACGGGTGTCAGGCGGCGGATCATCCCGACCTTGCGGTCGGTGAAGACTTCCTCCAGGTAGAGGTCCTTCTCATCCATCGTGGGTTCCTGACCCTTGTCGCTCGCCATGCTCCGCCTCGTTGCGCCAGTCATTAAAGAAAGCCCGTTCAGAACGTGAACGCACAGTAACAAACAAACTGGTCTTTGCCATCCTCGGGCGGCATCGCTAGCATCGCGCAGGCAGCCGCTCCCTGTTATCAACCGGTCCCCAATCCCATGGCACAAGCCGATACGACGTTCGATGAAGCTTTCGGCAAGGCCGTAGAGCTGGCCAATGGCATCGCCGACAAGGACCAGAAAGCCGACCTTTGGGATATCGCGGATGGCCTGCTTGCCGGTGCGGTGCAGTTCTGGCTGTATTCACGCCAGCCCTGCGGCGACCCGAACTGTGAGGATTGCCTGTCCATCGGCACGGCCGAGGGCCGGCTGGCGGAGATGCGGCAGCTGCTCAAGCAGTTCGCCGAGGAAAGCGAGTATTTCCACACGCCGCAGGACCGGAACGTCGGCAGGGCGTAGCCGACCCTACTTTTCGGGCAGCGGAATGAACTCCGTCTCGCCCGGAACCTGGGGGAAGCGCCCTTCCGCCCAGTCGCGCTTGGCCTGTTCGATCCGCTCGCGCGAGCTCGACACCAGGTTCCACCAGATGAACCGGGGACCCACGGGTTCGCCGCCCAGCAGCACCGCTCGCGCATTGGTCAACGCCCGGATCCCGGCAGTCGTTCCCGCGGGCAGCACCAGCATCTGGCCCTCCTGCAGGGCCTGGCCCGCCACTTCCACTGTTCCGGTGACGGCGTAAACGGCCCGTTCCGTGTACTCCGGGGGGAGGTCGAACTGCGCGCCCTCGGCCATGGGCGCATCCAGGTAGAACATGGGCGAGAAGGTCTTGACCGGCGAGGTGGCGCCGAATGCGGACCCCACGATCAGGCGCAGCGTGGTCTCTCCGCGACGGATCAGGGGCAGCGCGACTTCGGGGTGGTGAAAGAAAGAAGGCTCCGTTTCCTCGTGATCCTGCGGCAGGGCAATCCACAGCTGCAGCCCGTGCAGCAGCGACCCTGAGGCCCGCTCCGCAGCGCCGGTGCGCTCCGAATGGACGATCCCGCGACCCGCGGTCATCCAGTTGACGTCGCCCGGCTGGATCGCCTGCACGAACCCCAGGCTGTCCCGATGCATGATCTCGCCGGAAAACAGGTAGGTAATCGTCGCCAGGCCGATATGCGGATGCGGCCGGACATCGATGCCAGTGCCCGGGGCAAACCGCGCCGGGCCCATGTGATCGAAGAAAACGAACGGGCCAAGGCTCTGGCGGGCCGCTACTGGCAGCAAGCGGCGGACTTCGAAGCCGCCAAGGTCGCGCGGACGGCTTTCGAGGAGCTGGGGCAGGGAGGGAGATGTCATGGGAAAAGCTTCCAGGCGAATAGAGCCTCCAAGAATACGCAGCTAACGCGCTTCGCACAGTCTCCAGATTAAGACATAAGCTGAAATCCCGGGTTCGCGGGCCCGATCATCGGGTCGGGGGCAAATTAGCCCTTGACGCCAACACCGCCGTTGTCAAAGAATCGGGCCGTGCCAAAAGCAAACCCGTCGAAAGGCGGGGACGCAAAGCTTCCGGTCTAAGGGATCATGAGTCCTATCGACAGCGGGGTTGCCACGAGGCCGCAACAGGACGTTGCCGCTTTAAGCCAGTTGCGCCACAGGGCCGTCCAAGGTTCCTGCAGGCAAATATAATGCAACGGCCTTCGTGCCACCTTCGGGTCACGCCTCGCATGGGCGCCCCTGCCGCTTTGCTGGACTCCCTTTCCGCACAGCTCTTTGGCCTGTGTTCGGTTACGCACGGGAACGGGGAAGTCATGGAACACTCAAGCCAGGTTCGTGAAGCGGAACTGCCTCCGATCACCGCACCGGTGACGGGACCCTTTGTCGTCAATCTCTGCGCGTCCGTTGCGCCGATCGAGATCAAGGGCAGCAACCTGCCCGGCCTCGAGCGCTACCGGCTGTACCAGGTACGGCGACTTGAAGACAACCGACCGCGCTACCGCCTGCGCCTCGGCTTCTTCACCGACGAAGCCGCTACGGAAAGCGTGCTCAACGCAGTGCGCGAGTTCTACCCCGCCGCCTTCTGCGTGCCCGCGGGCATCGATGACCTGAAACACGCCCCGGGCTTTGATGGCGCCCTGTTAGCAGTCGCGCCGGCCAAAGCCCGCCAGCCAGCAGCACCGGCCCGGTCGACGGAAACAACCGGCCGCTATCCCCGACCCTCGATTCCTGCCGCCCCGGCGACCAAACCCGCTCCTGCCATCGCGCCGAAACCTGCAGCACCGGCTACTGCGCCGGTAGCGGCTGCGGCCGCGCTGGAACTGCTGCCGGAACCGGCTCCCAGGGCGGCTCCTGCTCATGCTGCCACGCCTGCCGCTGGACCGTTTCGCATCCGGGCCGCCGACCCGGCCGTGCTGCGCCAGAGCCCGCTGGAGTTGAAGCTGGATTCCGACCGGCCCGCCGGCAAGTCCGCAAGTGACCACGGCATTGCCCCGCCGCGCCTGACCGATGCCCCGATCCTGATCGACAGCACGCAGACACTGCGCATGCTGACGGAAGCGGAACTCTCGGACAACGAGGGTCCGCAATGGTTTGCGCTGCAGCTGGCCGTATCGGACCAGGCGATCAATCTCGACACGATGCCGAAGCTCGATATCTTCGCTGCCTTTCGCCTGTATTCGATCGCGACCCCGCAGCAGGGCAAGATCATTCATTCGCTGCGCCTCGGCTTCTTCAAGGAAAAGGTTTCAGCGGAGGCGGTAGCCGGCTACCTCAAGACGTTCTTCAACACGCCTGACGTCCTGCGAGTCAGCGGTGCGGAGCAGGCCCGCTTCGCAGACCCGCCCAAGCCACCGGTCTTGCAGGAAACGGCACATGGCACCGCGAAGGTCGTGCCGCTCAATGACGCGCGCGTGCGTGCAGGCAAGACGATCCCGCCAGCCGCGGTTCAGAAGGCCGCTCCGGCTGTTGCCAAGCCCCCCCCCGCGGCACAAGTCAAGCCTGTGCCGGCAAAGCCGGCGGCGCCTGCCAAAGTGGCCGCGCCTGCGAAAAAAGGTCCTCCCGGCAAGCGGGCTGCGGTCAGGAACCGGTCCCTCAACGAGCTGCTCCACGAGGAAGCCCGGGAAGTCGAGCTGTCCGAAAGCGGCATCCGACGCATGGAGCAGAAGGGGTCATTGCTGTCGCGCCTGGTCGGCAAGCTCACCAGGTGATGCAAAGGGTTCTGCAACTCCCTGCTAGAATCCGGCGCGCCTGCAGTCACGAACCTGCTGTCTGGCGCCGCTTGAGCGCCGTTTGAGGAGCATTAGATGAGCGATAACGAAGACCGGAAAATGCTGAACCGCCGTTCCGTGCTGAAAAGCGCACTCGCAGGCCTTGCGGCCCTGCCTGCCGTTGCGGCCATCGAGCGCGCTGCGGCACAGGGAACGCCTGCCCGACTCGATGAAAAAGACACTGCCGCAGTAGCCCTGGGCTATCTGCACGATGCCACCAAGGTCGATCCCGCGAAGAACCCGACCTACAAGGCTGGCCAGAACTGCGCCAACTGCCTGCAGATCCAGGGCAAGGACGGCGATGCGTGGCGCGGCTGCAACCTCTTCCCGGGCAAGCAGGTCAATGCCAGGGGCTGGTGCCGCGTCTGGGTGCAGAAGCCCGGCGCCTGAACTGCCCCCCGTACCGCCCGTGGCTCAGGTCAGTCCAGCCGGCCTCCGGCGCCCGCCGCCGGAGGCTCGGTGCGGCTCGTGATGCCGCCAAGCAACACCAGCCGCATCGCTTCCTGCACCGACAGATCGGTCTCGATCACGTCGCCTCGCGGCAGGTAGAGCGTATAGCCCCCAATCTGGTAGCTCATTGGAAAGTAGACGGCGACCAGGTCGCCTTTCATGCCCCCTGTCAGCCGCGGGTCCACGTGGTCCTCCGTGACGAAACCGATCAGGTGCGCGCTGCCCCACTGCCACGTCACCACCCGCTTGAGATCCCGGTGCTTGCCGCCTTCCGGCAGGAAGCGCGTGACGTCCTTGAACGTGCCATAGATGGTCTTCACCACGGGAATGCGCTCCAGGAGCGATTCGCCGTAGCGGATCACCCGCCGCACGACGTAGGCATTGACGAGCAGTCCCACGGCGAACACGAACAGGACACCGACGACCAGCCCCAGGCCCGGCCAGTAACGATGCTCGGGGATGGCGACACGCAGCCCTACCCCGAGGATGGCCTCAGCCGTGGAGCCCAGCCAGAACAGCAGGTACAGCGTCAGGGCCACCGGCAGGACGGCCGCCAGGCCTTTCAGAAATATCGTCCACAAAGAGCGCATGCTCTCCTCCCTCAAGACCGACTCCGTCCGCCGCAGTGCGGCGACCAAGTATGGCCTTTCAGGAACGAATCCGCTGCAGCTGCGTCGAGCGAATAGAGCCTTGCCATTTCCGGAACGAACCCATGCCCTCACGAACACTCCTGTGCTGCCTCTTCGGATTCATGCTGCTCTCGCTGTTCGGCTACACGCTGTGGGCCAGCAGCCAGCAGGCGGTCTGGGAGTGGCAGGGCCTGACGCAGGGGCCCGACCGGTGGTGGACGATCGCCACGCTGGTCGATGCCTACTACGGATTTCTCACCTTCTATGTGTGGGTCTGGTTCAAGGAAGCGCGGGGCTTTCCGCGTGCCTTGTGGTTCATCGCCATCATGAGCCTGGGTACGATGGCGATGTCGGCCTATGTGCTGCTGCAGCTTGCGAAACTGCGTCGAGGCGAACCCGTCAGCGCCATGCTCAAGCCCGCAACGAGCGTCTGAAGAAGGGCGCGTGAAAGCATTCCTGCAGCGTCGGCTCTTGGGACCAGTCAAGGCCCTGCTCACGCAGGGCATGAGCCCGCGACTGCTTGCCTTGAGCCTCGCCACGGGCGCCATCGTGGGCGTGTTTCCCGTTCTCGGCACGACGACACTGCTGTGCACGCTGGCCGCCGCGCTGCTGCGGCTCAATCTCGTTGCCGTCCAGACGGTGCATTTCCTGCTGACACCGGTGCAGCTGCTGCTCATCATTCCGTTCGTACGCGTGGGCGAACACCTCATGGGCGCGACGCCGCAGCCGCTGTCGATCGCCGCTGGCCTCGACCTCATTGCGCAGGGCGCCCTGCAGGCAATCGTCGTGTTGAAGGACGCGATCTTCCATGCCGTGCTGGGCTGGCTGGCGGTAGGACCGGCCACGCTCATCCTGATTGCGGTCGTGCTGACGCGGGTTCTCTCGCACCAGCAGAAGAAAGCCTCTCTCGCCGCACCGGTGCATTCGTGATAGCCGAGCTCCTGTTGCTGTCGGGTGCAGGTTTCCTGCTGGTGTTCGTCATCATGGCCGTGCTCTGGCTGCTCGGGCTCATCAATCGCAATTTCAGCTATGTCGATATCGGCTGGTCGGCCAATTTCGCGGTGCTCGCGCTGCTGTACGGATTGCTGGCCGATGGCTGGTGGGTGCGGCGCTGGCTGATCGGGGGCATGTTCGCGTTCTGGTCGGTGCGGCTCGCCCTGCACCTGGCGGAACGGATCATCGGTGAGCCGGAAGAAGGCCGCTACATCCGGTTGCGCGAGGAATGGGGCGCCAAAGGCAACCTCAACTTCAAGTTCTTTGCGTTCTTCCAGTTCCAGGCTGTGCTCAATGTATTTCTTGCCATTCCGCTGTTGCTGGCCTGCATGAACCCCACCCGGGAACTGCATGCACTGGAGTTCGCGGGGATCGCCGTATGGGCCGCGGGGCTGCTCGGTGAAAGCATCGCAGACCGGCAGCTGGCCCGGTTCAAGCGCGATCCCGCCAACAAGGGCCGGGTCTGCAACACGGGGTTGTGGCGCTATTCGCGGCATCCCAATTACTTCTTCGAATGGACGATCTGGATCGGTTATGCGCTCTTTGCCCTGGCATCGCCGCTCGGCTGGATCGCGCTGGCCATGCCGGTCCTGATGCTGCACTTCCTAATCAACGTCACGGGCGTCAAACCCACGGAAGAACAGGCTTTGCGCTCGCGAGGCGCTGCCTATCGCGCTTACCAGGCAACGACCAATGCCTTCTTTCCATGGCTGCCCCGCTCTCCCCGGGAGACTCGCAAATGACACTGGCCGCTACCAATGATTCGCCCCCCGACGCGGAGCGCACCTCGCTGCCTTTCTGGCTGCTCGAACGGGACCTGCTTCCGGATGCGGTGATCCGCTTCGGCATCCGCCGGCTGCTAGCCGAACGGCTGCGCGAAGAGGACAAGGGCTCGGGCGAAGCGCAACAGCAGCACTTCATGCAGTTCGTCGCCCAACTCAAGGCGAGCCCGGTCGCGATCAATACCCGCGAAGCCAACGAACAGCACTACGAGTTGCCGAGCGAGTTCTTCACCCTCGTGCTGGGACGCCATCGCAAGTACTCATCATGCTATTTCGATCCCGGGGTGGATTCGCTCGACACGGCCGAAGCCAGGATGCTGGCGCTCACGTGCGAACGAGCCCGCTTGCAGGATGGCGAAGACATCCTCGAGCTGGGGTGCGGTTGGGGTTCGCTGACCCTGTGGATGGCGGAGCACTATCCGCGGGCGCGAATTACTGCCGTCTCGAACTCAAGAACGCAGCGGGAATTCATCGAGGCGCGGGCCCGGGAGCGCGGCCTGCAGAACATCCGGGTGATCACGTGTGACGCCAATGTCCTCACGTTCCCCGGGGAGACGCGCTTCGACCGCGTGGTGTCGGTCGAGATGTTCGAGCACATGCGCAACTATGAAACACTGCTGGCCCGTATCGCGGGCTGGATGCGGCCGGAGGCCACGTTGTTCGTCCATATCTTCACGCACCGGCAGTACGCGTATCCCTTCGATGTCACAAGCGAGCGCGACTGGATGGGCCGGTATTTCTTCACCGGCGGGATCATGCCGAGCGACTCGCTGCTGGCGTGGTTCCAGCGCGACGTTCGCCTGCTCGAACAGTGGACCGTGGATGGCGAGCACTACCAGAAGACGAGTGAAGCCTGGCTCACCAACATGGACCGGCACAGGAGCGAGGTCATGCCCCTGCTCGTCGCGACCTATGGAGCCGCCGCCGCACGGAAATGGTGGGTGTACTGGCGGGTGTTCTTCATGGCCTGCGCGGAACTCTGGGGCTACCGGAAAGGTCAGGAATGGCGGGTCTCGCACTATCTCTTCGGCCGGCAGGACCTGCGATCCCCGTTGTAACAGGGGCACGCCGAGGGAGTGTCACATTCACAGTCTCACATAATGTTAATGCGGTGCGTTTTGACAGGGGCGCGGTCCGGCATAACAATCCGGATGACCTCCCCATCGAGGCAGTGAACCCGGTTCCGCATGGCAAGTTCCCCTGCAATCCGCCTGGTCTTCTGCGCAGTGCTCCTGGCCTGCGCGGCACACGTCCATGGAGCCGAACCCGTTGAGCCCGAGCGCATCACCGCGCTCAACCAGTACCTCGCGAGCGTCAAGGAACAGCGCTGGGCCGATGCCCTGCAGCCTGCCGAGCGATTGCTAGAGATTGCGAAGGTCGAAGGCCCGCGCTCGCCGCAGATGACCGATGCCCTGACCCGCGTCGGTGGCGTGCAGTTCGCTCTGGGCGAATATGACAATGCTTCTTCCAATTTCATCGCGGCCATCACGCTGGCCGAGAAGGAAGAAGGCCCACTGGATGAGAGCCTGGAAGAACCCTTGCGCGGCCTGGGCTATACGCTCGCCGCAACTGACCGGCACACCGAGGCAGTGCAGGTTCTGGAGCGCGCGCTGCTGCTCAGCCAGCGACACAACGGACTGTTTGACCTGAGCCAGCGCGGCCTGCGGCAACAGCTGGGCAACAGCCTGTCGGAGATCGGCCGCGGCGTCGAGGCAGAGCAGCAGTTCCGTTACATCCTGCAGACCGCAGAGCAGGCCTTCGGCGTCGACGATATCCGCCTCGCCGAAACACTGGACTTCGTCGGCGACTGGTATGCCCGCTGGGGCCATTTCGAATCGGGACGCCATCTCTATCGCCGGGCAATCGAGTTGATCGAGACCAAGGCCACGCCCGTCGATGCACGGCTCATCAATCCCTTGCGGAGTCTCTCGCGCAGTTACACGCGCGAATTGCTGTTCTCGAACGCGGGACAGGTGCTGGTGGGCCCGGACGGACAGATCAGCAGGCCCCTGCGCCGGACCCGGTTGCCCGAGGAGGGAGAAGAGGCGCTGGTCAGGGCCATCAACGTCATGGAGACGACAGAGCGCCGCAACCCGCTTGCGTTCCGCTCCGCGTTGATAGATGCCGGTGACTGGTTCTTCCTGAAAGACCAGGAAGAGCGCGCACTCGAATACTACCGTCGCGCACTCGAGGAACCGGCAGTCGATGCAACCAGCGCTGCGACAGCAGGCGATCCCTTGAGCTATCCCACCCAGCTCGACTTTGCATACCCGCCTGTCGCGCGGCGTTTCCTGGACCGGCCCGAAGACCGGGTCATCGAACGCAAGCTCGTAGTCGACTTCACCGTCACTGCAGAAGGTGCCGTGGAGGACCTGCGCGTCGTCGAAAGCGATGCCACCGAAAGAATGGAGCGCGAAACCGTGCTGGCCATGCGCGAAGCACTCTACCGGCCCCGCTTCGAGAATGGCGAGCCGGTGGCGACGCAGAACGTCCGCTATACGCAGACTTTTCGCGAGCTCAAGAACTAGCCGGGATCAATGCCGGCTTTTCCATTCCGGCGATGCGGATGAATGGTCAGCAAGGCTCAAGACTTGCGGGAGGGCTTCGTGCCGGGAGCTCCCGATTCTCCGCCAGCTCACCCGGCGCAACACCCCTCCCGTAACCGGAATACCGAACACCGGCACCATTTTCTCTCGCCATTTTCTCTTACGGGTGGAGTCGGACGATGGGAGGGGGATTTCAGGGGTTAAGTTGGATCGCAAGGGATCCTGGCAAGCGGATTTGCGGGGCGATGCCTGCGGGCGGTAGCCTTCCGCCGAACATAAGGCCCTTTATACGTCCTATCCGCCTCAGGACATCTGCTGGGGCCGCTAACGGTTAGGGAGTTCCGATGACTCACGTGGCATCATCGCCACGTGGTCCCATGCCCTGCCGTCCTGACGGTTGATCCGATCCATAGTGCGCGCGGCAGCATTCGGCTGCCGGGTTCCAAGAGCATTTCAAATCGAGCTCTGTTGCTGTCGGCGCTGGCCGAAGGCAGCACTACCCTGATCGACTTGCTCGACGCCAATGACACGCGCGTCATGCGCTCGGCGCTATCGAGCCTCGGCGTGGTCTTGCGACCGACCGACGACGCGCTCATCGTCGATGGATGCGGCGGTCGGTGGCCGACACGACGCGGCGATCTCTTGCTCGGCAACGCTGGCACCGCGTTTCGCTCGCTGACTGCCGCGCTCGCTTTCTCCGGTGGCCAGTACCGACTCGACGGCGTGGCTCGGATGCGCGAACGGCCGATCGGGGATCTGGTCGACTCGCTCAATGCGCTGGGCGCGCGCATTCGATACGAAGGCGCTGCCGGCTACCCTCCGCTGGCGATCGATGAGGCAACCGCGGTGGCGACGGATGAGGTCGAAATCGGCGGCGCGGTCTCGAGCCAGTTTCTGAGCGGCCTTCTGATGGCGGCGCCGCTGATTGCGCCCGCCTCCGGGCTGCGCATTCGCGTCGCTGGCGAACTCATTTCGCAGCCTTATGTGGCGATGAACCTGGCGCTGATGGAGCGGTTCGGAGTGAAGGTTGCGCGCGAAGGTGCGGTGTACTGCGTTCCGCGCGCAAGATACCGGTCACCAGCCCGGGTGATCGTGGAGGGGGACGCCTCAAGTGCCTCGTATTTTCTTGCTCTCGGCGCGATCGCAGGCGGGCCGGTGAGGGTCGAGGGTATCGGTCGCCACAGTGTGCAAGGCGACATCCGCTTCGCCGACGCGCTCGCTGCGATGGGCGCGCACGTCGAGGTGGGTGAGAATCATGTCGAGGCGTCGGCCGCTGGGCGCTTGCACGGTCTCGACTTTGATGCGACCGCGATTCCAGACGCTGCGATGACACTCGCGATCGTCGCGCTCTTTGCCGACGGCCCCACCACGCTGCGGGGCATTGGATCGTGGCGCGTCAAAGAGACCGATCGCATCACTGCGATGGCCACCGAAATGCGCAAGCTGGGCGCCGTGGTCGACGAAGGTCGCGACTGGTTGCGGATGAATCCGCCAGATCGGTGGCTGGAGGCGGAAGTAGATACGTATGACGACCATCGAATCGCCATGTGTTTCTCGCTCGCGGCGGCGGGTGGCGTACCGGTGCACGTGCGCGATCCGCGGTGCGTGGCCAAGACCTTTCCCAACTACTTTGACCAGCTGGCGACGCTGGTCAAACCAGTCACTGAAGTGTCAAAAGGGGACTCCTTCTCATTCGAACCGCGAACGACATGAGCGCGGGCGAAATGTACCGGTACACAAAGTCCAATCGCGAACAGGTCAGATATCCGGTCTCGACGCAATTCGGTTCTCACGTCGTCGGGCACCCTTGAAGACGATGGCGCCCGCTTCACCGGTGATACCGGGGCCACTCCCCTGTGGCCGGAACGGCTCGGG
>JANNNQ010000172.1:0-17087 GCA_031398625.1 Pseudomonadota bacterium
CTGGCGTTGTCCGTTGCACTGCGTGAAGAACTCTCAGCTAACCCGCAGCTGCAGTTCGATGAGAGCGGTGTGGTCAACCCCCGGATCGTCGTCATCGTGGCCACGGTGGATGGCAGCGTCGAGGATCCCGGGAAGCAGACCGCCGCCTCGGTGAATGTGCTCTACGACGCGGATACCCTGCCGCTCAACGGCTATCTCATCACGGCCATGGTGCAGGTCTGTGGCATCACGCGAACCCATGAATGTGCCCGTGAGATCGTCGGGACCGTCACGAGCGCGCTCGAGAAACTGCGCGATGAGCATCCGGATCTCTCGTCGTCGCTGCAGCCGCCGTGATGCCGGGGCCGCCGGGCAGCAACGTTGAACAGCAATCGGTCCGGCGGGCGCGCTATTTCTTCTATGCGCTCGGCGGCATCTTCACTGCGCTGGCATTGGCCCTCGATCTTGTTCCCTCACTCGCGAGCGCAGCTCCCGATCGTGCCGTGAAGGGCTGTGCGCTGCTCGCGATCGTGTTGTTGTCACTGGGCCGGTTCTCCCCCGACCGCTGGGTGCTCCGCCTCCAGGGAATGTTCACGGGCTGGCCTTGAAGAGGCGCTGCCCCCGTGGCGTCCGGCTTTACTGCAGGCCGATCCGCATCCAGCCTGCTTCCACGAGCTCGCCCCGCCACGTATAGCCTTCCAGCTGGATCTGGTACTCGCCCGGACCAAAGGCAGACGAGTTGAGCGCGAGGCGCAGCTCGCGGTTCGAGTCGGGAGCCATACGGCGGATCTGCATGACACGGGCTTCGCCCAGCTTCTCGATGGTGAGCGAAAACGCGTTGAAGCGGATCTCCCCCACGTCAATCCGCAGTTCAAGCAGTTGCGGCGGGTCGGGCCAGCCGATGGCGAGGCTGGGCGCCGACTGGGGCCCCTGCCGCCCGGGGATCAGCTTGTAGCTCTGTACTCCCGACGGCGCTTTCAGCCGGGCCGTTTCCGCTGAACTGCTCAACGCCGTCACCCGCGTCTCGAGTTCATTGACGGTCATGAAATGCCAGGCGATACCGGTGCCGGCCACCACTGCCGCAATCGCGCCCCCCATCAGCCATTGCTTGCGTGTCGGCCCGTAGGTGGCCGGTGCGGCGAGATCATCGTCCTGGCTGGGAGCGAGTTCCACCGCAGCAAGCGTGGTGCTAGAGGGAATGGCCGGGAACATGCCCGTCTCGCTGTCATCGACGGGCCGGCGTGCCAGCCGGGCCTTGAGGCGCACCGGAATCGGCAACTGGGCCAGCAGTTCGGGATGTTCGAGGCAGTACTTCTCGAAAGCGCGGGCTTCTCGTACCAGCAGGTCGCCCGACAGGTAACGATCAACGATTCCCTGCGAGTCGATGTACGCTCGATCCATGAAAAGCCGTGTCCCCGGGCAGCTGTCGCGCGGCAACATTAGCATGAATATCTGCCCGAATCGGCGAGATATGCGTACTGCCACGAGGGCTGCATGCAGCTAGGCTTGTGCCCATGTTCACCGGTGTCTTCAGGGATCGAAGTCACGCACGCCTGGGGCCGGCCCGCACGCCCGAGCAGGTATTGAAGCGCTTGCTGCAGGGCAGGAGCGTGCGGCCGCACCGGTTCCTGCGGCGCGCTCCCATCGGGCCGTTCGTGGTGGACTACGTCTGCCCGGAAAAAGCGCTCGTCATCGAACTCATGAGCGAGCATCGTGCGTTCCAGAGCCAGGATGCAACGGATCGAACCCTGATGCTCGAACGCTTCGGCTATCGCGTCCTGCGTTTCTGGTGCAAAGAGGTCATCGACAGTCCCGACCTCGTGTTGCGACAGATCCTGCACGCGCTCGGCTGAGAGCGGTCACTCCGCATTGCAGCGATGCGGTTTCTTTGCGCTGCAAGAGCAAAAACAGTTTGTTTCCCGGGCAATAAAGTCACGACGCACCGCTATGATAGTGGCGCCATCGCAAGGAACTCGTCCTTGCGAGTTGGCGGCATCAGGTTTCGAAGGACTGACAGAGGTTCATATGACACAGAAACGGATCGCCTACGTCACGGGCGGCATGGGGGGAATCGGGACTGCCATCTGCAGGAAGCTGGCCCAGGCAGGCCACACCGTGGTTGCGGGCTGCGGACCGAACTCGCCGCGCAAGGACCGCTGGATCGGCGAGATGCAGGCGCTCGGCCTCAACATCATTGCCTCCGAAGGCAACGTTGCCGACTGGGAATCGACCGTCGCCGCGTTCGAGAAGGTGAAGCGTGAGGTCGGTCCGGTCGACATCCTGGTGAACAATGCCGGGATTACGCGTGACGGTGTGTTCCGCAAGATGTCGAAGTCCGACTGGGATGCCGTGATCAACACGAACCTCAACAGCCTCTTCAATGTCACGAAGCAGGTCATCGAGGGCATGGTCGAGCGCAACTGGGGCAGGGTGATCAGCATCTCCTCGGTCAATGGCCAGAAGGGCCAGTTCGGCCAGACGAACTATTCCACCGCGAAGGCCGGTATCCATGGCTTCACCATGGCGCTCGCGCAGGAAGTCGCGTCCAGGGGGGTCACGGTCAACACCGTGTCACCGGGCTACGTCGGAACCGAAATGGTCCGTGCCATCAAGCCGGAAGTACTCGAGAAGATCGTTGCCACCATTCCGGTGAAGCGCCTCGGCGAGCCTGACGAGATCGGCTCGATCATTACCTGGCTGGCATCGGATGACGCCGGCTTCACGACCGGGGCAGATTTCTCGGTGAATGGCGGATTGCATATGCATTGAGGTCCGCAGGGTAGATCGGCGGACTTTGTCCGCCTTTTTGCCTTTCTCGCCCTTGGCCCTCCGTCGCATATCGTCTACTATTGGACTGAAGCGTAAATCAGTCCATTACAAGACTCCCTGTATGCAAGCAGCCAAAGCGGATCCGGCGATCCGGTTCAGCGAAGAAGACCTCGGCGCCACGGCGCTGACGGCGTTCTTCAACATCAGCGAGGCGTGGAGCCTTGGCGCAGACGACGAGCGGGTACTGCTCGGGTTGCCGGCACGATCCACGTTCTTCAAGTGGAAAAGCGAGCGCGCTGCCCGGTTGTCACCGGACACGCTGGAGCGCATCAGCTACATCCTCGGCATCTACAAGGCGCTGCATATCCTGTTGCCCACTGCCCAGGCTGCAGATGCGTGGATCAGGCAGCCGAATACGGCAGCGCCATTCGGTGGCAAGTCCGCGCTCGAACGCATGCGGGGTGGCAGGGTCATCGATCTTGCCGACGTGCGGCGCTACCTGGATGCCGAGCGCGGCTGATGCGCAAGCTGCCGGAGCCACGCCGGGCGACCTTACGCTGGCCGCACATCTACCGCATCGTGTCGTCGAAGCACCCGCCGGTGAACTTCTTCGCGAAGATCGTCAATGAGAAGCAGATGGAAATGGCGTGGTACCTCGAAGGTCTCACGAACGACCGGTTGCGTGACGAGGCCGGTGAGATCCCGCGAGTGCCTCCGTCAGAACGCGTCACCGGTGCGGGCAGCTCGATTGTCATGGCTGCCTTCACTCACACTGGCAGGCCAAGTCGTTTCAGTGATGGCAGCTACGGGGTCTATTACGCGGCTCGCGAACTGGAAACCGCGGTGCGCGAGACGGCCTATCACCGGGCACGCTTCCTCGCGGCCACGAACCAGCCACCCGGTGAAGTCGACATGCGTGCCTACGTGGGAAAAGTCGCGAAGTCGATGCTGGATATCCGCGGGCCGCGATTCAAGTCGGTGCATCACCCCGACGATTACTCCGTATCCCAGGCCTTCGCCGCACCCTTGCACAAAGGTGGTGCCAGCGGACTGGTCTATCGCAGTGTCAGGCACGAAGGCGGCGAATGCGTTGCAGTATTCAAGCCTCAGGCAGTGACGATTCCCGTTGCAGGTCCTGCACTCGCCTATGTGTGGGATGGCACGGGCATCGCGAGCGTCTACGAGAAATCCAGAGTCCTATTTACGTTTTGAAGGAGTAGACTTCGCTCTGTTTCGGGGGACGCATTCCGAATTTCCAATATAGGAAATCGGGAATGTCTCGCATTTCATGGGGTCGTTTGGGGGTACGGTAGCCTTGTGCTGCCTGCCTGCAGCCGCTGTGCGCGCACGTTGGCCTGGGAGCCGCGTTTCGTGCACTGCAAATGAGGTGTGATGTCATGGAAAAAAGAACTGCTCACCGTTTGCCCGGGCTCTGCGCCGTTGGCGCCATCAGCCTGCTTTGCCAGTACCAGGCATGGGGTCGCGTCGATCCCGATGACATTCCGGCCGTGTGGAAGGAACAGGAAATCCAGTTCCATTACGCCCAGTCCGGTGGTGTCTATTCTTGCAATGCATTGGAGCGCAAGCTGCGCGCGATCCTTACTGAACTCGGCGCGACCCAGCCCCTGGGCATCAGGGTGCAGAGTTGTGTCGACGGGTTCCGGCGCACGACTGCCGGCCTTGCACCGAGACCAGACGCTGCGCCGCGCGTCACGCTCTCGATCAGGAGCCTGGTCCAGGAGACCCCGGAATCCCGGGCGGAGCTGGCAGCCAATCGGGGGCGCGAAGAACTGAAGGCGCTGGTGCGCAACCAGAGAGGGCTCGATGTCAGCTATGGCGAGGCTGTGCCTGCGGAATGGAAACAGGTCCGGCTGTCGCCTCGCAGCGGTCATGTGGATCGCACGGATTGCGACCTTGTGCAGCAGCTGCGTACGCAGGTGTTCGCAAAAATGGCAGTGCGCGTAGTGAAGGACAGCGGAACCTGCAATCGGCAGGGCTCAAGCCCCCGCCTCGCGCAGCCCAGCCTCAACGTAGAGGCGCTGGTTCCGTCAGGCTGACATGTCCCTGCCGGCAGCGACTACGCATGCCGCGTAGCCGCTGCCGGTATGCATCGGCCTCGATACCGGCTGCCAGGACGCTCCCTGTCAGCTGCAATCACTCGAATATCGAGTTACTCCCGTCGCAGCGTGGCCTGTAACCGCTTTGTTACGGGCCCGCGACTGCATTCTCACTGGGCCCTCCCTAGCATGCTGACCCATCGACGCTGCTTGTCCAGGCAGCGTCTGGCAACGGCCACCAGACAGGGGTTCCCAATGAGCGTGCGAGTGATGATTGGCAAGCAGGCAGGTCACGGCCTGGTTCTGGCGGCGGCGATTGCTGCCGTACTGACCGGGGCCCCGGTTGCAGTTCATGCCGGACAAAGTCCCGCCGTCGACGACGGACTGGACAGCATCGTCGTGACTGCACGGCGCCGCGAGGAACAGGCACAGGACGTGCCGCTTGCGATCTCGGTACTGAACTCGGCAGCCATCGAGTCCACCGGCACGTTCAATGTCGGCAAGCTGACCCAGCTGCAGCCCTCGATCCAGTTCTACTCGAGCAATCCCCGCAACTCCGCAGCCAACATCCGTGGCCTGGGGGCGCCGTTCGGCCTGACCAACGACGGCATCGAGCAGGGCGTGGGCATCTACATCGACCAGGTTTACTACTCGCGCGCCGCTGCCACGACGTTCGATTTCCTCGACGTGGAACAGGTGGAAGTGCTGCGTGGGCCGCAGGGCACGCTCTACGGCAAGAACACGACCGCAGGCGCCATCAACGTGACTTCACGCAAGCCGAGCTTCGTGCCCGAAGGCCGTGCCGAGGTGACGTACGGCAATCTCGGCTTCACCCAGGCCAAGGGTTCCTTTTCCGCGCCGCTGATCGATGACAAGCTGGCGTTCCGGCTTGCAACTTCGTACACGTCGCGGGATGGCACGATCTACAACGTGACCAGCGACCAGCATATCAACGAGCTCGACAACCTCGGCTTCAAGGGACAGCTCCTGTGGCGCGTGAAAGACGGGCTCGACGTCACGTTCGCCGCGGACTACACGCACCAGGATCCGGTCGGCTATGGCCAGATCTATGTGCGCACGGGGGCAACCCAGCGCCCCCTGGCTCGCCAGTATGCAGCGCTGGCTGCCGCGTCGAACAACTACGCTCCGCCGAGCCTCGATCCGTTTGACCGGCTGACCGATCTCGATGCCGAACTCACGGCCGAACAGATGTTCGGGGGCGGATCGGTACTGGTCGAATGGGACGTGGGACCCGGGCAGCTCACTTCGGTTTCCGCTTATCGCAAGTGGGACTGGTATCCGGCCAACGATCGCGACTTCATCGGATTGCCGATCACCACCCTGTCGCAGAATCCGTCGAAGCAACGCCAGTGGACGCAGGAAGTGCGGTATGCAGCCAGCAGCGACCGGATCGACTATGTGGCCGGCGTATATGGCTTCTACCAGACCGTCGATACGGATGGCCTCCAGGCCCAGGGACCCCTGGCCAGCCGGTGGCTGCTCGCGAATCCGAACGGCAACAACCCGGCGATTCTCGACGGGCTGCGCTCCAGCAACGACATCGGCCTCAAGAACACCAGTGCCGCCGCGTTCGGCCAGGTAACCTGGCATGTCACCGAGGATCTGCGGGTGCAGCCCGGCCTGCGCTTCAACTATGACAAGAAGGAAGGCAAGTACATTGCGACCGTGACCAACGGCACCAACACGGCGCTGACGGCAGCGCAGCTGGGAGTGTTGGCACCACAGAGCTACCAGCCCGAGTTCGATGACACCAACCTCTCGGGTGACTTCTCGGTGTCCTACGACTTCTCGAGCGACATCCTGGGCTACGTGACCTACGCGCGTTCCTTCAAGTCGGGCGGAATCAACCTTTCCGGCCTGCCTCTCGACGCGAACAATGCGCCGATCACCGCAGTGGCAACCGTGCAGCCGGAGGAAGTCAACCACTACGAGGCCGGTCTCAAGACGCAGTGGCTGAACCGCACAGTGACGTTGAACCTCTCTGCGTTCTGGGACGAGATCTCGGAGTACCAGGCAACGGTCACCAACAGCCAGGCCAACGTGATCCGCGGGTACCTGGCCAATGCCGACAAGATCCGCGTCCGTGGCCTGGAAGCGGATCTCTCGGCACGGGTAAGCGACCGGCTCAACCTCTACCTCAACTCTGCATTCACGGATCACGAGTACGTGGAATTCCCCGACGCTCCGTGCCCGCCCGAACTGTCTGGAGGCACGACGGCAACGGCAGCGAATCCGGCGAGCCCCGCCGGCACGCCAGGTGGATTCAGCCCGCCGTTCTGCGATATCTCGGGCCAGTGGCTGCCCGGGATATCGAAGGTCGCGCTCTCGTACGGGTTTGACTACACCCTGCCGGCGCAACTCTTGGGGCAACCGGGTGCCGCCTATCTCGGCTTCGATGGCAGCTACCGCTCGAAGTTCTCCTCCAACCCGTCGCGTTCGGCCTATACGGATATCGAAGGGTACTCACTCGCGAACCTCCGCCTGGGATACCGGACCGAAAAGGGCTGGGACGTGTATGCCTGGGTCCGCAACGCCTTCGACGAGGGGTACTTCGAGCTCCTGTCGACCCAGGCGAGCAGCACGGGGCTTGTCGTCGGCCAGCCTGGTGATCCGCGGACGTACGGATTGACGCTCAAGGCTTCGTTCTGACGGATCGACCGGCGTCCATCGGCAAGGACGGCGGGGCTGCCTGAAGGCAGCTCCCGCTTTTTCTAGCGGTATCTCGACAGGATCTTCTGCAGTCCGGCGTTCCCCGGAGTGAGCCTGCCGTAAGGCAGGCGGTTCATCGGGGCTTCGACTGTGCCCTGGACTGCATGGAAGTCCGGGCTCTGTTCGTCGATGTAGATGAGGCCGGTAACGTACTCGCCCAGGTCCTGCTTGGCACGGATGAATCCATAGGCACTGCCTCGATCCGTCGGGTCGTATGACGGATCGAGCTTGCGGAGGCGGAGCTGGCTGCCGTCATGCAGCGTGACCGGCATCAGGTCGCCCGCAGCGTAAGACGCCGTGATTTCGGTCCGGGCCGGGACGAAGTCGGCGTGCACCAGCTCATCGTAGTGATCGCGCACGAACTGGTAGCTCTTGGTTGAGCCCTCGTGATCATTGAAGGTCACGCAGGGCGACAGGACGTCGACCAGTGCGAACCCCGGATGACTCATGGCCGCCTTCAGCAACGGCACCAGCTGTTCCTTGTCGCCGGAGAAGCTGCGGGCGACAAAAGTGCAGCCGAGGCTCAAGGCTGCGAGCACCGGATCGATCGGGGGCTGCTGGTTGACTTCCCCTTTCTTGGCCCGCGTACCGATATCGGCCGATGCCGAGAACTGGCCCTTCGTCAGGCCGTACACGCCGTTGTTCTCGCAGACGTACAGCATGTTGATGTTGCGGCGGATGGCATGGGCAAACTGTCCGAAGCCAATGGACAGCGTATCGCCATCGCCCGACACGCCGATATAGTGCAGATCCCGGTTCGCCGCGATTGCCCCGGTTGCGATGGCAGGCATCCGCCCATGGACGCCGTTGAAGCCGTGTGCGCCGCTGACGAAGTACGCTGTCGTCTTGGAAGAGCAGCCGATACCCGACAGCTTCACGATGTTCTGCGGGACCAGCGACAGTCCCCACACGGCCTCGACCAATGCGGCTGTAATCGAGTCATGGCCGCAGCCCGCACACAGCGTCGACATCCCGCCTTCGTAGTCGCGGCGGGTCAGCCCGAGCTCGTTGCGTGGCAGGGACGGGTGGGCGACTTTCGGTTTCGCGATGAAGGACATGGGGCTTCCTTGTCAGCCGCTTGCGACCCGGGATGGCAGCGTACCGGCAAGCTCGGCCACCACGCCCTCGACAATGCAATCGGAGGAAATCGGCAGGCCGCTGTAATGGAGGATGGAGCGCAGCCGGGCTTTCTCGACCGGGGTCTCCAGCGTGAGCAGGGAACGCAACTGGGCATCGCGATTCTGCTCGACCACGAACAGCAGAGGGTGAGAAGCCAGGAAGTCCTCGACTTCCGTGCCGAATGGAAATCCCCGGACCCGCAGGTAATCGGCATGGATGCCCCGCCGGGCGAGGATATCGAGGGCTTCCCGCACGGCCCCATCGCAACTGCCAATCGACACGATCCCGATATCGCGACTCATCGTACCGTTCGTCAGCGCCCTGGGCACCAGCGCCTTGGCTGTCTCGAACTTGGCCTTGAGACGATCGAGCACGATCTGGTAGTCAGCGGAATCCTCTGTGTAGCCGCCGTACTGGTTGTGGCCGGAGCCGCGGGTGAAGTACGCGCCCTTCGGATGCGTTCCCGGCAGCGTGCGGGCCGGAATGCCGTCGCCATCCTTGTCGAGGTAGCGGTGGAACTTCGGCAACGCCTCGATTTCGTCGTAAGTCAGCACCTTGCCCCGATCCGGTTGCCAGTTGTCATCCCATTGCAGTTCACGACACATCCAGTCGTTCATGCCGATGTCGAGGTCGAGCAGCACGAAGACAGGTGTTTGCAGCCGCTCCGCAAGATCGAACGATTGCGCGGCCATGTAGAAGGCTTCCTCCGGGTTTGCCGGGAACAGCAGCACATGCCGGGTATCGCCGTGCGAGGCATAGGCGCACATGAGCAGGTCGCATTGCTGGGTGCGAGTCGGCATGCCGGTCGAGGGCCCCACCCGCTGCACATCGAAGATGACCGCCGGTATCTCCGCGTAGTACGCGAGGCCGATGAACTCGTTCATCAGGGAGATGCCGGGACCGCTCGTCGGTGTGAAGGCGCGTGCCCCGTTCCAGGAAGCGCCGACCACGACTCCAATCGCAGCCAGCTCGTCCTCCGCCTGCACGATGACGTAGTTGTGTTTCCCGGTCTCCGGGTCGACGCGCCACTTCGCGCAGAAGCCCTTGAACGCATCCATCAACGAGGTCGAGGGAGTGATGGGATACCAGGCGCCGACGGTTGCGCCGGCATACAGGCAGCCAAGGCCTGCGGCGGTGTTGCCGTCGATCATGACGTGCCCGGCCGTGCTGTCCATCCGCTCCAGGTGGAAGGCCAGCGGACAAGCGAAGTGTTCCTTCGCGTACGCGTACCCCAGGTCGAAAGCCTTGCTGTTGGAATCGAGCAGAGCCTGCTTGGCCCCGTAGCTTTCCTTCAGCAGTCCGCGCACGACCTCCATGTCGATATCGAGCAGCGCCGCCAGGACGCCGGCATACATGACGTTCTTGAGCAGGATGCGATTGCGCACGCCGTTGAATGTCTCGTTGGCCAGCTTCGAGAGGGGCACGCCGAGGACCGTGATGTCATCGCGCTTCAGGACCGTTGAACGCGGCCACGTCGAGTCATAGAGCAGGTAGCCGCCGGGGCTCAGCTCCCTGATGTCGCGGGCGTAGGTTTCCGCATTCATCGCGACCATCAGGTCTACCCGGCCGGAGCGGGCGACGTAGCCCTCGCGGCTGACCCGGATTTCGTACCAGGTGGGCAGACCCTGGATGTTGGAAGGGAAGTAATTCTTCCCCATGACGGGGATGCCCATCCGGAAGATGGACTTCATCAGCAGCGTATTGGCACTCGCGGAGCCGGTGCCGTTGACGTTCGCCAGCTTGATGACGAAATCGTTGACGCCGCCTTTCCTTGGGTCTCTCAGGCTGTCTTGCGCTTCGGCCATGATGGGGTTCCGTCGCCGGCATGCGGGATGTGGATGGTTGATTTCTGCATGTCCCAGGCGGCCGTCGGACAGCGTTCCGCACACAGTCCGCAGTGCACGCAAAGGTCTTCGTCCTTCACCATCACGCGGCCCGTCATCTTGAGCGCCGACGAGACGTACAAGGGCTGGGTCTTGTTGGCGGCAGGGGCTTTCAGGTGCTGCCGCAATTCGTCTGCTGGCCGGTTGGCCGTCATTGTCAGGCAATCCACGGGACAGACATCGATGCACGCATCGCATTCGATGCAGAGCTTGGCGTCGAACACCGTCTGCACATCGCAGTTGAGGCAACGCTGCACCTCTGCCTCGGCCTGTTCCGCGGTGAAGCCCAGCTCGACTTCGATGTTCAGTTTCCGGAAGCGCTCCTTCAGGCTCACGTGCGGCATCAGCCGCCGTTCCACCGGACTGTAGTCGTTCTGGTAGGCCCATTCATGGATGCCCATCTTGCGGCTTGCCAGTGTCATCTCGACCGTTGGCCGGTCCGTCACGGCGACTCCGGAACAGTAACGATCGATTGAGATGGCGGCCTGGTGCCCGTGCTCCACGGCCCAGATGATGTTCTTCGGACCGAATGCGGCGTCGCCCCCGAAGAACACCTGCGGCAACGTCGACTGGTGGGTGGCGGCATCCACCCTGGGAACATTCCACTTGTCGAACTCGATGCCAAGATCACGCTCGATCCAGGGAAATGCATTCTCCTGGCCGATGGCCAGGATCACGTCATCGCAGGGTATGAATACTTCCCCCTTCACCCGCTCGGCCGTGATGCGACCCTCGACCAGGTCGTACTCCATCTCCTCGAACAGCATGCCTGTCAGCTTGCCGCCTTCGGTAATGAAGGCTTTCGGCGAGTGGTTGACGACGATGGCGACATTCTCTTCTTCCGCATCCTCCAGCTCCCACTCGGAGGCCTTGAAGAAGCCGCGCGGCTTGCGGGCCATCACTTTCACGCTCTTGGCACCGAGGCGCAGCGACGAACGGCAGCAATCCATGGCCGTGTTGCCTACGCCGATGATCAGTACCCGTTCACCGATGCTCTTGATGTGGTCGAAGGCAACCGACTCCAGCCAGTCGATGCCGATGTGGATCCGCTCCGTCCCTTCACGGCCCGGAAGCTGCAGGTCCTTGCCCTTGGGTGCGCCGCTGCCGACAAACACGGCATCGAACCCGCCTGACTGGAGCAGGTCCTTGAGGCTTGCGACCGGCGTGCCCAGGCGGAGGTCGACTCCCATGTCGATGATGTAGCGAATCTCTTCATCCAGGACGCCCGCAGGCAGGCGGAAGGAGGGAATGTTCGTGCGCATGAGCCCGCCGGCCTGGCCCCATTTCTCGAACACCGTCACCTCGTAACCCAGAGGAACGAGATCGTTGGCCACCGTGAGCGAGGCGGGGCCTGCGCCGATGCAGGCAATGCGCTTGCCGTTCTTCTGCTGTGGCGCCTTGGGCAGGAGGTGTGCCACTTCGTCGCGATGATCAGCGGCAATCCGCTTCAGCCTGCAGATGGCGACCGGCTCGGCCTCCACCCGGCCGCGACGGCATGCGGGCTCGCACGGCCGGTCGCAGACACGACCAAGGATGCCGGGAAAGACGTTGGAAACGCGGTTGACGAGATAGGCTGCGGTGAACTGCCCCTGGGCGATGAGGCGTATGTATTCCGGCACATCGGTATGTGCAGGGCACGCCCATTGGCAGTCCACAACCCGGTGGAAGTGTTCCGGGTTGCGAACATCGGTCGGTTCCACGTGTGCGTGGCCTTATTCTAAGGCCCTCACTCGATCCCCCGTCTCGACTCTCAACCTGACGGGATAACCGGTAAAGGCAAAACCCCCTGGCTGACCGCCTGTGGCGCAGCGCAAGATGTCTGCGCGCACAAGCTCATGTGCAGACTAGCGATGTTCGCTCGCGAAACGCAAGCACCGGAAGATTACAACCCGTTCAGCCTTCGAGCCGTCAGCGTCGCTTGAGCGCGAAATCGTAGCTGCCGTAGTGGATGTAGTCGGCCCAGTCGACGGAGCCGAGCTTTCGCACCGCAGTGCGCGCCGCATTGAGTGCCTTGCCGATGGAGTCGCCACGCACCAGGGCCCGGTAGAAAGTCAGTGAGAACCTGCCCGCTTCCATGTCACCTACCGGCCAGTAGGTGCCCACGTAGTTGGCGACACCGCCACGCAGGAAGGCTTCCGCGAGGCTGACGTTGCCCCGCAGGCGAACACCCGCGTCTTCCGAGAAGCGGTTGCCGCTGCGAATGCGACCGGCTTCGCAGGCATTGAAGAAAGCGAGTGCTGGCAGCTCGGCGATGTTCGTCAGATCTGCGCCCGACAGCACTTTCTGGTCGGCGCACAGGATGCCGCTGCGGCCGGCCTGTTCCGCATCGAAGAACGCATGGCCCGCGTAGTGCAGCACGTCGTAGCGACCGGACCGGAACGCTTCCAGCAGCCGCTCGCGGGTGGCATCGGCGCCGCGCATCTCGACGATACGGATTCGTCGCTCCCTTGCCAGCAGGGCCTTGAGCCGGTCACCTTCCGCTGCTGCGCCCTCAAGGTCGCCGGTCGGATTGATCACGAGCAGGACGTCGAGCATCGCGTCATGCCGCCGCACCTCTCGCCAGCGCGCGACCGAGAGATTCTCGGCTGCATAGCGCCGGCTCAATCCTCCGCTGGCCGCAGGGAAGCGACCGTTCACGCAGAGGGTTTCCCAGGGCACGCTGGCCGCAGCACTGTCATGAACGACGACCAGGTGATGGGACCGGACGCTTTCCAGCGCGGCGAGTACGTCGCGATGCAGGAGCAGCTCGCTCAAGGCTTCGCCGTAGGTCCGCAGGCGTCGCGAAGTGAAATCGCTGCGTGCGATCCGCTTCAGGTGCTGCGCCAGCTGCTGCCGGGAGACTGTCCTGGTACCTGTCAGCACTGCCGCCTTGGCTCCCGATGTCAGTACGGATGCGCGGAAACCCAGCTGCTTCGTTGCTGGCCCATCCTGCGCCACGATCAGGTAGGCAAACCGCTGATCGGCCCGCCTGTGTCGTGGCGCGGTGTCCGCCACCGGCGAGGTAACAGTAGGCAGCTCGACCTCATCGAACAGCACTTCGATGTCGTCGAACAGGGGGGTGGCCGAGAGCGTGTAGAGCGCCTGCCGTATCGCTTCGCACTTGGCCCGATCGTACTCGACAAGCGTGATGCGGCGCAGGCGATGCTCGTCATCGTGTTCCTTCAGTGCACGGAAGTAGCCACCGATCTGGTTGGCCAGCGCTGTTTCGACACTGACTCCCGAACCCGCACCGAGCAGCACCGACGCAAAGTCGTCGACCTGGGTGCGCAGGAAGGTCCGCACCACGTTCTCGGCGACGAACTGCTGGGCTGCTGCATCGAAGCGATCGAAATCGCCGAGGCCCGCGAGCAGGACCATGTCGGCGGGCAACTGACTGCGCCCGGCGGGCAGCACGAACACTTCGCCGCGATTGCCCGAGAACATCCGTCGCAGCGTGAATTCCTTTACGGCGCCATCCAGGCGTTGATCGATGGCCGCGGCGGCCCCGCCGGGTTCGACGCCCCTGAAGACACCAAGGACCAGCGCCTGGGCCTGGGCTTCCGTGATGCTGCCGCAGGCGAGCCGGATCTCCAGCGATCGTCGGCGATGCTGGCTGTCGATCAGTCGCGGTTGCGGCGCCGGTGCCGGCGTAGTGCGGACCGGCGTTGCCATCGCCTGGCCGTGGAACTCCGGAGAGATCACCGGCTCGAGAATCTTGCGGCGCGCTTCGAGCGAGAGATCCGTCCAGCGCACCTTGCCCGTTACGCTGCGACGGAGGGTCGAATCGCGGATCTTGCCGACGACCACATGCCGCTTGCGTGACCGGGCGGTGGGCAAGCGGGTGGTATCCCCTGTCATGAGCAGATCGGCCACAGTCGCACCGACCTGCGCGTTGTTGGTGAGTCCGCCGTGGGACTCCTCGGTGAACCACGTGCGCGCCCTGGGCCACTCGGCGAGCGCCCGGGGCACCGTGCCATCCCCATCCAGCGTGATCGTGTATTCGAACAGGCCTTGGGCGCGTTTTGCACTGGTGACCGTTTCCTGGTTGACGCCCACCACCAGGCAGCATCTCTCATCTGCAGGGGCGAGCGATGCCTGAACGCGGCGCGCCTCGTCGAGGATCCTTGCATCCGGTGCGAGTACGTCCTTCGGCCAGGATTTCGGATCAAAGAAGTCGAGTCCCTCGCAGCGCTCGGGTGCGGGAAGCATCTGGTACAGGCCGGGCAGGGTACGAAACACCTTCTCTGCCAGCTGTTCGGGAGAGTGATGCAGGTCAAGGGCCGCAATCTTGCGAACGGTGGGATACGTCGCCCGCAATGCCTGGACCGGGGCATAGGATCCGTAGTTGGGCGTGCCGAGCTCGATCACGCGGGTGATCCGCTCGCCAGACGCGGTCCGCATGGCAGCACGTGCTACCAGTCCGCCCATGCTGTGGGCAACCAGCATCACCGATCGTGCCCGGTCCTTTGCGATCCTGGCGGCCAGCTCCCCGCCCAGGAGCTCGAGGCTCTGTCGCCAGTCGTAGGCATGAAAGCTCGCGTCGAAGCCCGCGATCCGCAGTGTCAGTTTGAGCTTCAGGTAACCGAACAGCATGACGCCGACGGCCTTGAGGTTCTTGCCCTTGGGGAGCGCGAGATCGACCAGCTTCCCCGTCATCACCTCAAGCGGATCGAGCCAGAGGATATCGTCGCGCAGACGGCCGGGCCTGCCGATCTTCGATCCCATGATGCCAGGCAGGATCAATACCCGTGGCCCGCCCCGTACCTGCCGGCTCGCAGCCGCCTGGGCGAGCTTGCGCAGCTCGCGGTACTCCGTTTCACCGAAATAGGCACCCAGGACAGCCGCGTTCTCGCCGGAGCGCAGCTGCGCGACGACGGCATCGTCGTGGAGGCTGTTGATCGAAGGAACGGCCGCCGCAGGGGGTGTTTGCGGCTTGCGGCTCATGCTAGTACCCGGATCAGTGCGCGTGCCGTGCGGCAGGAGCGTCCTTGAGAACGCTGACCTGCACGGAGACTTCACCGGCGCGTTCGAACTTCAATGTCAGCGGGAAGCTCGTTCCCGCTGCCAGCGGCGCATGCAAGCCCACCAGCATGAGATGCGTGCCGCCGGGCGCCAGCTCGGCCGGCTTCCCGGGCGTGATGGGAATGGAGTGCAGGGGCCGCATCTGCAGCACGCCATTGTTCTCCTGGGTTGCATGGATCTCGACGCGCTCCGACACCGGGGTTCGGGCGCTGACCAGCGTATCGGCTGCCGGGACCCTGATCTCGAGATACGCGGCACCCATGCTCGCCACAGGGGGAGTGGCGCGTGCCCAGGGACTGATCACTTCGATGTGGTGGGCAGGCGTCTCTGCCGCACGCACGGGTACCCCGGCTGGCAGCACCCATGCCAGCACTGTAAGCATCGTCGCAACGGAAAAAGGTTTCATGGGCAGCCGCCGCAGGTTGGAGAGTCGGCGCTATTGTGCCATTGCCGTATGAATGATGCCGCTCACTCCCCTGATCGCGGGCAGGCGCGTGCTGCTTCTGCGCCAGATCGCCCCGACCGTACGGGTCGGGACAGGCTGGGCAAAGGAGCGTGTGGTGAGGGTCCGGTTGGAGGCAAAAGGTCCGCTGGCGGCCAGTGCCGGCAACAGGGTTACGCCCAATCCGGCAGCGACCATCTGTCGCAGCGTTTCGAGGCTGGTGGCACGGTAGTCCTGGCTTTCGCGCACATCGACCCGGCTGCAGACTTCGAGCGCCTGGTCGCGGAGGCAGTGGCCGTCCTCCAGCAGCAGCAGGGTCTCACCGGGAAGATCATCGGGCTTGACCCGTTGCTTTTTCGTGAGCGGATGATCGCTGGGCAGGGCGAGCAGGAACTCCTCCTCGTAGAGAACTTCCACGTCGAACCCATCGGTTTCGACCGGCAACGCGAGGATGCCGAGATCGATCTCGCCATTGTGCAGCCGCTCGAGCAGCACCGCCGTCCGGTATTCGTACAGCATCAGCTTGAGCTTGGGCAGTTGCTTGTGCAGCTTGCGGGCCACGAGGGGCAGCAGGTACGGCCCGATGGTGGGGATCAGTCCCACCTTCAACTTGCCTGACAGCGGATCGCCTTCCTTGCGGGTCAGCGCCTGGATCTCGTCTGCCTCCTGCAGCAGGCGGCGTGCGCGGGCCACGACCTTCTCACCCATGTCGGTGAGCGAGATGCGGCGCGGCTGTCGCTCGATCAATTCCACGCCGAGATAGTTCTCGAGCTTCCTGATCTGCGCCGACAGCGTGGGCTGGCTGACGTGGCAGCGCTCTGCCGCATGCCCGAAGTGCCGCGTATCAGCCAGTGCGACGAGGTAGCGAAGGTCCCGGAGATTCATGGGCGTTCAGTCTGCATCGAAGATAGATGTGGCCGATGGAGTGTAATGCAAGAAGAGACGGCAGTGATCGCCGGCCGTTATACTTGCAGGCCTATGGCCACGCGAGTTGTCATTCTCGGTGGGGGATTTGCCGGGCTCAACGCAGCCAAGCGGCTGGGCAACGTGTCCGGCATCGAAGTCATCCTCATCGACCGGCAGAACCACCATCTGTTTCAGCCGCTC
>JANNNQ010000253.1:0-37205 GCA_031398625.1 Pseudomonadota bacterium
GACAGCTTCATCACCACGCTGCCCGACTCGTTCGTCAGGGCATCGACACTGCCGAGATGGTCCTTCTGGAGGTAGCGGGTGTCGTTCGTGCCGTTGCTGCGGAGGGTTCGGATCGCCACCGCCTCACTGCCCGCCAGGATCGAGTGCTTGAACTCGATCACCCCCGAGGGCTTGGTCACCCGCTCAAATATGCCTCCGACGTAGAGGGTGGTTTCCGTTCCAGCTGGTAACGGCCCGCCAGCGGGCGTGACGGCCACCTGCTTGTACCGATCGCGGCGGGCCCCGTAGTAGAACTGCGCGTAGGTGCTGGTGCCGTTCTTGTTGATGCGGTTCGGCAGGTCGTACGCTTTACGACAGGTAGGCTTGACGGCAAGTCAGAGTCTGGCCTGCCGGCAGGCTTCGCTGTCGCGAAGCGACTTGCCTGCCAGCGGCTTGCTTGCCGACAAAGTCGGCTGGTTTACTTCTTCTCAAGCCCCCACACAAACCTCAACACCTCCGCCACCGCGACATAGAGATCGCGTGGAATTTCCGTGTTGAGGTCGAGTTGCGACAGCGCAGCAGCGAGCTCCGCATCTTCCTGCAAGGGCACACCGTGTTCCTTTGCCGTGGCAACGATTCGTTCCGCCACCGCGCCGCCGCCTTTCGCGATGATTTTGGGAGCACGTTCACCGTGGTAGTGGAGCGCCACCGCGACGGGTTGGCCGGGAACATGGCGGATCATGCGCGGGTGTCCACGAGGCGGGCGCGGGACTGGCCGGCATCGTCCACCGGCAGACCGTGCAGGCACAAGACCTGGTCCACGTTGAGACCGGCGGATTCGAGGGCTGCCGTGAGCTGGCCTGCGTTGGCCTTGAGCCGAGCGACCATCTGCGGTACGTCCGAACGCAGCAGCACGGATATCCGTCGCTGGCGCAACGAGACACGGGCGTGCACGGACTCCTTGTTGCCGAGTTCGAGTGCCGCCTCGACAGTCCAGCCCGAGGGTTCGCCCTCATCGCGTGCGGATTCCCGTTCGAAGCGGAAGCGCAGCATCCGCGCCTCGTTGTCGTGACGGATGGGGATCTCGACCAGCCAGGCGAGGCCGCCTGCGGCCGTATTGATGAGTTGCGTCGCCGTGAGTCGCGCCAGCGCTCCGTCGGTCTCGCGTGCCAGGGTCTCGGCTGCGATTGCGGGCGAAGTGGCGTTGGCCAGGGGCGACGCCTGTGACGGGAGCGGCAGGAAGGAACCACGGAGCAGCGGCAGCGGCGCCGCGGGTTCCCCTGGTTGCGGCAAACGAACGGGCAGGTCGTGCCGGGCCAGCGTTTCCTTGAGGCCCAGCAGCAAGGCTTTCAGGTCCGTGAGCGGAACCTCCTTGAGCGCCCGCCCCGAAGCCGTGGCGAGCTGGTTCTCCATGAACAGTCCCGACCGGTTGAGGGCAGTCGCGAGCCCGGCGGGGTCGGTCATCTGCGCCGCCGGCGTAAGTGCATTCCACAGGCGGGCGGCACTGACCGCGATCCGCTGCGGCAGCTGCTCCGCGAGTTCCCTTTGGCCCATCAGGGCACCGAGGCTTGCCAGCAGTGCAGCGGGACTCGACTGCCGCGGGAGCAGGCGACGCAGCGCTTCGCTCGCCAGGTCGGCCTCTGGGGCTTGCGTCTCGATGGCTTCGAACGCCAGCACCGGACTGTTGCGCAACACCCTGAGTTTCAGTGCCTCGCCATGGGCGGGTCCGTTGGGATCGCCCGAAGCCACGCGGGCGGGCAAACGCGTCTGGCCGAGATTCAGCCACAGCTGGCCGGTGGTCGCGTCCCGCACGGCGATGACCTCGACCACGGCGCCCACGCGCCATTCCGGGATCATTCCCGGGGCGCGGCCGAGCAGGCCGAGGCTGGCTGGTGGGGCGAGTTCGATACGCATGCGGCTCGTCGACTGTGATGCTGATCACCCTTATCGGCCGGGAGGGGCGGATGCTTGAGTCTTTTCCCTGAATGGCGCTGCCGTGTCTCAAGCCACTGAACCACGGGCCGATAGCGCTCTTCGTAACCCTTAGTTTCCGCAGCGAGCTTGCGAGCGCCAGCCAGGTCCCAGATCGAAGTCATGAAAGCAGGGAAGATGACCCACCGTGCCGCAGAGAAGCGCATTCCGCGCCGTGCCCGGCTGTCCGGAGCCGGAGCAGCACCCCTCACGCTGGCCGCCGACTGCACGGCGCGTGGCGCTGAAGCCATGCAAGCCCTGCTGCTGGCCGGACTCGAACAGCCTGGGTCAGTGAGTATCGAGGTCGCCGCTGTCGAACGCGTCGATACCGTGTGTCTCCAGCTGCTGGTCGCCTTCGTGCGCGATCGGCAACGCGCCGGCCGTTCCACTCTGTTTAGCGGGCACAGCCAGCCGCTTGCAAGGGCAGCCAGCCTGCTCGGGTTGTCGGCGGCGCTTGGCCTTGCCGGCGCAGGGTAGCCCGCATGGCACTCGATCTCGAGCAGTTCCACGACGCGTTCTTCGAGGAAGCCCTCGAGGCGCTTGATTCCATGGAAGCCGCACTGCTCAAGCTCAACCCGGGCAATCCCGAGGCAGAGCTGGTCAACACGGTTTTCCGCACTGCCCATTCCATCAAGGGGGGCAGTGCGACCTTCGGCTTCACGGAAGTCGCGTCCTTTACCCACACGCTTGAGACGTTGCTCGACGAACTGCGCGGCGGACGCATGCAGGTGACGCGGCCGCTATCCGACCTGCTGCTGAAGTCGGTCGATGTGATGCGCGAGATGCTGCGCGCCGTCCAGCACAAGACGCCGATCGATGCCCAGCGTGTGGCCGACCTGCAGTTCGACCTTGAACTTGCAATCGTGCAGAAAAGCCAGACACCCGAGCCGGCACCTGCGCCTGCGGCCCCCGCACCGGTTGTCATCACCGCACGCGCGCCCGATCAGCACCGCTGGCAGATCAGCTTCCGCCCGTATCCGCACCTGCTGCTGCACGGGAACGATCCGCTGCGCATCCTGCGCGAGCTTGAGGAACTGGGCTCGCTCACCGTGGAAGCCGATCTGCACAGGCTGCCGCCACTCCCTGAGATCAATCCTGAAGACTGCCACCTGGCGTGGCGCCTGGTGTTGACCAGCGAGGTCACGAGTGACGTCGTGGCCCAGGTGTTCGAATGGGCCGAGGGCGACTGCAGCCTGGAAATCACTGCACTCGACGCAGGGATGACTCGTGGCGGGGCGGCTTCTGTTCCGGAAGCCGCCCCTCGCGCAGCCGCCGCTGTCGACGACCCGGGCGAGCCAGACCGCATCAGGGCGGCACAACCGGTACCCGCCGGGGCGCAGGCGGGCAGCGAATCCGGCTCCATCCGGGTCAGCACGGACAAGATCGACGAGATCATGAACACCGTGGGCGAGATCGTGATCACCCAGTCCATGCTCAGCCAGCTGGGGACGAGCATCGAAGGTCCGCTCGCCGAGCAGCTGCGCTCCGGACTCGCGCAGCTCGAGCGCAATGTGCGCGAACTCCAGGAAGGAGTGATGCGGGTGCGCATGCTCCCGATCAGCTTCGTCTTCAGCCGCTTCCCGCGCATGGTCCGCGACCTGGGTCAGCGGCTGGGCAAGGATATTGAACTCAAGCTCACGGGCGAGCACACGGAGCTGGACAAGACGGTACTCGAGAAGATCGGCGATCCGCTCGTGCATCTCGTCCGCAACAGCATCGACCACGGCATCGAGAGACCGGACGTGCGCATGGCTGCCGGCAAGCCCGCCGCGGGCACGGTCCACCTGAATGCCTATCACAAGGGCGGCAACATCACGGTCGAAGTGCGTGACGACGGCGCCGGACTGAACCGCGACCGCATCCTGGCCAAAGCCCGCGAGCGGGGCTTCGTCGGTCCCAGCGAGACACCCGATGAGGCTGCGATCTGCGACCTCATCTTCGCCGCCGGTTTCTCGACTGCCGACCAGGCGACCGATGTTTCCGGGCGCGGCGTGGGCATGGATGTGGTCCGCCGCAATGTCCTGGAGCTGGGCGGCACCATCGATGTCCGCACCGAACGCGGCAAGGGCTGCTGCTTCACCATCACGCTGCCCCTGACGCTGGCCATCGTGGATGGCCAGTCGGTGGCGGTGGGCAGCGAGACCTACATCGTGCCGCTCACGACCATCATCGAATCGCTGCAGCTCAAGCCGGCCATGGTCAACCGGCTGGCGGGCGAGGGCGAGGTCTTCCTGTTCCGCGACGGGTACGTGCCGGTCATCCGTCTGCACCGGCTGTTCGGAGTCAGGCCCCGCACCCAGGAGCTGCACGAGGGATTGCTCATGATCGTCGAAGGCGAAGGCCGCCGCGTGGGCCTGTTTGTCGACGACCTGCTCGGGCAGCAGCAGGTCGTCATCAAGTCGCTCGAGACCAACTACCGGCGTGTCGATGGCGTATCGGGGGCCACCATCCTCGGCGATGGCTCGGTCGCGCTCATCCTCGATGTTCCCGGCCTGATCCGCGTTGCCACCGAGAGACTGGCAGCTTGAAGCTTGTCTGCCCTGGTTCCTGACGTGATTGCATCAACCAATGGATGTGAAGTTATGAAATCCCCTGCATTGACTGTAAAGGCCAAGCTGTCCGCGACATTGATGTTGCTGGCGGCGCTGCTCGTGGGAGTGGGCATGATGGGTTTCCTGGGTACCCGGAGCACGAACAGCGACCTTGAGCTGATGTTCAACGGCCGCCTGCTGCCGGAATCATGGATGGCCGACGTGAACACGCTGCAGCGCAAGTCCATCGAATCCATCGAAATGGCGACGATCAAGCAGGACGGCGAATCGGTGGCCACCGCCGTGACCACCGTCAACGAGAACGGCGTGCTGATCCGCTCCACCTGGCAGCAGCTCAACGCCGTGCAGGTGACCGATGAAGAACGGTCCTTCATTGTCCGGCTTGGCGAGCTCAGCAATGCCCTCCTGAGCTCGAACGAAGGTGCGGTGCTTGCCCTCCAGACGGGGGACTACTCCCGGGCGGAGAGTGCCATGCTCGAGCAGGCGCGTCCGACCTACGAGAAACTGGTCAATACGACGGACGAGCTGCAGGATGCACAGATCCAGGCTGCCCAAGCCACTTGGGCTGATGCGCAGGCCCGGTTCATGCGCAACAACACGCTGATGATCGGTGCCATCGTTCTCGGCATCGCGCTCGCCAGCGTGGTGGGCACGCTGCTCATCCGCTCGATCTCCAGCGCGCTTGAACTGGCCGTCGATGTCGCGAACCGCATCGCGACCGGCCACGTCGGCAATCATATCGAGGTCCGCAGCCGCGACGAACTGGGATAGCTGCTGGCTTCCCTGGCGGCGATGGACGGCAAGCTGGTCGAGATCGTCGGCGGCGTGCGCTCGACAGCGGACTCGGTCGGCAGTGCGGCGGGACAGCTCTCGCAGGGAAATGACGACCTGTCGAGCCGGACGCAGGAGCAGGCGTCCGCGCTGGAGGAAACCGCTTCGAGCATGGAGGAGATGACTGCCACCGTGAAACAGAATGCAGACAACGCGCGCCAGGCAAACCAGCTCGCAGCAGGGGCACGGGAACAGGCCGAGCGGGGCGGCACCGTCGTGCACCGGGCGATCAGCGCAATGGGCGAGATCAACGCGTCGAGCCGCAAGATCGCGGACATCATCGGTGTCATCGATGCGATCGCCTTCCAGACAAACCTGCTGGCGCTGAACGCCGCGGTGGAAGCCGCACGGGCGGGCGAGCAGGGCCGCGGCTTCGCGGTCGTCGCCACCGAAGTGCGCAACCTCGCCCAGCGCAGTGCCAGCGCGGCGAAGGAGATCAAGGAGCTCATCAGCGACTCCGTGGACAAGGTCAAGGCGGGCTCGGAACTCGTCGATGAGTCCGGTCGCACGCTGCACGAGATCATGGAGAGCATCAAGAAGGTCACTGACATCGTCGCGGAGATCGCGGCAGCCAGTGAAGAACAGTCGGCCGGCATCGAGCAGGTGAACAATGCCGTGACGCAGATGGACGGCGTGACGCAGCAGAACGCAGCGCTCGTCGAGGAAGCGTCCGCCGCCAGCAAGGCGATGCAGCAGCAGGCTGCAGCGCTGGTTCGCCAGATTGCCTTCTTCCGGAGCGCAAGCGAGGCGCAGCGCGCGCCCGCAGCACGTCCCGAAGAGCTGGTTCGTCCGGAGCCGGCCGCGGTCAAGCCGCTGCGTCCGGCTGCCACACCCGCACGGGCGGCCCGGCGGATGCCGGCTGCGGCACCGATGCCCTTGGCGAAGGCCAGCGGTGACGATTCTTCCTGGCAGGAGTTCTGAAATGGGCCAGGAAAACGGGTCGAACCAGGTCTTGACGTTCACGCTGGGCAATGGAACCTACGGCGTCGATATCCTGCGCGTGCAGGAAATCCGTGGCTGGTCGCCCGTGACGCGCGTGCCCCAGGCGCCGCCGCATGTGCTGGGCGTGCTCAACCTGCGCGGCTCCATCGTGCCGATCGTCGACCTCCGGATGCGCTTCCGGCTCGAGCAGGCGGAATACACCGCGATCACGGTGATCATCGTGGTCTCCGTCGAGACGGCGAACGGGCGTCGCGATCTCGGGCTGGTCGTGGATGGCGTCTCCGATGTCATCGACCTCCGGGCCGAGGACCTCAAGGCGGCGCCAGACCTCGGTGGCCAGGTCAGCACCGAGTTCATCCACGGACTCATGACGGCCGGCGACAACATGGTGATGCTGCTCGACATCGATCGACTCATCGGCGCCGATATCGGCCAGGACGTGGGCGAGACGCTGGCGCTGCCCAAGGCGGCCAACGCCTGATCCCCCCCGCGACGCATCCGGCCCACAGCGACATGCCCGTTCCCACCAGCCAGTTGCCGGCAAGCGTTGCTGCTTGCCTGGACCTCGAGCTCAAGGATGCGGAGTTCTCGTTCCTGAGCCATGTCGTCGCTCGCAATGCAGGGATTGCCCTGGGGCCGAACAAGCGCCAGCTCGTCCAGGGTCGCCTGGCCCGCCGCATCCGCGAGCTGGGCCTGCCATCGTTCGCGGCCTATTGCCAGCTCATCCGTGAATCGGGTCCCGAGGAGCTCGTGGCGCTGATCAACGCCATCACGACCAACGTCACTTCGTTCTTCCGCGAGAGCCATCATTTCGACGCGCTCGGCGAGTGGATGCTGCCGGAGGCCATGACGCGCAATGCCCGCACCCGCCGCATCCGGATCTGGTCCGCAGGCTGTTCGAGTGGCGAAGAACCGTACTCGATCGCGATGACCGTTGCCGAGCGCCTGCCCCCGGGCGAGAAATGGGACCTCAAGATCCTGGCCACGGATATCGACAGCGACGTACTCGCAGCGGCATCGCGCGGCATCTGTCCCGTGGAACGCCTCGCCGGCGTTGCCGACAGCCGTCGCAAGCGCTGGCTGGCGCGCGGCACCGGGGAACAGGCAGGGTGGGCCCGTATCCGTGACGAAGTCCGCTCGCTCGTGACGTTCAAGCCGCTCAACCTGCTGGGCGACTGGCCGATGCGCGGCAGCTTCGACATCATCTTCTGCCGCAACGTCATGATCTATTTCGACCAGCCGACGCGCGAGCGGCTGCTCGGCCGGTTCGGCGACGTTCTGGCGCCGGGCGGCTGCCTGTGCGTGGGTCATTCCGAGTCGATCCATGGCACGACGCCATTCCGGCTCGTGTCCCGCACGCTCTATCGCAAGACCTGAACATGACGGGGCAGGCGAAAGTTGCAGTGGAGTCCGTGTTGCCGCAAGCCTCCCCCGGCTTCGGCAAGGTGCGCCGGTACCGCGATTCGCGCGGTCAGGTGATCGCCAGGCTGCAGCCCGGAGACTGCTACGTCACGACGGCCGACGAGGTGCTCGACACGGTGCTCGGGTCCTGCGTGTCGGCCTGCATCCGCAGCCCGCGGTACGGGATCGGCGGGATGAACCATTTCATGCTGCCGCAGCCGCGCGATGACGGCACGGATGCGTGGACGGCGAAGGCGGGGAGCGCCACCCGGTATGGCACCGCGTCGATGGAGCAGCTGATCAACCATATCCTCAAGAGCGGGGCGCAGCGCGCCGAGCTCGAGGTCAAGATCTTCGGCGGCGCGCGGGTACTGGCGGCACTGACCGACATCGGCGAGCACAACGTGGCCTTTGTCCGGGAGTTCCTGCACAACGAAGGCCTCAAGGTCGTGGCCGAGGACGTGGGGGATACCTGCCCGCGGCATATCCAGTACTCGCCGGTCACCGGCCGCGCGCGGGTCCGGCACCTGAAGCGGACGACCGAGGTTGCCTCCCGGGAACTCAAGTATCAGTCGGGTCTCGCCGTTACAGCGGTATCCGGCAGCATTGACCTGTTCTGATCCGTACCGCCATGACCAAGATCCGCGTCCTCATCGTCGACGATTCCGCCCTCGTGCGCCGGCTGTTGACGGAACTCTTCGCGTCCGATCCCGCGATCGAGGTGGTGGGGGCCGCCAACGACCCGCTAGCCGCGCGGGAGAAGATCAAGCAGCTGAATCCCGACGTCATCACCCTGGACGTGGAGATGCCGCGGATGGACGGCATCACCTTCCTCGAGAACCTGATGCGCCTCAGGCCCATGCCGGTGGTGATGGTGTCGTCGCTGACCGCGAGCGGAGCGGAAGTGACGTTGCGCGCCCTGGAACTCGGGGCGGTGGATTTCGTCACCAAGCCGAAGCTCGACCTGGCAGGCAGCCTGGCCGGGTATGCAGAGGAGATCACGGCCAAGGTGAAGGCAGCCGCTGCCGCGCGCCCCCGGCCTCGGGGTGCGGCACCAGTGGCTCCAGGTCCGAAGCTGACGGCCGATGCAGTGCTTCCCGGCTGCACCCGCAAGCCACCCGTGCTGCGGACGACCGAGCGCATCGTCGCGATCGGGGCATCGACCGGAGGTACCGAAGCCTTGCGTGAAGTGCTGGGCGCGTTGCCGCCGGATGCCCCTGCCATCGTCGTCTCGCAGCACATCCCCGCTGCCTTCAGCGGTCCGTTCGCCCAGCGTCTCGACCGGATGGCCGCGATGGCGGTGACCGAGGCCCAGGATGGACAGTACCTGCTCCCGGGCCATGCCTACATTGCGCCTGGTGACCAGCATCTCATCGTGGAGCGCGATGGCGCGCGGTATCGCTGCCGCCTCAGCGCGGGTCCGCACGTGAACCGTCACCGCCCCAGTGTCGACGTGATGTTCCGTTCGGTCGCGCAGAACGTCGGCCCGAATGCGGTCGGCATCCTGCTGACCGGAATGGGGGACGACGGCGCCCGTGGTCTGAAGGAAATGCTTGAGGCGGGTGCCCGCACGATTGTCCAGGACGAGCAGTCCAGTGTCGTGTGGGGCATGCCGGGGAGCGCAGTCCGCCTCGGGGCCGCGGAGCACGTACCCCCCCTCCACCGGATTCCCGCCCTGCTGCTCGAGCTAGCGGCGCACGCCGGCTCCCCGATGGCCCAGCTCGCAGGCGCGGGCGCACGCTGATTCTGTCCTGACCTGCAACAAGGATCGCCATGACATCACCCTCCTCGAACACCGCCGCTGCCGAACCCGCAGGCGTGAACGCCATGAGTGCCATTGCCTTCCAGTTCGTGGCAGAACTGGCCCAGGAAGTCTCGTCCGGACAGGTGGAGCTGCCGGCGTTTCCCGACGTCGCGATGCGCGTCCGCAAGGCGCTTGCCGACGAGGATGTCGGCGCCGACCAGATCGCACGGATCGTGGGATCGGAGCCGGGCCTGGCTGCGCGGGTACTCGCACTGGCCAATTCCGCGGCGCTGAACCGGGGCGGCAAGACGATCAGCGAACTCAGGACTGCCATCAGCCGCATCGGCCACAACAATGTCCGCACGGCCGCGGTGTCGTTTGCGATCACCCAGCTGCGGCGGGCCGGCGAGCTGCGCCACATCGTCACGCAACTCGAAGAGCTGTGGCATGAATCCACGATGGTGGCGGCACTGTCCCACGCGATCGCTTTGCGGAACCCGGGTCTCAATGCCGACGAGGCCATGCTGAGCGGCCTGATGCACAACGTCGGCAAGATCTACATCCTGGCGCGCGCCCACAAGCATGGGACGCTCTTTGCCGATCCGCGGGCGATGACTGCCGTGATGCGCTCGTGGCACTCGAACATCGGCAAGGCAATCATCGAGAACTGGGGTTTTCCCGCTCAGATCGTAGAGGCCGTCGGCGACCACGAAAGCATCGATCGCCAGCCCGGTACGGCCGACACGGTCGACGTGCTCACGGTGGCGACCATGATGTCGGCGTTCGCGGGGCAGGAAGCGGATCTCGAACTCAACATGCAGGGCGTGCGTGCGTTCAGCCGGCTCGGGCTCGACAACGACAAGTGCTCGCACATCGTGCTCGAGTGCGCCGAGGAGATTGCAGCGCTGCGTGCAGCGCTCGGCGACTGATGCAGGCACGGGAGCGGGACTGCCCGCGGTTTCCCATCAGGGCTTTCCTGCGCAACGCGACATAAGCGTGCGCGGCGCGCGGGAGTGTGAAGGCGGTACCGAAAAGGGGAGCGTTGCGGCACTAAAGTAATGCGGCGCAAAGACGAAACAGCTGGTGAATCGTTGCGGTAACCGGAGTGGCCAGCCTTGCGACGGACCGCGACGCCGATGTTCAACCTACCTCAACCGTGGTGACCCAATGAGCAGTTCCTTGCTGAAGACTTCCTTGCTTTCCCTCGCCGGTGTGATGGCGCTGGTCTGCGCGAACGCGCAAGCTGACTGCGTTTATCCGAAGGCACCGGCGACGGTGCCGAATGGCACCACGGCTACCGAGGCCGAGATGGCCGCCGCCGCTGGTGCGTTCAAACAGTACAACGCCGATGTGACAGCATACCTCGCCTGCCTGCAGGACGAGACAGCGGCCAAGTCGGCAGGGGTCAGCACCGGCCAGGCCTTGCAGATCAAGTCCATGCAGTCCAAGAAGCACAACTCGGCCGTGGACGACCTTGAGAGCAACGTGGCCAGGTTCAACGAGCAGGTCCGCGCGTTCAAGAACAAGAAGGCGTGATCCGACAGTCCGCTTGAGGCTCCGGGCCGTCCCGGAGCGCTGGTTCGGCAGCGGCCGGTGACCCCCGAAGTCACCGGCCGCTTGCGTTTCCGGCGGGCGGAACGGGAGTCGTTTCCGGTATCCTTGCGCGACTTTTTGTTCCTGTCCTTACAGCCGCAATGCAAGAACGCTACGAACCCGCTGCCGTCGAAGCGGCAGCCCAGTCCTGGTGGGACAGCCACCGCGCGTTCGCTGCCGTCGAAGACCCGGCCCGGCAGAAGTTCTACTGCCTCAGCATGTTCCCGTACCCGAGCGGCCGGCTGCACATGGGCCACGTGCGGAATTACACCATTGGCGACGTGCTGGCGCGCTTCATGCGCATGCAGGGCCGGAACGTGCTCCAGCCAATGGGCTGGGATGCCTTCGGCCTGCCGGCCGAGAACGCGGCCATGGCCAACGGGGTGCCGCCGGCGCGCTGGACGTACGACAACTTTGCCTACATGAAGCGCCAGCTCAAGGCGCTCGGCCTCGCGATCGACTGGGACCGCGAAGTGGCCACCTGTGCTCCCGAATACTATCGCTGGAACCAGTGGCTGTTCCTGCGCATGCTGGAAAAAGGCATTGCCTACAGGAAGACCGGCGTCGTGAACTGGGATCCCGTGGACCAGACCGTGCTCGCGAACGAGCAGGTCATCGACGGCCGCGGCTGGCGCACCGGTGCCCTCGTCGAGAAGCGCGAGATCCCGATGTACTACCTCGGCATCACCCGCTATGCCGACGAGCTGCTCGCGGCCCTGCAGGGCCTGCCGGGCTGGCCCGAGCGGGTACGGACGATGCAGGCCAACTGGATCGGCAAGAGCATCGGGGTCCGCTTCGGTTTCCCGTATGAGCTGGACGGCGAGCACCGCCTGCTCAACGTCTTCACGACCCGCGCCGACACGATCATGGGCGTGACCTTCTGTGCCGTTGCCGCCGAGCATCCGCTCGCAACCCATGCCGCGAAGACGCAGCCTGCGCTCGCGGCCTTCATCGAGGAGTGCAAGCAGGGCACGGCGATGGAAGCAGAGCTTGCGCAGCAGGAAAAGAAGGGCATGCCGACGGGGCTGTCCGTCACGCATCCGCTCACGGGCGACCCCGTGCCGGTGTGGGTCGGCAACTACGTGCTCATGGGGTACGGCGAGGGCGCCGTCATGGGCGTGCCGGCGCACGATGAGCGCGATTTCCATTTTGCGAAAACTTACGGTCTGCCAATAAAGCAGGTCATTGAGAACAATATTGTCTACACCGATGAGCTAAGAATAGAGCACCCGCGAGACAACTACGCCCACTACTATTTTGACGAGAATCTCTGGAAAGAATGGTATGCCTCAAAGTCTGAACATGAGGTATCAGTTTTCAACTCCGGCAAGTACGACGGTATGTTTCCTTCGGAGGCAGTAGATGCAATCGCCTCCGATCTGAAGGCTCTTGGGCTAGGTGAGAAAGAGGTCCAATGGCGCCTGCGCGACTGGGGCATTTCGCGGCAGCGGTACTGGGGCTGCCCGATTCCGCTCGTGCACTGTGCCACCTGCGGCGACGTTCCCGTGCCTGACGATCAACTGCCGGTCATCCTGCCCGACAACCTGGTTCCGGACGGGAGCGGCAATCCGCTCACCAGGACGCCGGCCTTCGTCGACTGCGACTGTCCGCGATGCGGCGAGCCGGCGCGGCGCGAAACCGACACGATGGACACGTTCGTCGATTCCTCGTGGTACTTCCTGCGTTTCACGTCCGCCGACAACGCCATGGCGGCCGTCGATGGGCGCGCGGCGTACTGGCTGCCCGTCGACCAGTACATCGGCGGCATCGAGCACGCCATCCTGCATCTGCTGTACTCGCGGTTCTGGACCCGGGCCATGCGCGATCTTGGGCTGGTCAACCTCGATGAACCCTTCGAGAACCTGCTCACCCAGGGCATGGTTCTGAACGAAATCTACTTCCGCAAGCCCGCGACGGGACGTATCACGTACTTCAATCCGGCGGAAGTCACGGTCATGGGCAGCACGGACGGCGTGAAGCAGGCTGTACTCAGGGCCGATGGGGCGCCGGTGGAAGCGGGCGGTATCGGCACGATGTCCAAGTCAAAGAACAACGGCGTCGATCCGCAGACCCTGGTCGAGCAGTACGGTGCGGATACCGCCCGGCTCTTCATGATGTTCGCGGCGCCGCCCGAGCAGTCCCTCGAATGGTCCGACAACGGCGTACTCGGGGCCTCGCGTTTCGTGCGACGAGTCTGGAAGGCCGTGTTCGAGCATGTACTCGACGGGCTGCCACCCGCCGGTTCGCTCGAGCCTGCGACACTCACCGATCCGCAGCGGGAGCTGCGGCGGCTCGTGCACCAGACGCTGGTGAAGGTCACGGACGACATCGGCCGTCGTCGCGTCTTCAATACGGCGATCGCTGCAGTCATGGAGCTGATGAATGCGCTGGACCGTTTTGTCGACCACAGCGTGGCGGGGCGGGCAGTCCGTCACGAAGCGCTGGAACTGGTCGCGCTCATGCTGTCGCCGATCGTCCCGCATCTGTGCCATGCGCTGTGGCAGGAGCTGGGACACGACCAGGCCATCATCGACGTGCCGTGGCCCCGTGCCGATGGCGCCGCACTCGCGAAGGACTCGGTGGAGATCGTCCTGCAGGTGAATGGCAAACTGCGTGGCCGCATCACCGTGCCAGCCGGAGCGGATGAAGCCACCGTGCGTGCCGCCGCGCTGGCCGACGGAGCCGTGCAGAGGTGGGTGGACGGCAGGCCGGTGCGGAAGGTGATCGTGGTCGCAGGCAAGCTGGTGAACGTGGTTGCCTGAAGGGCACGGGTCAGCCCCGCAGCAGCCTTCATCCGATCCCGCAGGCGCTTTGCCTCACGCAGGCGATTGCTGGCATCATCCGGCAGATGCCGATGCCGCGAGTCGCGACCCAGTTTGCAATCAGGGATGCTCCCATCAGACGGATCTGCGCGATCATTGCGCTGTGCGTCGCGGGCGGCTGCGGCTGGCAGCTCAAGGGGTCCGAACCGCTGCCCCCTGCGCTCGGGGCGACCTTTGTCGAATCCGCCGACGTCCACAGTGAATTCGATCGTGCCTTGCGCCGGAGCCTGGCTGCTTCCGGTGCGCAGGTCGTGCCGGTCCGGGCCGATGCCACGGCGGTCCTCAGGGTGCGCAACGAGTCGACCGGCCGACGCGTGCTGTCCGTTTCGGCACGTAATACCCCCCAGGAATATGAAGTCTTCTACACGGTCGAGTACTCGGTCGAGGTGGGCGGCAAGGAAGTGATTCCTGTCCAGACGCTCGAACTCGTGAACGACTACAGCTACGACGAGACCGCGCTGCTTGCCAAGGAACGCGAGGAAGCCGGTCTGCGTGCGGCCCTGGCGCGCGATCTCGCCGGGCTGGTGCTGCGGCGCCTGGCTTCTCTCTAGGCGGTCGCTGGTTCCTCACTGCAAGGCCGCGTTTCCAAGGACACACAGGTGAGTATGGAAACTCCTGCCGCGACCCCCTCTGCGAATCGCAGGCTGTACCAGGTCGCCGCAGCCGGCTTCGTCGTACTGGTCGCATTGACGATCGCGGCGCTGCTGACGGTCGGGCGGACGCTGGAAGAAGGGCGCAACGCCAGGGACGCGGTGGCTCGCAACCGCGACGGCCTCGAACAGGTGCTGCTGGTGTTTTCCACGTTGCAGGACGCGGAAACGGGGCAGCGAGGCTATCTCATTACGGGCGATCCCGAGTTCCTGGAGCCTTACCTGGCTGCGCGGAATTCGATCTATGCGCAACTCGAGGCGCTTGACGTGCTGCTCGAGGAACCGAAGGCCCGCGAGCTCCTGGCCCGTCTTGATGTCACCGTACGGGAACAGCTCGACTGGTACATGCAGCTCATCGAACTGCGGGAGCAGGCAGGCTTCGAGGCAGCTGCCGCGCAAGTGTCGCAGCAGATCGGCAAGCGGCGGATGGATGCCATGCGCGACATGGTTGCCGAGATGCGCTCTGTCCAGGAGGCCTTGCTGCGCGAGCGCCTGGCAGCCGATTTCGCGAGTTCCCGGAGGAGCGAACGGCTGATCCAGGGACTGGTGCTGGGGGCGGTGCTGACTGTCCTGCTGATTGGCGCCCTGCTGTTCAGGGACAATCGCCGGCGGCAGCGGGCTGAGCAGGAGCTGACCCGCTCCAACGGTCTCCTGAACGCAACCTTGAGCAGCGTCAGCCAGGGGATCAGCGTGTTCGACCGGGACCTCCGGCTCATCGCCTGGAGTCCGCAATTTGCCGTTTTGCGCGGTCTCGATCCGGACGACGTCCAGCCGGGGATGACATTCGCCGAGTTGGTCGGCAAAGGCGCGGGCCTCGTCGATGTGAGCAGTGGCGAACTCGCGGGCACCCTGCCCGTTTCCCGCCAGGAAGTGTTTGAACGCCTCGCCCACGCGAAGGAGCTGCGCCGGGATGACGGCTTGCTGCTGGAAGTCAACGGCCACCTGCGTGACGACGGCCACTACGTTCTGACCTATACCGATATCACGCCACTGAAGCGTTCGGAACTGGCGTTCCGCGACCAGGCAACCCGGCTTGCCGCGACGCTCGATGCCGTGGTGGATGCCATCATCACGATCAACGAAAGCGGCAGCATCGAGTCGTGGAGCAAGGGAGCGGAGCGGCTGTTTGGCTATACGTCGGAGCAGGTGATCCGCCGGAACGTCAATATCCTCATGCCCGAGCCGCATACGTCGGCGCATGACGGCTACCTGCGCCGGTACATCACGACCGTAGAGAAACGCATCATGGGGGGCCGGCGCGCGGTCGAGGCGAGGCATCGCGACGGCCACATCGTGCCGGTGGACCTCGGCATCAGCGAGATGTGGCTGGGCGAGCACCGCCTGTTCATCGGCGTGGTCCGCGACATCACGGAGCGCCTTGCTGTCGAACGGCTCAAGAACGAATTCATTTCCACTGTCAGCCATGAACTGCGCACGCCGCTGACTTCGATCTCGGGCGCGCTGGGCCTGCTTGCCAGCGGGGTGGCCGGCGAGGTGCCTGCCAGGGCCAGGCGGCTCGTCGACATTGCGAGGCAGAACAGCGACCGCCTCGTCCGGTTGATCAACGACATCCTCGACCTCGAGAAGGCGGAATCGGGCGGTCTCGAATTCCACCTCGAGCCGCAACCGCTCAAGGCCATCGTCGCGGCTGCCGTCGAGGCGAATCGGGGTTTCGGTGCTGCACGCAATGTCTCGATCCTGCTGCTGGAGGCTGCCGCGGACGGACTGGTGAACGTCGATCGGGACCGGCTGATCCAGGTCCTGACCAACCTCCTGTCGAACGCGATCAAGTTTTCGCCGGACGACGGGACGGTCGAGGTGCGAATCGACCGGCAGCCGGACCTGTTCAAAGTGTCGGTGAGGGACTTCGGTCCGGGTATCTCGTCTGCGTTCCGGTCGCGGATCTTCCAGAAGTTTGCACAGGCAGACAGCTCGGATTCGCGCGCCAAAGGAGGAACGGGGCTGGGTCTCTCCATCGCCCAGGCCATCACGGAGCGCTTGGGGGGCAACATCGGTTTCGACACGACTCCCGGCGTTGGCACGGTGTTCCATGTGGCCCTGCCCGAGTGGCGCGCTGCCACGGCCGCGCGGACCGGGGCGCACGTGTTCCCGGCGGCTGCCAAAGTGCTGATCTGCGAGGACGATCCCGATATCGCTTCCATCCTGGTCGAGCTGCTGCAGCGCGCGTCGCTGAACGCGGTGGTGGTGAATACCGCCCACGCGGCCCGCGATGCACTGGCGACGGATCATTTCGACGTGGCGCTCGTCGACCTCAACCTGCCGGATGCCGACGGCCTCGAGCTGATCGCCAGCATGCGCGGCAATCCGGGCGGACAGCAGCTTCCCGTGATCGTCATGACGGCGCGCCTGCAGGCCGGCCAGCGCGGACTGCTGCATTCCCTGCAGTTGGCCGACTGGCTGCCAAAACCTATCGATCCGCAGCGCCTGATGAATGCGATCCATCTCGCTATCAGTGACGGCCGGGCGGACCGTTACCGCATCCTGCACGTCGAGGACGACGGTTCGCTCGCCGAGATGCTGCGCGCGCTGCTCGAAGCGGAGGCCCATGTCACGAGCGCCCGCTCGCTTGCAGAGGCGCGGGACTGCCTCAAGCGCGAGCGCTACGATCTTGTCATTCTCGACCTCGGCCTGAACGACGGTTCAGGACTCGACCTGCTGCCGATGCTGCGCGATGAAGGAGCCTCCGGTCCGCCGGTTGTCCTGTACAGCGCGACCGAAGCGAGCCGCGACGTCGCGACCCAGGTCCAGGCGGCGCTGGTGAAATCCCGCGATTCGCTCGATCAGCTGCTTGCAACCATTCGCCAGCTGGTAGCGAAGAAGGACAGGAAGACAGGCACGAAGGCAACACCATGACGCCCCGAATGACGCCCGGACTCGACACCATTCTCTGTATCGACGACGAACCGGATATCCGCGAAGTGGTTGAGCTGTGCCTGGGGCTCGCGGGTAACCTCGAGGTGCGGACCTGTGATTCGGGTGAGCGCGCGCTGGACTTGATGGCCCGGAACCGGCCCGATCTCGTGCTGCTGGATGTCATGATGCCGGGCCTCGACGGGCCGGCGACACTGGCACGCCTGCGGGCCGATCCGCTGCTGCGATCCATCCCGGTCATCTTCATGACCGCCAAGGCAATGCCGCAGGAGGTCGAGCGTTTCCTCTCCCTCGGCGCCGTTGCCGTCATCCCGAAGCCCTTCGATCCCCTGCAGCTCGCTGACCAGATCGCGGCCATCTGGGAGAATCTTGACCATGCCTGATCGGAAGGGAGCGGATGCCGCGGGGGATCGACGCGCGGAAATGCAACGGCGGATGGAACATATCGGGGACCGTTTCGTCCAGCGACTCCTGACAGAGCTCGCGACGATGCGCGAGCTGCTGGCCGACCTGCGGGCCGGTGATTTCTCCGGGGTCAGGGATCTCGAACTGTTTGCGCACCGGATTCACGGCAGCAGTGCGATGTTCGGTTTTACCGACGTCTCCAGACTGGCGGGAGAGCTGGAGCAGCTCGTGTCGCACGTGGAGCCGGCGGCCGTACTCGAGGACGATCTGGCGCGGATCGAGCAGCAGTTCGGCCTGCTTGAAACCGCCGGGCGGGCAGCGAACCAGGCCAGGACCGGGGACTGATTGCCTGTGGGATCACCTGCCGCAGGCACGAGCGAGAGCGTACTGACACTGGCCGATGTGGGCCTCGCTGCCTGCGCGGACCTGCTTCGGCCGTTTCACCTCACCGTGCAGTTGCTGAATGCACCCGGTGACATTCCGGGTTCCTACTGGGGGGAGAGCGAAGCGGGACTGATCGGCAACGTGGTGTACTGCCGCGCCGACACTCCCGTCCATTCGCTGCTGCACGAAGCCTGCCATTACATCTGCATGGATGCGCGCCGGCGCAAAATGCTCGAGCGGGATGCGGGCGGCGGCCACGACGAGGAGAATGCCGTCTGCTATCTCCAGATCCTCCTTGCCAGCTGTCTTGGGCGCGTGGGTGCGCTGCGCATGACCTGCGACATGGATGCGTGGGGCTACACCTTCCGGCTCGGGTCGGCGCAGGCCTGGTTCGAGGAGGACTCGGGCGATACCCGCGTGTGGCTGCGTGAGCAAGGCCTCATCGACGCGGACGGGGGGGTGACCTGGGCGTTGCGACAGGACTGAAACGGAGGACGGGCTTGGATATCTCGATCATCGTGGCGGCCGACGAGAATGGCGTCATCGGTCGCGGGAACCGCCTGCCATGGCGGCTCCCCGCCGACCTCAGGCATTTTCGCGAAGTCACCCTCGGCAAGCCCGTGCTGATGGGCCGCAAGACCTTCGAGTCGATCGGCAAACCGCTGGCCGGGCGTCACAACATCGTGCTGACGCGACGGCACGGCGTGCAGATCGGGGGTTGCACGGTGGTGAATTCGCTGGACGCCGCGATCGATGCTGCAGGCGACGCGGCGGAATTGATGATCATCGGCGGCGCCGAGATCTATCATGAGAGCCTGGGGTTGGTGAACCGCATCTATCTCACGCGCGTGCATACTGCCGTGGAGGGGGATACCTGGTTTCCCGCACTCGACTACGACGAGTGGTTCGAGACGTCGATCGAGGAACACGCAGCCGACGAGCGCAACGAGTTTGCTTTCAGCTTCGAGCTCCTGGAGCGACGGGAGTAGCCGAGGGGCGCCGATCCACACCGGCAGAGCGGCGAAGCGCCAAAAAGAAGCCCCGCGCGTGCCGGGGCTTGAAAGCCCAGTCTGACTGGGAGGCGTCGCCGGTCGCGGTTCAGCGCGTCGGCTTGATGTCCCGGGGCTTGAGTTCCTGGAACCTGACGATGAGCTCGCGCGTGCGCACCAGGCGCTGGGCCGCTAGGCGATGTGCCGCAGACGGCTCGCTGTCCGTCGGCGGAACGTTCTCGTCGACGATATCCTCGTAAACGTCCCGCAGGATACCGAGCCCCTGCAGCAGCAGTTCGATTTCGTCTTCGTTGAACTGTTTCATGCCGTCATCAATGACGGCAACCGCACGACCTTTCAAGGCTGCAAAAATTACGTGGCACCCGAGGCGCTTCTGGCTACACTCCCGCAACACCGCGTGGCGGCGTTCCAATGGATGAATCATGACCGCAGCAGGCCTTGAGTCCCCCCGCGATATCCACTTCTACGAGCCCGCGAGGGGGCATCGACTGCCGCACGATCCGCTCAACGCCATTATCGGTCCGCGGCCCATCGGCTGGATCTCGTCGCAGGATACAGACGGCCTGAGGAACCTTGCGCCCTATAGTTTTTTCAATGCGTTCAACTACCATCCGCCCATCCTCGGCTTCTCGAGCATCGGCTGGAAGGACACCGTACGGAACATCGAGGCGACGCGCGAATTCGTGTGGAACCTGGCCACCCGCGCGCTCGCCACCCAGCTGAACGCGACCTCGGAGAAGGTGCCGCCGGAAGTCGACGAATTCGAACTGTCGGGACTCACGCCTGCACCGTGCCGTCATGTTGCGGCAGCCCGTGTCGCGGAAAGCCCGGTGTCGATGGAATGCCGGTTGCTCGAGATCATCCAGCTGAAGGGCGGTGACGGCACGCTGGTACAGACGTGGCTCGTGCTCGGTGAAGTCGTCGGGGTCCACATCGCACAGTCCGCGCTGATCGAAGGCATCTACGACACGGCGGCCCAGCATCCCATCCTGCGTGCCGGTGGGCCCGGTGCCTATGCCGAGATCACGCCTGCCACGATGTTCGACATGCCGCGGCCGAAACGGAAATGACTCGCCAGCCGCTCGCTAGAAAGCCAGTTCCGGCAGCCGCGCAACGATCAGTGTTTCGGCCCGAGCAAGATCCACGTCGTCCATTCCGCTCGCGTCGCGGGTGAGCTCGCCCAGGATTTCGGCCTGGATCGCGCCTCGCTCGTACGCCACGCGATACGGGATCTCGTGGTGGAACATCACCATCGAATAGCGGGGCACGAAGCGGCGCGGGAAGCGACGCTCCAGCTCCAGCGACAGGGCCTTCTGCAGGTGGAAGCGGGGTTCCCGCACGGTGTCCCGCATCTCGAGATAATTCTCGACGGCCATGGTGGCGATGGCGTCCGCATCCGGTTTGCGTGCCACCGAGAACCGGCCGCAGGCTTCCGCCCACGGATGTGCGCTCGCGAGGTCTGCCAGGGCGACACAATCCTCGAAGGCGCAGTTCATGCCCTGGCCGTGGAAAGGAACGATTGCATGCGCCGCATCGCCGATCAGCACGAGCCGGCCGGCAGCGGTCCATTGCGGGCAGCGCACGGTGCCCATGCGGCCCACGGGATGACTCGCGAACTCCCGGGGCAGCTCTGGCACCAGCTCGATCACATCGGGGAAATGCCGTTCGAAGAACTCCATGACGGCCGCTTCGTTGCCGAGTTTCGCAAAGCTGTTCGGCCCCTTGAGGGGCAGGAAGAGCGTGAGGGTGAAGCTGCCATCCGTATTGGGCAGCGCAATGAGCATGAACTCGCCGCGCGGCCAGATATGCAGGGCATGGGGAGCGAACTGCGGCTGCCCGCGGGCATCGGGCGGCAGGGTCAGTTCCTTGTAGCCGTGGGCGAGCAGGTCCTCAGTGACCTCGATGCCGAGATGGGCCGCGAGCGAATGCCGCAGCGGCGAACCGGCGCCATCCGCGGCGACCACCCGGTCGAGCGGCAAGCGCCAGGTCTGGCCGGAGACTGCGTCGCGCATGCGCAGTACCTGCGGGCCGAAGTCCGCACCGAGGCATTCCTGGTTGAAGCCGATCACGACGCCCGGCAGTTGCGCCAGCTCGTCGAGCAGCAAGCGGTTGAGCGCCTGCCGTGAAACGGAGTAGATCGCCTCATGCTCGCCCTGCCCGTAAGGCACGAATGTGCTCGCACCCCGGGTATGCACTTGCCGCCCGGGCATCGGGATGAGCAGGGGTACGACCCTCGCGAAGACGCCTGCTGTCTTGAGTGCGGCAATGCCTCGCGCGGCGAGGGCGAGGTTGATCGAGCGGCCGCTGTCGCCTGACTCGAGCCGGGGATCGGCGCGTCGCTCGACGAGCAGCACCGGCACCTGCCGGCGCGCGAACAGGATCGCGAGCAACGTGCCTGCGAGCCCGGCACCGACGAGGGTGACGGCAGGAATCGGCGTCGGCTCAAGCATGCCGATCGGCGGATCCGAGCAGGGTGACGAGGGTATCGACGAAGTCGCGGATTTCCGCGAACGAGTTGTACAGCGGTACCGGTGCGGCCCGGATCACATCGGGCTCGCGGAAATCCGTGAAGAAGCCACGTTCGGTGAGCGCTGCATGGACGGGCTCGCGGGCGGTGTGCAGTCGCAACGACAGCTGGCAGCCACGCGCTTCCGGTGTGAGCACCGTCAGTTGCCGCTCCAGCCGGGCGCGCAGCAGGAAATCGAAGTACGCCGTGAGCTGCCGCGCCTTGTCGTGCAGCCGCGGACCGGCTGCATCGAAGATCTCGAGCGCAGCGAGCAGCGGCGCCATCGCCAGGATCGGCGGATTGGATAGCTGCCAGCCCTCGGCGCCCGGGAGTGCAACGAACTCGGGCCCCATGCGAAACCGGGACTCCGTGTCGTGCCCCCACCACCCCGCGAATCGCGGCAACGCCGGGTCGCGGGCATGCCGCTCATGGACGAAGCAGCCGCCAATCGCACCCGGCCCGCCGTTCAGATACTTGTAGCTGCACCACACGGCGAAATCGACGTCCCAGTCATGCAGCTTGAGCGGGATGTTGCCGATGGCATGCGCCAGGTCGAAGCCGGCGATGCAGCCCCGCGCATGGGCCGCGGCGGTGATGGCCGCGATGTCGAATCGCTGTCCCGTGAGATAGTGCACGCCCGGCAGCAGCACCGTCGCAATGCCGGCGCCTTCGCGTTCGAGCAGCGCCAGCACATCCTCCTCGCGGATGCTGTCTTCGCCCGCCCGCGGCCCGATCTCGAGCAGTGCGACTGCCGGGTCGAAACCGTGTGCGCGGATCTGCGACTCCACCGCATGGCGATCCGAGGGAAAGGCAGGCCGTTCGATGAGCAGCTTGCAGCGGTCCCGCGTGGGGCGATAGAAACTGACGAGCAGCAGGTGCAGGTTGACCGTCAGCGAATTCATCGCCACGACCTCGAGCGACTGGGCGCCCGCGAGCCGCGCGAGCGCCGGCGTCAGGCGCTCATGCCAGGAAACCCAGGGACGGCGGCCGCTGAAATGGCCTTCGACGCCGCGGCGCTGCCACTCTTCGAGTTCCTCGTTGACATAGGTGATCGCACGGCGCGGTTGCAGCCCCAGGGAATGTCCGCAGAAATACGCCACGCTCGAGCCGTCCGGCCGCTTCGGATGTGCGAACTCGGCTTTCAGGGGCGCCAGCGGGTCGGCGGCATCGAGAGCCAATGCCTGCGACGGCTCCGTCGTGAAGGAGGGCGTCATGGCGTGAGCGCCGTGAGGGGATAGACGAGCGGCCGGCTGGGGCTGGCATCGCTCGCAAAGGGCGCGAGTTGCAGGTTGAGCAGGTACAGGCCATCTGCAAGCGCGTTCCCGATGTACGCGAGTTCCGTGATCGTGGCCTGGGGCCGGGTCGCTGCCGCAAGCCGGGTCGAGCCTGCGGGCAGCCCCCAGAAAATCCGGTGGCTGCTCAGGCGCCCTTCATCCGCGGCGCGGTCGATTGACGGCAGATCCACGACGAGATGCTCGAAGCCCCGGGCCACGATCCAGCGCATTGCGTCGCTGCTGAAGTAAGGGGGGAGGTTTCGCGCCGCATCGTACTGCCGGTGCCGCTTGGTCTCGGGGTTGGGCAGCGTGCGCAGGATCAACGCGGTGCAATCGTGCAGCGGTTTGCCCGCCACACTTTCTAGCGCGGTTGCGGTGATCCAGCGGTCGCCGGGCTGCGGCGGGGGATCGGACTGCTCCAGGCTCCCGGCAGCGGCCGCGGGCGAGACCGTCAACAGCTGGGCCATGAGCAGCGCTCGCGGTGCGGTATCATCGATGCTGACGGTTTCCTCGACCACGTGACTGATGCTTTCCGTGTGCGTGCCGTTGCAGTGGGGCGTCAGCGTGTACGTCGAGCACCTGCAGCTGCCGCCTAGACGTACATCGCCGATGAACCCGGCGTTCTGCAAGGGCCGGCTTGCCGCCGCCGGTGCGCCAAAGAACCCGGGCTGGGCGCCCGCGAAATCCAGTGCGGTGGCCAGGCTCGTCGCCTGCGTGAGGTCGGCCCGCCAGCGACGATCGCCCACCAGCACCTCGAGCTGCGGGATGGCCATCAGCGCGGCGGCATGATGTCGCCGCAGTGTCGGCACGTGCGGTTGGCAACCGAACCGTAGAAGCGGTCGAACACCGGCGGCAGCTGCGACACGATGTCGCTGACATGCAGGTACTCGGCATGCAGCAGGTGCTGGCAACGATTGCAGTACCAGAGAAAACCGTCCTGCTCGTCGGGTCGCCGCTGCCGCTCCACCACGAGCCCGACGGAGTGGGCATGCCGCTGCGGCGAGTGCGGCACGTGGGGCGGCAGCAGCAGGATGTCGCCGGCCTGCATGGGGATAGCGACGAGGCGGCCCTCCTGCACCGTCTTCAGCACCATGGTGCCCTCAAGCTGGTAGAAGAACTCCTCGCCGGGGTCGTCATGGAAGTCGGTCCTGGCGTTCGGGCCACCCACGACCATGATGATGAATTCGGAGTCGCGGAAGACCTGGGCGTTGCCAACGGGTGGCTGGAGAGCCTCCCGGTGCCGGTCGATCCACTCCTTGAAATTGAAGGCCTTGAGTGCTTGCATTGCGGGCCTCAGTATAGGCGAGATAAGCGGGGCCGACTTATCGCCGCAGTGCGTCTTGCTTCCGGCCGCAAGGAAGCCTTTGATTGACCGCTGCAAGAGGGAATCCCATGCGATCCATCACCCTGTCCTTGAGCCTGGCGCTCGCCGCGCCCCTCGTCCTTGCTGCGGCAGCGCTGGCAGCCGAGGGCGAGCCGGTCCAGGCCGTCTGGCAGGAATCCGAGATCGACTTCGTTTACCTCGGCCGGACGAGCTTCTATTCGTGCGACTCGATCGAACACAAGATCGAGCGGATCCTCAAGGAACTGGGTGCCCGCGAAGATGTGCAGGCACGCGCTTCCGGTTGCACCAGCTGGTTCACCCCCGAGCGCTTCATGAATGTGCGCATCAAGGTGGCCCTTCCCGTGGCAACGGTGCCAGGGCAGGGTCTCGCGCCCGAGGAACGCAGTCGCCGGGAACTCGTCGCCCGGGTGCGGGGGGAATCGCCGGTCGATGTCGAACTCGCCGCGCAGTTTGGCGCGGAGTGGAAGCGGGTGACTTTCTCGCGCAGGTCCCGCTATCTGGAGGACGGGGACTGCGAACTGCTGGAGCAGCTCGAGTCCCGGGTGCTGAGGAAGCTGGATCTCCGCATCGTGCGCGAGGACAACTGGTGCATCCCGGGACAGGTGCGCTTCGGCGCGCTGAACCTGGAAGTGGATGCGCTCGTGGCGCTGCCCAAGCCTGATGACGCGCAGGACGCTCTCAAGTCGGATTGAAGGCCTTGCGCTACTCGCCGGGCGCAAGGCCCGAGGAGCTGCATGCGACGAACACCGGTGGCTCGTCGCGATCCAGCCTGATGGCGCACAGGCTGCCGCCCCAGACGCAGCCCGTATCGATGGCCAGGACCCCGTCACCGCGGTGGAATCCCAGCGCCGACCAATGACCGCACACCAGGTTCAGCTTGACTGACTGCCGGCCCGGAACGCGAAACCACGGATGCAGTCCGGACGGGGCTGCAGCCACGGTGCCCTTGTACTTGAGATCGAGCCGCCCGTCGGCGTCGCAGAAGCGCAGCCGGGTGAAGCAGTTCGTGATGAAGCGCAGGCGGTCGAAGCCGTCGAGATCGTCGGACCAGCGATCGGGGCGGTTGCCGTACAGGTGCCGGAAGAATTCGCGGGCCGATCCCGCATCCCGCAAGGCGGCTTCCAGCTCGCGTGCACACTGCTGTGCAGTGGCGAGATCCCACTGCGGCGCGAGACCGGCATGAACCATCGTGAAGCCCAGTACCGGATCATGGTGCAGCAGGGGCTGGTGCCGCAGCCACGACAGCAGTTCAGGGGCGTCCGGTGCGGCGAGCACCTCCGCGAGCGTGTCCTGTTCCCGGGCTTCTTCCGGACGGATGCTCAAGGCAAGCAGGTGGAGATCGTGGTTGCCGAGCACCGTCGTGACCGAGGCGCCCAGCGATCGCACCCGGCGCAGGACGCCGAGCGAATCCGGTCCGCGATTGACCAGGTCGCCCGTCAGCCAGAGGCGGTCACTTAGGGGATCGAACCCCAGGCGATCGAGGAGTTGTCCGAACTCGGAATTGCAGCCCTGGATATCGCCGATTGCATAGACAGCCATGCCGCCAGGGCCAGGCCGGTCAGTGCAGCAGACCCGGCATGGCCAGGGTGAACGGGGGAATGGGCGCGTCGAACTGATGCCCGTCGTCGGCCACCATCTGGTAGGTGCCTTGCATGGCGCCGACCGGCGTTTCAAGCACCGCGCCGCTCGAATAGCGGAACCCCTGGCCAGGCATCAGGTGCGGCTGTTCGCCGACCACCCCGTCGCCGCGTACTTCCTGCACCTTGCCGTTCGCATCGGTGATGACCCAGTGCCGGCCAAGCAGCCGCGCGGGCACCTGGCCTTCATTGCGGATCGTGATGGTGTACGAAAAAACATACCGGCTTTCGTCGGGCTTCGACTGGTCGTCGACGTAGCTCGTGGTGACGTCGACCCGGATCCGGTGCCGGGTGGTACGGGGGGTCGTGCTGGTTTCCATGGTGCTCACGCGCGCCATTCTAGCCGGAAATTTTCTTCGCGAGCGCGGCTACTTGATGCGTACCGCCAGCACGTCGCAGGTTGCCGCATGGAGCACGGTGTCTTCCGTCAGATTGACGAGGATGGCCAGTCCGTGGCGTTCCTTGCTGCCGAGGACGATGAGATCGACTTGCAGTTCCCGGGCGGCACGCAGGATCTCCGTCTTGGTGTTCCCGGTGACGACACGCCGCTTGCAGGCCGAGAGCCCGAGGCGGGTTGCGAGTCCGGCAAGGCGGCCTTCCGCATCCTCGACCAGGCCGGCTTCGAGCTGGACGCTGGGGAGCAGCGCCTCGCCCATGGGTTCGACGGGCAGGTACTCGACGACGTGCAGCAGGATGATCTCCGCTTCGTTGCGTGCGGCGATCGCCTGGGCCCGCTCGGCGATCGTGTCGCTGTCCGCAACGAGATCGATGACGAGCAGAATCCGCTGGTACCGGCTCATTGCGCTCTCCTGTTACGGCAACGAGGTCATTATTGGGGAGCAGGTTGTCGAGGACAACCTGCAATCCCCGTCAGCGCTCCTTGGCGGCGAGCGCCCGTGCAAGTAATGCAAACTCCCGGGGGGCAATCACTTCGGCCCGCAGGGATGGATCGATCCCCGCGGCGGCGGTTTCCCGCTCCGTGAGCAGGGGCTTCAGTGCATTGCGCAGCGTCTTGCGTCGCTGGCCGAAGGCGGCCGTGACGATCCTCGCATAGGCCTGCAGGTCGTCCAGCGCGAACGGCGGCTTGATCAAGGGCCGAAGCCTGACATAAGTCGACTGGACTCGCGGCGGCGGACGGAAGGCACCGGGCCCGATGTCGAACAAGGGCTCGACACTCACCCAGGGGGCAAGCATCACCGACAGGCGGCCATATGCCTGCTCGCCGGGTCCGGCCGCCATGCGCTCGACGACTTCCTTCTGCAACATGAAATGCATGTCCGCGATGTGGGCACGTGCCTCGATGAGCCTGAAGAGCAAAGGCGTCGAGATGTTGTAGGGCAGGTTGCCCACGACCCGCAGCAGACGCTGGTCGGCAGTGCCGCGCAGGGCAGCGAAATCGAACTTGAGGACATCACCGCCGTGGATGCGCAACTGACCCTGGGCTGGACGGGTGGCTTCGAGGGTCGCCATGGCGTCGCGATCGATCTCGATCACGTCGAGTTCGCCATGACGCGCCAGCAGGGGCCAGGTCAGGGCGCCGAGGCCCGGACCGATCTCCACTACCCGTTCGCCGGCCTGGGGGTCGATGGCTGCAACAATTCGCTCGATGATCCGTGCATCGTGCAGGAAATGCTGTCCGAACCGCTTGCGCGGTACATGCCTGCCCGCCGCCATCGCGCGCCTCAGCCTGCAGCCCGTTCGAGGCCGGCAGAACCCTTCCTGGCAAGCTCGATGGCAAGGCGCAGCGCGGCGGCCAGGCTGCCTGCGTCGGCGGTGCCTGTCCCGGCGAGATCCAGCGCGGTGCCGTGATCAACGGAGGTGCGCACGATCGGCAAACCCAGCGTCACGTTGACCGCGTGGCCGAAGCCCGCGTGCTTGAGCACGGGCAAGCCCTGGTCGTGATACATCGCGAGAACGGCATCCGCCTGCGCGAGCATGCGAGGCACGAAGGCCGTATCGGCAGGCACGGGGCCCGTGAGTGCGAGTCCCCGGGCACGCAGTGCATCGATCACCGGTGCAAGGGTCTCGATTTCTTCCTGTCCGAGATGCCCTGATTCGCCGGCATGCGGATTGAGGCCGCACACGAGGATGCGCGGACGGGCCAGTCCGAACTGCGACCGCAGCGAATCGTCGAGCGTCACCAGCACCCGTGCGAGCGATTCGCGGGTAATGGCGGCGCTCACCTGGGTCAATGGAAGATGGGTAGTCGCGAGGGCGACGCGCAGCATGCCCGCGACCAGCATCATCACGGGGTGATGGCCGCCGGTGCGTTCCGCAAGGTATTCGGTGTGGCCGGAGAACGGAATGCCGGCATCGTTGATCACGCCCTTGTGCACTGGCGCCGTGACCATGGCGTCGAACTCGCCTTGCAGGCACCCGTCGGTGGCGCGATCGAGCAGGGCGAGGACGTGGCGTGCGTTGGCGGGATCAAGGTGACCGGTCCTGACCTGTGCAGCGGCCGGAATCGGGAGCACGCTGAGTACGCCCGGCACATGCGGCATTGGCGGGCGTCCGGGAACATGGGTCCGCAAGCTGATCTCGTGGCGCAGTTCGTGCGCCCGGGAGCGGAGCACGTCCGGGTCGGCGGCGACGACGAGTTCGCAGGTCCAGGGTTTGCGCGCAATCTCCAGGCAGAGATCCGGACCGATGCCGGCCGGCTCTCCGGAAGTCAGGACGATGCGCGGGACCATATCGGACTCATGGAAGGGGGAGCAGGCGCAACCTCACATGCGGTAGTCGACGAAGGCCTCGTCGCGCAGGCGACGGACCCACAGCTCGGTCTCTTCCTCGGCTTTCGATTCGCGCAGGGCAGCGAAGGCGCGGCTGCGGCGGACGTCATCGGTGGTGTCGTGCATGCGCCGGCCCAGCAGCTGGACGATGTGCCAGCCGTACTGTGACCTGAAGGGCTGGCTGATCTCGTTTTCCTGAAGGGCGTCCAGCTGTTTCTCGAACTCCGGCACGAAGGAACCCGGGCCCGTCCAGCCAAGATCGCCCCCTTCCACGGCAGACCCCTTGTCTGCGGAAGTGACCGCCGCAATCGCCGCGAAGTCCTCGCCCTGCTCGATGATGCGGGTGCGGATGGCGGCGAGCTTCTGCTGGACGGTGCTGTCGTCCTCGAGTTCGTTCGTCATCAGCAGGATGTGGCGCGCATGCACCTGCGACTGCACGGTATCGCCCAGGCCACCGCGGACTTCGAGCAGCTTGAAGATGTGGAACCCGCTCGGGGTCCTGATCGGCTCGGTCACGTCGCCAGCCTGCATGCCTGGAATGGCGTCGACGGCAATCGAGGGCAGCTGGGCGCCCGGACGCCAGCCCAGAGCCCCGCCTTCGACGTTCGTGCTGCTGTCCGAATAGGCAACTGCGAGCTGCGCGAAGTCTTCGCCACCCTTTGCCTTCTCGTAGACTTCGCGGGCACGGGCTTCCTTCGCCGCCAGCTCGTCGGTGTTTGCCGCGACCGGTACCGAGACGAGGATGTGCGCGAGGTTGTACTCGGAACTCTGGTCGACGCCACTCTTCTGCCTGGCGAGGAACAGCTCGAGCTCGCGCGGTGAAATGTTGATCCGCTGCAGTACGTCGCGTTGCCGCAGCATCTGCAGCTGCAGGTCGCGGCGGATGGTGTCGCGGTAGTCACGGTAGTCGATGCCCTGCGCCTCGAGGGCACGCGGCAGGTCGCTGAACGCGATGTTGTTGCGACCGGCCAATTCGTTCAGGGCGTTGTTCAGCATCTCGTCCGGGACATTGATGCCGAGGCGCTGGGCGCGCTGCACCTGGATTTCCTGTACCACGAGGCGTTCCAGCACCTGGCGCCGCAGGACGGCGGGCGGCGGCAGTTCCGTGTTCTGGTCGCGCAGGCGGCGGGTGATCGTGGCCACTTCGGCATCCAGCTGGCTGTTGAGCACCACTCCGTCATTGACCACGGCAGCGATCCCGTCAAGCAGCGTGCCGCTGCCGGTCAGGGTGGTCAGGCCGGTGTTCGCCGTTGCAGCAGGCGCAGGGGCCTGCTGGGCCAGGGCGGACCCGCTGCCGGTGGCGAGCACGAGACTGAACAGAATCAATGCAATGGAATGTTTCATGGGGTTCGGCGGCGGTTCAGCGCGGATCGGGAGGCAGCACCGAGTATCCCCGAATGGACCGTTCGAGGAAAGCATCGACCCCGGGTACGAGGCTGGCCAGACCGTTAAGTTCCAGCTGCAGCTGGATATCCGAGTCGGTTTCACCGGTCCGGCTGCTGACGTATTCCCGCGCGACCACCCGGACCTTCCAGCAGCAGGCACGGTACTCGAGGCCGGCGAAGCGGCTGATGGTCGTACTGTCCTCGAGCGAATACGTCACTCCACCGTAGGAGCTCCAGGTGTCGGTGAGAGGCCAGGCAACTGACGCATCCCATTGTTCGACGCTGTCGCGGCGGAAGCGGTAGCCGAGGTTCGCCACCTTGTTGTGGGCCGGTGCGTACTGGATGCTGGCCTGGCCCTTCTCGCTGCGCGTTTCATGCGGATCCCACTGCATGCCCATGCGCACGTTCCAGTCCTGGAACGCGGTGACTTCCAGCTGTGCGAGCAGGTTCGACGAGACATTGCCCGTCACGGGCTCGTTCGGGAGGACCACGCGCGGCGTGTCGAAGTAGTACGCCTGGCCGGCAGTGGCGCTGAGGTATTGCCTTCCAGTGCTGCTGTCGAGCAGGCGCGTCGTGAAGCCGGCACTCAGCTGGTTCGCATCGCCCAGCCTGTCTGGTCCTGCATACCGGTTGTCGCTGAACAGTTGCACGAGGTTGAGATCGGGTTCGGCGGTGTCGAAGATCGGCAGGTCCGCCTGGTCGCGATACGGCACATACAGGTACAGAAGCCGCGGCTCGAAGGTCTGCAACCGCTGCTGGCGCGAGCCCGTGGGCCTTTCGAACGTGAGGCCGGCATCGAGGCTGGCGATGGGTGCAGAACGCGTAGGGGATTCGTCGGTACCGCCGGTGTTGCTGAGGTCGTAGGCGGTGAAGCTCCAGCTCACCGCCGGTTCGATGTAACCGCCTGCTGTCTGCAGCGGCAACCGGACGCCGGGGCGGAGGTCGATTCGCGAACCCGTGAGGCTGTCGTCGCGATCGAAGTAGGTGTATTCGCTGTCGAGGCTCGCGTCGAGGCCCAGCCAGGTGTCGGGGAGACTGCCGCGCACACTGATCTGTGGCAGCAGCGTATAAGGCCGCACCGCTTCGTCCAGGGGCTGGATGATCTGGAAGTTCTGCACCCGGCCGACCAGGGACCAGTACCGGTCGAAATACCTGAGTTCAGCCAGGCGTCCGAGATACGTGACGCTGGTGCCGTCCGAGCCATCGCCGAAGTCCTCGAACCATTCGCGGTCGCTGGCGTTGGCAGCGATCGCCGTGAAGCGCAGCCGCGACGTGAAATCCGTACGGTCGTAGAGCTGGATCAGGCTGCGGTCGTCGCCATAGCTCCGGTCGTCGGGGAGGTACTCCGCGCTGATGGTCCCTTCGCTGCGCTCGGTCAGGAAGCGGAATTCCGTCAGCAGGTCGAAGCCGCGGTTGGAAAACCAGGTCGAGGTGAAGGTCGCGTCGTAGTTGGGTGCCATGTTCCAGTACCAGGGCACGGCGATGCCGACGCCGTTGCGCGTGGAATTGACGAAGTTCGGGAACAGGAACCCGCTCTTGCGCTGGTCGCCCACGGGAAACGAGATGAAGGGGGTGTACAGGATCGGGATGCCCTTGAAATCGAGCCGCACGTTCCGGCCGATACCGAGTCCCGCGCCGGGATTGATGTCGATGTCGTCGGCCCTCAGGACCCAGTCGTCATTGCCCACGGGGCAGGTGGTATAGACCACTTCGTCAAGGCTCAGCGTGCCCTCGCGACTGAGTACGATCTGTCCCGCAGAACCGCGTGCAGGCCGCGTTGGCAACTCGAACTCCGCACCTGCGAACTCTGCGCCCCCCTCGGCCGCCACGCTCGCACTGTCACCCTTGATGCGCAGCTCGGGATCGCGATAGGTCACGGCGCCCGAGACATCGAAACTCTGGTCGGTGGCATCGAAGGTCGCATTCTCCGCGCTCAAGGTGCGTTCGCCCTGGCGGATGCGGACCTTGCCCCTGAGTACCGCGTCGCCCGCGCGGCTGACTTCGGCGCCTTCGCTCCAGATCTGGATGCGGCCGGCGTCGAGTGCAGGTGGCAGGTCTTCGAATCCGGGAATCGTGGTATCGAGGTCGGGGGCCGGGCAGCTCTGGGCGAGAACCAGCGACGGGATCGTCGTGGCGACAAGTCCGAATGCGAGCGAGGGGTGAAGTGCTTTGCGGATCAAGGGCCGGATCCGGATGCTGAAAGAGGAAGCATTTCGCACATTGGCACAGATTATAATGACCGGCAAACGCGCACGGCCTGCAGATTTTGCCAACCAGCGAAGGAGTAGACGCTCACTTGGGTGCCACGGATTCCTGTCCTGCCTCGCAGGACCACACCGCCGTGCCGGAAGACGTGCGGTTCAGGCTGCTCGAGCAATGGCTGGGCGGTCTCTTCGCCACGACCGGTTTTGCGATCACGGTGGCCTCTGCCGATGCGAGTTTCCGGCGCTATTTCCGCGTGACCTGGGCCGGCGGAACGCGGGTGGTGATGGATGCGCCGCCCGACAAGGAGGATGTCGGCCCCTACATCCGGGTCGCGGAGATGCTGGAGCGCATCGGCGTGAATGCTCCGCGCATCCATGAACGCAATCTCGCACAGGGATTCCTGCTGCTGTCGGATCTCGGCAGCCGGACTTACCTCAAGGACCTTGAACAGGGACTGAATGTCGAGCGCCTGTACCTCGATGCCATTGCCGCGCTCGTCAGCATCCAGGCGCGCGGTCCCGGTGAGGCGCAGGCGCTGCCACCGTATGACGAAGCGCTGCTGCTGCGGGAGATGCAGCTCTTCCCCGACTGGTTCCTGGGCCGGCATCTCGGGATCGAGTTGTCCACGGACGAATCGCAACGCTTGCGGAACGTGTGTTCGCGGCTGGCTGCCTTGGCGCTCGCGCAACCGCGGGTCTTCGTGCATCGCGACTATCATTCCCGGAACCTCATGATCGGCGACGGCGGACGCATGGGGCCGAACCCCGGGATCCTCGATTTCCAGGATGCCGTGCACGGGCCGATCACCTATGACCTCGTGTCCCTGCTGCGTGACTGCTATGTGGCCTGGCCTGCGGCTCGCGTGGCGGGCTGGGTCCGGCACTATCGCGAGCTCGCGCAGGCAGCCGGCCTCGATACGGCCACGGATCTCTCCGAGTTCATGCGGTGGTTCGACTGGATGGGAGTGCAGCGTCACCTCAAGGCCATCGGCATCTTCGCGCGGCTGATGCATCGCGATGGCAAGCCCGGCTACCTGAACGACATCCCCCGCACGCTCGGCTATGTCGCCGACGTGGCCGCGCGCTATCCGGAACTGGCGGATCTCGAATCGCTGCTCTCGGACCGCGTTCAACCGGCGCTCGCACCCGGGTAGTCATGGCACACGGCGTCGAGCGGGCAATGGTGCTGGCGGCGGGGCGCGGTGAGCGCATGCGGCCGCTGACCGATCATCTGCCCAAGCCGTTGCTGCAGGTGGGGGGCAAGGCCCTGCTCGACCATCACATCGAGGCCCTTGCAGCAGCAGGCATCGGTTCGGTCATCGTCAATCTGGCCTGGCACGGAGAAAAAATCAGGGCGGCGCTGGGAACGGGCGACCGCTTTGGCATTGCGATCACCTACAGCGACGAAGGGCCGAGGGCGCTTGAGACAGGCGGCGGAATTTTCAAGGCGCTGACCTTCCTTGCGCCGGGTCCCTTCCTGGTCGTGAATGGCGATGTGTGGACTGACTGGCGGCTGCGTCGCGAGCTGCAACTGCGCGCCGATGACCTCGCGCATTTCGTGCTCGTGCCGAATCCACCGCACCACCCCAAAGGCGATTTCGCCCTGTCGGGCACGCGGGTAGTGGAGGAAGGCGAAAGCCGCTTCACCTATTCCGGCATCGGACTTTATCGCGAGGAGTTCTTCGCGGGCTGCCTGCCCGGTGCCTTTCCACTGCTGCCGCTGATGCAGCGGGCGATTCGTGCCGGCCGTGTCAGTGGTGAGCTTTACGCGGGCCGGTGGCAAGACATCGGCACGCCCGAGCGCCTCGCGGCGCTCGATCGTGAACTGTCCCGGTAGACGCCTTAAGGGCGGGAATGCAGCGGGTGAGCAGATTGGCCTTGGGCCAGAGGCTCTTGAACATTGTTGACAAACCTTTGCCGCGGGTAACGCGCAGCAAACGCGGGGCTGCCTATACTTTCCCGGGCCCGGGAAATCACGCATCCTCCCCCGGTCGAGAATGATCCGCTATTGCGGATTCACGCATAACGCCAAGGTGTCCATGTGAGCGAGACCAATTCCGCAGGGGCCAACGGGCCTCGCCTTTCGTCCCGGGCCCTGGGGTTGGGAGCCGCGGTCTGCGTGATGGCGGGCGCACTGTTCTGGTGGAGCCAGCGGGAAGCGGGCGACAGTCTTGACGACCTGCTGACCGCCGAAGTCGGTCGCGGGGATATCGAGAACACGGTGACGGCGCTCGGCAACCTGCAGCCGCGCAACTATGTCGATGTCGGCGCACAGGTAAGCGGTCAGCTCAAGAGGCTGCATGTCGATATCGGCGATACGGTGGCCCAGGGTGATCTCGTTGCGGAGATCGACGCGGTGGTGCTGTCCGCCAAGGTGGAGTCCACGCGCGCCCAGCTCACGGCGCAGCGCGCGCAACTGATCGACCGCGAAGCGCAGGTCCTGCTGGCCGAAGACAAGTACCAGCGACAGGTGCAGCTGAAAGCCGAGGACGCAACGAGCGAGGAAGCCTTCCAGAGCGCGAAGGCGACCGTCGATTCAGCAAAGGCACAGCTCAGCGTTCTCAAGGCCCAGATCCAGCAGACGGAGTCCGGCCTCAAGGGCGATTCGGCCACCCTGGGCTACAGCCAGATCTTCGCGCCCATCGCCGGCACCGTCGTCTCCATCACGGCACGCGAAGGCCAGACCCTCAACGCCAACCAGGTGGCACCGATCATCCTGCGGATCGCCGACCTGTCATCGATGACGGTGTGGACGCAGGTTTCCGAAGCCGATGTCCCCAAGCTGCGTGAAGGCATGGACGCCTACTTCTCCACACTCGGCAATCCTGATCGCCGGTGGCGTGGAACCCTGCGCCAGATCCTGCCGACACCGGAGCTCGTGAACAACGTCGTGCTCTACACCGCGCTGTTCGACGTCGACAACCCGGACGGCGAACTCAAGACCCAGATGAGTGCGCAGGTGTTTTTCGTCGTGGGGTCGGCGCTGGATGTCGTGACCGTTCCAGTGGCTGCCTTGCATGCATACGTTCCCCCTGCAGGGGAATCGCCCGCTGCGCCCGACGCAGCAGAGGCAGGCAAGGTGCAGGGCGAGCGCCCGCGGGGCCCGCGTCCGGGCGCTTTCGGTGCGGACGGCCCGGGACGGGAAGCGCCGGGAAGGATGCTGCGCGAGGGAATGATGGGGCGCGAACCCCGCGGCGCGGGAACCGGCCGGCCACGCGTGCAGGCGGTTACCGTCGTCGACGCGGACGGCAACCGTAGCGAGCGCCGGGTCGTCATCGGCGTGACCAATCGCGTGCTGGCCCAGGTGATCGAAGGGCTTGAGCCGGGTGAAACCGTGGTCAGCGGCAGGAAAATCGCACCGGCGCAGGCGCAGGCTGGCCAGCCGCAGCGGGTTCCGGGAGCGGGCCCAGGTGGCGGGGGGTTCAGGGGCTTCCCATGAGCGCCGTCCTCAAGGTACCTGGCAGGGATGAATCCGAGCAGCCGCTGATCGAGCTGCGCGATATCCGCAAGACCTATGCCACCGGCGAAGCGCTGGTGGAAGCCCTGCGAGGCGTGTCCCTCAAGCTTTATGCCGGCGAGTTCGTGGCCATCATGGGCGCCTCCGGTTCGGGCAAGTCGACGCTCATGAACGTGCTCGGCTGCCTTGATCGACCCACCTCGGGTGAGTACCGGTTCGCCGGCAACAACGTGGCGCATTTCGATCGCGACGAACTCGCGCGGCTGCGGCGCGAGGCCTTCGGCTTCGTTTTCCAGAGCTACAACCTGATAGGCACGGCAACCGCGGCGGAGAACGTGGAAATTCCCGCGACCTACGCTGGCATCGGGCCACGCGACCGGCGCACGCGGGCTGAAAAGCTGCTCGCGACCTTGGGGCTTGGTGCCCGCCTTGGTCACCGCCCGAGCCAGCTGTCCGGCGGCCAGCAGCAACGCGTCTCGATCGCGCGGGCGCTCATGAATGGCGGGCAGGTGATCCTTGCCGACGAACCCACGGGTGCCCTCGACAGTCGCAGCGGCGCGGAAGTCATGACGCTGCTGCGTGATCTGGCCGGACGCGGCCACACCGTCATCCTGATTACCCACGACCGGGACGTCGCCGCCAATGCGGAGCGGCTGATCGAGATCAAGGATGGCGAAATCGTCGCCGACTCCGGTCCCGCTCCTCCCGCAGAGCGTCAGGCGGCCGGGCCGGTCGCTCATCAGGACAACGTGATTCCTGCGCCCTGGATCGCGTCGTCCAGCCAGAACAGGGCGCACGCCGCCTCGCCCCTGACCGACGGGATCGAGGCGCTGCACATGGCGCTGCGGTCGCTCAAGGCAAACCTCTTCCGCACGATCCTGACGCTGCTCGGCATCGTCATCGGCGTGGGGTCGGTGATCGCGATGCTGGCGGTGGGCGAGGGTGCCACGCAGCAGGTGGTCGATCGCATCGGCCGGATGGGGAGCAATCTCCTCGTGATCCGGGCGGGTGCCCCGAACCAGCGAGGGCCGGGGTCCGGTACTGCAAACCTGGTGTTGTCGGATGTCGAAGCGCTCAAGGAGGTCGCGAACGTGCTGGCCGCCGTGCCGGAAACCAACGGGAACGTGACCGTGCGTTATGGCAATCTCGACGTGCAGACGCAGGTAACGGCAACGTCAACCGACTATCCGCTGACGCGCGACTGGCCGGTAGCGACAGGCATCTTCTTCTCCGACGAGGACCAGCGTGACTATGCGGCGGTTGCCGTGCTGGGCCAGACAGTCGTCAACAACCTGTTTCCCGATGGCACCGATCCCATTGGCCGCTATGTGCTGCTCAACAATTCACCGTTCCTTGTGATCGGCACCATGTCGTCGAAGGGAGCGACCCAGTTCGGGCAGGATTCAGACGATGCGGTCTTCGTGCCCGTCACGACCGGGGGGCTGCGCCTCTTCGGCCAGACGTTCCTGCGTTCCGTCACCGTGGCGGTGGA
>JANNNQ010000286.1:0-6726 GCA_031398625.1 Pseudomonadota bacterium
CTGGTGCTCGGGCAGCGTCAGGCGAGCCGGATCCCAGCTGTCCGCGAACAGACGTGCGGAGTCGTTGACTGGCAGTCCGAGGTAGTCACCGAGCTCGGGACCCGGACCGCGTTCGGGCTGGTCCTCGTGCTGCCGCGGCTGCCAGCGACCGGTGAGGTCGGACTGCGCCATGGCGGCCGGCGACAGCAGCGCTGCGGACAACGCGAACGCGCAAAAGGCACCGATTCTATTGCTCGAGGTGATCATGTCAGCGGACCCTTTCTGCCAGCTGATGCGTCCTGGCCCACTCCGGGTACATGGTGGCAGCACCACCGCGGAATGCTTCGTGGGAAATGTTCCAGCGGCGATACAGTTCATCGAAATTGGAATTCTGCCCCGGCAGGTAATGCGGCACATCGCCCTGCTCGCGCGGCACTTCCACCACGGCAATGCAGGGATAGGTCCATGCCGCCTGGCCCTCGACGCGCGGATTGAGCACGTAGTTCTCGCTCTTGGTGAGCGGCTCGGTCAGGTAGGCAGGGTCGCGCACCACGGAGATATGCGTGAGCATGTCGCCATTGCGGACGAACACTTCCTCCAGCTCGGCGGCGTCGCTTTGCGGGAGGCCATTGCGGCGTACCCAGTTCTGCTTGATGTGGGTGGTGTGCACCTTGAGCATGTCGCCGTCATACCGGCCCTTCGAAAAGCCCATCCACGTGTGTGGTGCGAGGTCCGAAGGGACGGCGCGGTCATCCATGTAGATGGTGCGAACCTGTTCGTACGTGCTGATGTAGATCTTGATCTCTTTCAGGATCTGCGTGCTCGGATCGCGGACTTCCCAGACCCGCATGTTGAGCGGACCACGGTGGATGTAGGGGGCCGTGTGCACGCGGCACTGGTGCTCCGGAAGCGTGAGCCGGGCGGGATCCCAGCTGTCGGCAAACATGCGGGCGGAGTCGTTGACCGGCAGGCCAACGTAGTCGCCGAGTTCAGGTCCCGGGATGCGCTCCGGGAAATCCTCGTGCAGCCGTGGCTGCCATTTACCCGACAGGTCAATCTGCGCGAGGGCAGGCGCCCCGGTCAGAACGGCGGCAAAGGCCAGGACCACGCCGGAAACATTGGCTCTATTGAACACTCAGACTCCCCCGGAGACGGCCGCAAGGCGCGCGAGACGCAATCGTTGTGGCTGACGATACTACGGACTGTCGAGAACGACCCAGGGACTATAGAGAAAGACCTGAAGCCCCCGGAACCGATATTTCCTGAGGACCATCATGACCCGGAATCATCGCCCGCACCGACCCATTCGAACCGGTGCGAGCGCTTGAATTCACTTGGGTTCCAGCCGTCCGGGCACCTTCACTAGGCACCCTGGATGGGCCTGCTGTCCATGATTTCGTTGATGGCGCGGAGCTGCTCACCCTTGTGGTCATTGACCAGCTGGGACTCCACATTGAGCACCATCGTCTCCCGCACTGCAGTAGTGAAGGGTTTCCACTCCGGCATTGCCGGGTGGTTGGGATTGCCCGTGCGGGCGAACGCCACCCAGGCGGCCGACATCGTCGCCTCGAGCACCTTGAGATCGGGCTCGGTCCCGAGAACCGGTCCCGCGACGTCGACGTTGTTGAGCGCAAACGGGATGTCCATGCAGTGCATGGAGCGCAACGCGCCTTCCCGGACCGGGGAGTACTTGCTGAAGTAGTACTTGTAGACCGGCGCTCTCCCCAAGGCGGCCTTCCGCTCCGCCTGCAGCCCGGTGCCGCGACGGAAACCCGATGCATCCGTGGCGACCTGCAGGTAGAGATCGAGGTTGCTCGCTTCCGGCCGCGCCTGGGCATACATCGCGATGATCCGGTCTGCCGCTGCGTCATCGGACCGCAGGGCTGCCTTCACGTAATGCCGCAGTGCATCGGCATCGAGGTTGTCATAATTCTGCTGGGTGTTCCAGGTCACTTCCGTTTCAGTGGAGCCGATCATCAACGGAACATCAGCCGAGATCTCGGTCGCGACCGGATCAAAGTTATGCGCCGGAATCGTCCGGCCATCCATGACGGGCGAGAACCCACCCACGTTGTCTGCCGCAGTGAGTGCATCGCGGAGCACATAGAACGGGACTTGCTGCAGCTGGTCGAGCTGGTTGGGCGCGATCTTCATGGCGGCCAGCACATTGCGGGCAGTACGCGTTGCCTGCTCCGGTGTCTGGCTGCGTACCTGCGAGCCGCTCTGCGCGATGGCGCGATGGAACAAACCCTTCGCGGCAGGCATGCCGAGCAGCGTGCTCACCTTGGAGCCGCCGCCGGACTGGCCGAGGATCGTCACGTTGGCCGGGTCGCCGCCGAACCGCTCGATGTTGTCACGCACCCACGCCAGCGCCTGCACGATATCGAGCATGCCGACGTTGCTGGCTTCCGCGTACTGCTCGCCGCCGATCTCCGGGAGATACAGGAAACCGAACACGTTGAGTCGGTGATTGACGCCGACGAAGACCACATCGTGCCGGTCCGCGAGGTTGGTGCCGTCGTAAACGTAACCGCCCGATGAACCGCCGGAGAAGCCGCCGCCATGCAGCCACACCATGACAGGACGCTTCTGGCCGTCATTGAGACCCCGCGTCCAGACGTTGAGGCATAGACAATCCTCGCTGGAGGCTTCAAGCCGATACAGGACACCCCACTCGTGGATGATCCTCGCCTGGGACTGCGGCGCACGCGGACCCACATTGGTCGCACCGCGGACCTCAGTCCACCCATCGGGGGTGCGGGCCGGCAGGAAGCGATTGCTACCCCCGGTGGGCGCGCCGTAGGGGACGCCCCGGAATGCGTGGACTGCTCCGCGCCGCGAACCCCTGATGCGGCCATGGGCCGTTTCGACGGTCTCCCCCTCGACGTAGTCGGCCGGCCCTTGTGCTGCCGCTGCTGCAGGCGGCGCTCCACTCTCGCCCGAACTGCTGCAACCGGCGGCCAGCGCGCCCGCGGCGGCCAGCGCACCCATGCCGAGGAAGGAGCGCCGATCGACGCTGCTAGCCTGCCCTGTTTCCTGCGCGTCCGCACTGCCATTCTTGAATTCATTGTTCATCGTCAGCTCCCCCTCGAAAGACCGCGTTCATCCAACCTCGAGCAAAGCCGCGAAAGTATGGTCCGGGCGATCGGGAATGCCAACGGGCGAGACCCTGCCGTGGGCCAAGAAATGTCAAGGATCGCTGCATTTGCGCAACGCAAAAGAAAACCCACGCCTCTCTCGCAAGAGACGTGGGTCGTCTTGAATCAGCATCGCGAAATCGCTGCCGGACCGGACCGATCCGGCAGCGAACGCGTCGTTACTCGAACGTGAAGTTGAAGGTCACGCCCACTTCACGGGGACGGCCGATCGTGACGAAGTCAATCTGTTCGGCCACTGTGTAGAAGCCTGAATTGAGATAGTACTCGTCAGTCAGATTCGTCCCGAGCAGGCTCACCGTCCAGTTGGCGCCAGAATCGTAGGTCAACCGTGCATTGAGCAGGCCGAACCCTTCCTGGACCGACTGCCGGAGATCGTCGGAGGTCAGCACGTAGTCATCCGTGTAGGTGTAGTCGAGACGGGGAACGAGTGCGCCTCCATTCGAGAAACCGAACTCGTACTGGGCACCCACGTTACCCGTGATTTCAGGCGCCTGGGCAAACGTGCTCCCCAGGGAAACCGCCGGAATCACCCCGTTACCTGCCAGACCCAGCTCCTTGTACTTGCTGTCCAGCCAGCCGAGGTTGAGATTGATGCGCAGTGCATCCGTCGCACGCCAGATTCCCTCGAACTCGACACCCTTGACCTCGGCCGCCGCCACCTGGGTCGTGATCAGGTTGGGAAACACAGTGATATCGTTGACGCCATCGCCGTTGCGATCGCCGATCAGCCCGCCGTTGCGCACGTATGACGAAGCGATGTACTGGCTGGCCTGCAGGCCGTTCCACTCCGTGTAGAACGCGCTGATGTTGGTGCGTACCACACCGCCCAGCCAGTCGGCGCGCAGGCCGAGTTCGTAGTTGTCGACGGTCTGCTCACCGTAGGTGAAGGTTCCGGTCTGGATGTCCTGGTAGCCGCTGAACTGGTTGGCAGCGATGGTGTACTGCCCGCCGGGCCCGAAGCCGTCGGCGTAACCGACATAGGTCATCAGGTCGGGAGTCCACTGGTACTGCAAGGTCAACCGCTTGGTGACGCCATCGAAATCGGCTTCGGCGGGCGTTGGCAGCGAGGTGTAACCGAACCAGTCACCCGCAATCTGGGTATCCGGAAACGTCGGCGCCCGCACAGCAAGCTGGGATCCCGAGATGGCCCATTCCGTGTTCGTCTGCTCGCTGTAGCGCAGGCCAAGAGCCGCCGTGAACTTGTCCGTCACTCGCCACGTCAGGTCACCAAAGAAGGCGGTGGCTTCGATCTCTGTACGCGTCATCTGATCCCCGTTTGGAGCGGCCGATGACACGAACTGGGCAGCGGTGACACCCTGCCCGCCCGCGATGGCGGCCTGCCGCAGACTCAAGCACGACGCTCGCTGGGCTGCTGACACACGGTCGTTGTTGACAGCGTTCCAGAGATCGCAGGTGAACTCGGGGCTGGACCAGGTCGCGGTCCGCGTACGGTTGAGCTCGCGGGAATAGTAGCCACCAACGACCCAGTCGAATGCCTCATGGCTGCCAAGCAGCTGCAGCTCTTCCGAGAAGTGGAAGAAACGCCCACGGTTGTCGCGCTCGAGAAGCTGTACGTCCGAAGCTCCGTCGAAATCAACCTGGACTGCCCGTGTCAGTTCCTTGTAACCGGAGATGGACCGGACTCGCAGCGAATCGGTGAAGTCGAAGTTGATATCGAGACTGTGCCGTTGCGTATCGATCTGCAGGCCGGGATTCTCCCAGGCGATGCGGTTCTCGTACTCGCCAACGCGTCCACCTGCGAAGCCGGCGGCGTAATTCTGATTGTTGTAAGCGATGCCGAGGGCATTCTGATAGGCCTGCGCCTGCGGATTGGTGTTGTAGTTGGTGGCGGAAAAGTACTGTGCGGCGCCGATGGACTGGATCACCCGCGCAGGACCGACACGATCCGTGGTGCTGTCTTCAATGTTGTAGCGGACGCTCAGACTGTCGAGCGGTTCCCAGAGAAAGTCGGCCCGGTAAAGCTCATCGTTCACATCGCCGTAGGCGCGGTCGATGACCTGACTCCGGATGAAACCCTCCCGGAACTCGCTGGCTGCCGTGAACTTCGCCTTGAAAGTGTCTGTCACAGGCACATCGATGGAGCCTTTGAAATCGCGGCGATTGAATTCGCCCACAGTGGCCGAGAAGCGCGCCCCGAAGGTGTCCGCCGGCGCGCGAGTTACATACTGGATCGCACCGCCAAGGGAGGCCTGGCCGAACACGGTGCCTTGCGGGCCGCGAAGCACCTCGATGCGATCCACTTCTGTCACACTCATCGTGAGCAGACCGTCAGTCGTTGGCTGGTAGATGCCATCGACGTAGACCGCCACACCGGGAATGCCGCGGACCCGGAAGTTGGCCTGCGACTCTCCGGAGTTGCCGCCACCCATAACAGAAAGATTGGGCGCCACGGCGTTCATGTTCTGCATCGAGTCCACGCCGCGTTGCTGCAGATCGTCGCCGGTAATGGCGGTGATGGCGATGGGCACTTCCTGCAGGCTTTCCTCGCGGCGGCGCGCCGTAACCAGGACTTCTTCGATTGCACCCGCAACGCTTTGCCCCGCAGCCTGCGCGTAGACGCTAGTCGGAAACCAGCTTGCGGCCGCTATTGAGGCAACAGCGTACATCGCCTTGTTTCGCTTGTTCACGGAATGACCCCCTTAGAAAAGAACAGAATGATGCAGTTCGGTGGTTACCCAACGAAAAAACAACAGAGAAGAGCCGGATCTGTGCTTTGGCCGCCTCCAGGCCTAATTCATCGCGATTTTTCCAGAAGCGGGATCCGAGCCACATGTAAGATTTATGCAACATCGAACACGCGGGGCGGCATTGATACGCCACGCTCCGCATCCCGTCAACGAATTGCCCGCTGCTGTCGCGATGCAAAATGCTGCTTGGCGATATCCAAGCAATTAAAAAGCTAATGCAGAAATGGACTTAGTCCATAGGGAGCATTGGGGGGCGAAAACAAGCATTGCGCTGCGAAAGCGCAATGTGCATCGCAGCAATCAAGAATATGCGCGGCTCAAAACGAAAAAAGCCCCAGAACCTTGCGGCCCTGGGGCTCGATGGACTTTCGTCGTTGATTCTGGTTGTTCTAGGTCAAACCGTTAATCGAACCGCCAGTTGAACGTCAGGCCCCACTCCATGGGCCGGCCGACCGTCATGAAGTGGATCTGCTCCGCCCGGGTGAAGAAGCCTGAGTTGAAATAGTACTCATCGGTCAGGTTCGAACCCGTCAAGGCCACGGTCCAGTTGCTGCCTGAGTCATACGAAACCCGGGCGTTCAGGAGCCCGAAGCCTTCCTGGACGCGCTGGAGCACATCGCCTGTCTGCAGGGTGTAATCATCCGTGTAGGTGTAGTCGATGCGAGGAACGATCGCGGATCCGCCCGCCATCGCAAACTCGTACTGTCCTGAAATATTGGCAGTGTACTCAGGAGCACCCGCAAACCGGCTGCCCACCGTCACTGCTGGCACGGCACCCTGGCCAGCCTGCCCCAGCTCCTTGTACTCCGTATCCAGCCAGCCGAAGTTCAGGTCGAACCTGAGTGCATCCGTTGCCCGCCAGGTGGTTTCCAGCTCGATAC
>JANNNQ010000297.1:0-33596 GCA_031398625.1 Pseudomonadota bacterium
GCGCAATCGCTGAGCCTGGACTCACTCCACCCCTTTCATTCGAGACAGCCATGAACACCCTGATCAAAGCCGCGCTGCTCACCAGCGCACTGACGCTCGCCGGCAATGCGCTCGCCGACTGCACCTCAGACAGCAGTCCTGCCGAGGTCCGCAAGGCTTACGCCAACGCACAGGACTTCGAGCGCGCGGGCAAGAAGCGCGAAGCGCTCTTCAACTACTTCCACGCCCAGGCGACCCTCTGCGAGGACAATCCGGTGGAACGCGATGCCGCGCGGCGGGCCGCTGCACTCGCCCACGAGCTCGGCCCCAAAGCAGAGGCACAGCGCAATCTGCAGGAGGCCTTCGACCTGTACGAGGCCGGCGGTCTCTATGCGGCCGCCGACCGCGCACTCATCGCGCTCCTCCGGACGCAGCCCGACGACATTTCGCTGTTCGAGCGCGCCCGGCAGACCTTCCGCTATCGCGAGCTCGAGTCCTTTGCCGCCAACAATGCTGTGCGTATCGCTGTCGCGGGGCCTTACCGGTTCGACGCGAAACTGCTGACGGAAGTCCTGGCCATGCCGGCGCAGGGAGTGGCTCGCGATCTCGCGAAGGAAGCGGCCGCGTTCAACGAGCAGTACCTCAAGGACCTCGTCGCCCTGGTCCAGTCACAGCCTGCCAACCCGCTCGACATGGCCGGCTGGCAGCGCGCGCAAGCCGCGCAACAGGCCTTTGCGGGCAAGTGGCAGCGGGATCCGGTCAAGGATTCGCTCGACGTGCTGGAACATGCCCGTGCGTGGACAGTTCACGTCCCTGATGCAGTTGCAGAAGAACGACTGCACCAGCAGCGCCGGCAACGACTGACCGAGCGTGCCGAACTGCTTGCACAGCGGTACAGCGGCGCACCCCAGTTGCTGGAGAGCGCCAAGAACTACTACGGCCGGCAGAACCTCGAGCGTCCGGCGCTCGATGCGCTGCTTGCCAAGGTCCACACGCAGGCATTGACCCAAGCGACCACCGCGGAGCAAGCGGGAGCGCTCAACCTGGCTGCGGCGTATTACGAAGTGGCCGACCAGCCTGCCAAATCGCAGGCGGCCCGCGACCGGATGGCCCAGTTCGCCCAGGCGCAGATGGCTCCCGCCATGGAGCAGGCCAAGGCTCAGGCCGAACAGCTGCGGGCAGCCTATTCCGATCCGCAGAAGGTAGAAGCCATGCGCAACCGGGCGCTGGAAGCCCAGCGGTCCCTGAGGGAAGCGCAGGCCAGTCAGTCGGGCAGCAATGCCAGCCGCGCCGACGACCTCGAGAAAGACCTCGGCCTCTGATCGTTCCCCGGCGGGCTGGCCAGCAGGCCCGCCGGGTTCTCCGCGCCGGCCGGGGAGGTCGACTTACTCCCTAGCGCCCCGCGCCGAAGTCATACCTGAGCTCGATGCCGCCGTACACGTTGCGTTCCGGGGCGGGTTCGAAGTACCGGCCGCCGGCGCCGTTGATGGTGACGCTGGAGTTGTAAGCCTCATCGAGCACGTTGTTCACGCCGACGAACGGCGAGATCGACAGTGCACCGACGGTTGCCAGGTACCCCAGCCGGGCATTGGCCACGACATAGCCGTCGCTCACCACGGTATTGGCGTTGTCGGCATACACATCGTCGACATACATCGCGTCGACCGATGCAAACAGGCCCGTGTCGTGCGAATAGGTCAACTCGCCATGCAGGATGTTTTCCGGTGCGGCCGGCAGCGCATTGCCGCTGAAGTCATTTCCTGCTGCATCGACGAAGCGGTCGAAGGCGAAGTCAGAGTACGTATAGGCGACGGACAGGTCGAGACCGGGCAGCAGCTGCGAACCAAATGACATCTCGAACCCGTCGCGCGCGGATTCCCCGGCGTTGCGGAAGAAATCGCGCCCCGGGCTCGTGATCAGCTGGTAGGGAATCAGCTCGTTCTCCACGTCGATATGGAACACCGCCACTTCGTAGCGGCTGCGTTGCCCAAGCACCCCCTTCAGTCCCACTTCGTAGTTCGTCGCGGTCTGGGGCTCAAGCAGCCGGTTGAATCCGCCGCCGCCCGCCGGATTGGCAAACTCCGTCGTCGTGGGGGTTTCGAAGGCAGTGGAAACATTGCCGTACAGATGGAGAGCCGGCGAGATACTGAACATCACGCCCAGCATGGGACTGGTCTCGGAGAAACTGCGCCGGCCGGAATCGTTGCCATCGGTCAGGAAACTGTCGGTGACATCGAACTCGACTTCGTCGTAGCGCACGCCCACCGTCATTTCGACGCGCTCCGTCAGCTTGAACTCGTCCTGCAGGTACAGACCCTGGCTGGTGACGGTTTCGTTCTGGTTGAAGCTCAACGCACCCAGCACGCCATTGTTGTTGGCAAACCGCTGCCGGTCGTCATCCTGGTGATCGTAGTCGACCCCGAGCATCAGCCGGTTGTCATGTCCGCCCCACGACCGGGTGTTGGTGTACATGAGACCCCCCCCGGCAAACAGGCGGTCGATGGTGACTGCACCCCCGGCCTGGAAAGCCAGGCGGCTCACGAAATCGCGCCATACGTAGTAGTTGCGGGCGGTGATCGAATGCTGCTCGCCGAACGACTTGCGATAGACGAGGCCAAGGCGCTGCTGTTCGAGTTCCTCGCCGGCCGCGAACTGGAGGTTCTGCGCACGCGCCTGCCGGGGATCCTGGGCAACCTGGGCTGCAGTGAGCTGGCCAGGGTCATTCGACACCGGCTGGTCCGTGGCGTTGAAGCTGACGCTGAAATCCGAACCCGGATCGAACTCGTACCGCAGCCGGCCGCTGAACTGGCGGCTTTCCGCTTCGCTGTTGGCGCGATAGCCGTCGATCTCAAGGTCGGAAGCGCTGAGCAGGTAGTTGAGTTTGCCGTTGCTGCCGCCTGTCTTGAGCTGGTGCTTCGCGTAGCCGTGTTCGCCGAACGAGGTCCGCCCCTCGACGAACGGCTCGGGAGTCCCCTGCTCCGAGGTCACGAGGATCGCGCCACCCGAGGCATTGCCATACAGGGCGGAAGCCGGTCCGCGCATGACGGCGATCTGGCCCACCGACGACAGATCGATGCTGTCGACCTGGCCCTGGCCATCCGGCAGCGTTTCGGGAATGCCATCGACCAGGATCTTGATGCCGCGGATGCCGAAGTTGGCGCGGGCGCCGAACCCACGGATGGAGACCCGGAGGTCCTGCGCGAAGTTGAACCGGTTCTGCATGAACAGGCCGGGAATGCGTGCCAGGGATTCGTCGATCCCCAACTGCTGGCGGGCAGTCTGCACCGTCGATTCGTCCACGACGCCGATGGCAGCGGGAATGTCGGCCACCGGTTTCTCGATGCGGGTGGCAGTGACCATGACTTCCGCGAGGACCGCACCGGATTGCGCTGCCTGCAACTGCGCGGTTCCGAGGATGCCGGCGACCACGCCCGCCACGAGGTAACTCGTTGGTACCCGATTTCCTGGCTTGGCCAGACGCACCCGAACGTTCGAACAACCCATTCCCGCCCCCCCTGAAATCCCGTGAAATCCCTTGAAATCCGTGCGACCTCTTATCGATTCGCGCCCTTCTACCACCGGCAGGGGCGCGCCGATAGTAGGTTCAGGACAGACGAAGGGTCAAATCAAGCGCCGGGCCCGGTCCGGCGCCACGCAGCCTGCCACGCTGCTACAGGAGTTTGTTGCGGGCCTTGTCCTGATCGTCCCGGGGTCGCTCGTAGTCGCGATCCACGTTCGGATCCTCTTCCTTCGCGCGGGAGCGGCCTTCGCGCTCGGCGCGCTCGAGGTCCTTCGCTTCCTCGTCGCTGACGGAGACGCCCTGCTTGATCTGCGCCTGTCCCCGTCCGGATTCGACGAATTCCTGCGTCCGTGCCCGGTAGCGACGATCGGCTTCAATATCGCCCTCGCCCTGGTTGGCGTCGCGAGCGGGGGGTTTCGGGATCTGCGAGGCCATGGCGGCTCCTTGGGGAAGGCTGGTGGCGGGGGTTGTTCCACCAGAAGGAGCAAGCGCCGTGCCAGCGGCAACCGCCGGAAATCGCGAGCCCGTCGGCTTGCCCGGACCGCCGGAGCGCGTCATCCATACAAACAGCGCTGTAAGAAGTACCGCTCAGGCGGCATCGGCGGAGGGTGTCTGCGGACTCCGGGCCGGAAGATCGGCGGCGGGCAAAGTGAAATGAAAGGCAGCTCCCTCATCGGGACGCCCCTCAGCCCAGATCTGGCCGCCGTACCGCCGCACGATGCGGGCCACAGTCGCGAGCCCGATGCCGATTCCTGGAAACTGCTCGGCCGAATGCAGCCGGCGGAACGGCTTGAAGAGCTTCTCCGCATACCGCATGTCGAACCCGGCCCCATTGTCGCGGAGGACATACTCGCTGGCGCCATGCTCATGGGCCACGCACCGGAATTCGATACGCGGATCGGTCTTCTGGCCAGTGTACTTCCAGGCGTTGCCCATCAGGTTCCCGAGGAGGGTACGCATGAGCCGCGGATCGGCCTGCACCTTGAGCCCGGCGTCGCATTCGAACGCCACCTGATACTCCGGATACTGCTGTCGCAGCTCGACTGCGATGGCCGCAGCAAGCTCCGAGAGATCCACCGGCTCGACGTTGCCATCCTGCGTGGTCATGCGGGCAAGATTCAGCAATCCATCGATGACCTCCGCCATGCGCTTCACGCCGTCCTGGATGCGCCCCAGGCGCCGCTCGGCCGTGTCGCGCCGCCCTTCCGCAAGCTCCGCCTCCAGCAGTCCGGCCATCCCGGAAATGGACCCGAGCGGCGAGCGCAGATCGTGCGACGCAGACGCCGCGAACGATTCGAGTTCCTGGTTCGCCAGCGCGAGCTGCGCGTTTGCCTGCTCGAGATCGCGGGTCCGCCACTGCACCCGCCGCTCGAGGTCGACGTTCAGGGTTTCCAGCGCCGCATGCGCGCGTTCGAGATCGTCGAACAGCATGCGGTACTGCGCCTCCCGATCCTTCAGGTCATCGATGGATCGTCTCAGGAACAGGGTGAGCAGGATGAACAGCGCCGTGGCGACGGCCATGATCCCGAGCGTGTTCAATGCCCGCGACTGCCAGTCCGCGAACACCACTGTTTGCGGCCGGCCGATGACCACTTCGAGCGGGTATCCACTGACCGCATAGTGGACATAGACCATCTCGGCACCCGTGAACTGGCTGGGAGCCTGAACGAGTTGGCGCTGGTCGAGCTTGCGAGCCACATCCTCCGGAATGCGCAGAACCTGGCCCGTGATACGGACATCGTTGGAAGGTGTCGGTACCCGCACGAGGATCCGGTGGTCATCCGAAACAATGGCGACCACCCCGTCCTGGAAGCGCAACCGCTCGTACGTTCGATAGATTGGCCCGATACCGAACAATGCACCGGCCCAGACGCGTGTGGCGACGCCGGCAGTCCGGAGCACGGCGATCGGCAAAACCATATCGTCGGGTCGGCCAGGACCAAAGGCCGGATTACCTACCCAGATATCGCCAGCGGGTGGCGCAGCCACGGCGGGAGGAGCCAGAGGAGCCTGCCCGATGGAAGCCTCGACACCGGGCCGCATGGCCCGGATCTTCCTCTGATCAGCGACTATGAAGAGCGCGCGCACATAATCGCCACCAGTGAGGTTCGCGGTCAGTGTCGCCTGCACTTCGGCGTCTGTCAGCGCAGCCAATCCGCCTCTAGCTTCGATGAGGTTCATGGCAGCGCGGGCCGCACCAATCCCGTCATGCAGCATCGCTTCGACGTGCTGGGCGACCCCGACGGCAATGGTCGTCATCTCTGCATCGGCCCGGGCCATGCTCTCGCCGTACTCGCGCCAGATATGCCACAGGCCGAAGCTCCAGACGGCCACGATGATCACCACGGCATAACCGAGCAACGTCCGGTTGACGAAATGCGGCAAGCGCCGGCCGAGTTCGGGCGAGCGTACTACCGCGGAGACCGGCTCGGCGTGAGGTGTCGGTCCAAGCACCTTAGGTTCCCTGCAAGGCTGCTCTCCGCTGCAAGTAGCTCTGGCGACTATGCGCTCGCATGCCGCGTACTGCCAGCCCGGAAGTTCCCCGCCTTGGCAGGCTGTCAACGTTCACGTGGGCTGGAGCGTTATGGCTGACAGGGCAATGCAGACCGGAGCAGGATACGGCATGACTTCGTTGAAAAGCGTGATCGCAGTCAACCGCTTCGGCCTGGGCGCACGCCCGGGGGAACTCGCCGCGGCAGGCGGCGATCCCGAGGGTTGGCTTGAGGACCAGCTGCCCGGCGCCGGACCGGAACCTGCCGGACAACTTGCCGGCACCGCCAGCATCCTCGAAGACTTCTTCGCACTGCGGCAACTTCGGGCACAGTCAACGCCGGCGGCACCCGGCTCGCCGGCAGCCGATCCCGTCATGCGGGTACGCGACTCGGTATTGCCGCACTACCTCGCGCAGGCCGAAGCGCGGGTTCGCCTCGCCGCCGCGACCGACAAACCGTTCCGTGAACGGCTGGTGCATTTCTGGAGCAACCACTTCGCCGTATCGGTCGACAAGATCGTCTGCCTCGGGATCGCGGGCAGCTTCGAGAACGAAGCCATCCGCCCGCATGTCACGGGATCCTTCGGTGCCCTCCTCAAGAGCGCCGTGCAACACCCTGCCCTCATCCTCTATCTCGACAACCAGGCTTCGATCGGTCCGAACTCGCGACTAGGTACACGGGCGCAACGGCGTGCGAACCAGGAGCGCAAGATCGACATCAACGAAAACCTGGCCCGCGAAATCCTGGAGCTGCATACGCTCGGCGTGGAGGGGGGTTACTCGCAGTCGGATGTCACGGAGTTCGCTCGCGCCCTCACCGGCTGGTCCGTTGGCGGTGGGCCCGGACCGCTGGGCAGCGGCCAGCCCGGCACTTTCCTGTTCCGTGCCAACCTGCACGAGCCGGGCACGCGCACGATCCTCGGCGATCGTTACGGCGAAGACGGCCTGGAACAGGGCGAGCGCGTGCTCGAAGCACTGGCGCGACATCCAGCCACTGCGAGGCACGTTGCCACGAAGCTCGCGCGCCATTTCATCGCGGATGAGCCGCCTGCTGCGAGTGTCGAACGGTTGACGGCCGCGTGGACAGGATCGGACGGAAACCTGACTGCCGTCTATCGAGCGCTGGTGAGCGAAGCGGTCGACTTGCAGGGAACTGCAAAACTCAAGACTCCCTGGGACTACGTTGTTTCGACGTATCGTGGCCTCGACATCCTTCCCGGGATGCCACGAGCGCTGCTCGCGCCGTTTGAACTCCTGGGGCAGCGCATCTGGTCGCCCGGCTCGCCTGCGGGCTGGCCGGACGCCGCCGCAGCCTGGGATGGTGCCGATGCCTTGCTCAAGCGCATCGAATGGGCCGATGCAGTAGGTGAACGGGTGGCTGCGTTGCGCACGCCGCTCGACACCGCTGCCAGCCTGCTTGGCGATACGCTCTCTGCCCGGACCCGGACAGCCCTCTCGCAGGCGGAATCGGGGGCGCAGGCATTCGCGCTGCTCCTGGCCAGCCCTGATTTCATGAGGAGATGACGCATGACCCGTCTCACTCGCCGCCGGTTCGTGCAGGGCTCCGTCGCTGCAGGACTCCTGGCTTCGATGCCGGGCGTGAGCTTTGGCCAAGGCACGGGAGACACACGACTCATCGTGATGATCCTGCGCGGGGCACTGGATGGCCTGCACGCCGTTCCCGCGCTGGGTGATCCGGATTTTGCGTCGGCCCGCGGCCTCCTCGCTGGCACGGACTTCAGGCAGGGCACGCACCGCCTCGACGATCTCTGCTCGTTGCATCCCGAGCTGGCGAACCTGCATGCGCTGTACGGCCGCCAGCAGCTCACCGTCTTTCATGCCGTTGCAACACCCTACCGCGAACGCTCGCATTTCGATGCCCAGGACCTCCTGGAAAATGGCACCGCCGCGGCCCATGGAGCCCGCGACGGCTGGCTCAATCGCGCACTGGTGACTTCGTGGTCCGGCAGCAAGCCCGCGGCCCTCGCGTTCGGCCAGAACGTTCCGCTGATCCTGCGGGGCGCAGCCACCGTGAATACCTGGGCCCCCTCCAGGATGCCTGGCGTTGCCACAGACCTGCTCGCACGCCTGGAAATGCTCTATGCCGATGATGATCTCCTTGCCCGCCGGCTGGGAGAAGCACTCGCCGCCGATCGCCTCGCGGGCAGCGAAACGGCCGCAGGCAGCCAGGAGGGCGCGGCCCGCAATCCGCTGCGTTCCGTCGGCACCACGCTGCAGGCAGTCGGCCGTTTTCTCGCCCATCCCGAAGGTCCTCGGATCGCCGTGCTCGACAGCAATGGCTGGGATACCCACGCCAATGAGGCACAGCAGCTGTCACTGCGATTGCGGGCGCTCGATGAGGGGTTCGTGCTACTGGAACAGGAACTCGGTACGGCATGGGAACGCACTGCGGTCCTGGTCGTCACCGAGTTCGGCAGGACGGTCGCCAGCAACGGTTCGCGGGGCACTGACCACGGCACCGGATCCGCGGCATTCCTGTTCGGCGGCGCCGTGGCGGGCGGCCGCGTCATGGCCGACTGGCCGGGCCTGCGTCACCAGGATCTGGATGAAGGCCGCGACCTCAAGGCAACGCTGGATCTGCGTTCCGTTTTCAAGGGGGTTCTTGCTGCCGCCTTCGATATCGACCGGTCCGCGCTCGACCACGAGGTCTTTCCCGGGAGCAGCGCCGCGCCACCGCTGGAAGGGCTGTTGCGAAGCTGAAACAAGCCGAATGAGGCAACAAAACGGCGCTGCCTGGACATAATCACCCGCAAATCGCCACGCCTCAGGGATGGCCCGACGGGGCATGCAGAAGCAGCCTTTGTGCCTCGCGCGCTACGCTGGCTGCCCCTCGAACCGGACCGTCCCCGATCATGATGCCCACGGACCGCGCTGCGACTGACCTTTACTGGATGGCCTGGCGCCTGAAGGAATGCGACGGCATGCCGCTTGATCTGATCGCGGCCCGGCTGGGCAAGACCCCGGCGGAAATCCTCGACGTGTTGCTGACCTACCGAGGTCGCAACGCGACCATTGCAGACCGCAGGAAGTTCTTGCAGCCGCAACCCGTCAAGGCCGCCTAGCCCGCACCCTGGAGTCCCTGCGCGATACCGTTGACTGACGCTACCAGCGCCGCGAACAGCTCCTGGTCCTGCCGATCCCCGGAGCGCCAGCGCTGCAGCAGGTCCACCTGCATGAGATGCATGGGGTCGAGATAGGGATTCCTGAGCTTGATCGAGCGCTGCAGCGTGGGCTCCGCATCCAGCAGCCGTGCGCTGCCCTTCAGCTTGAGCACGTATGACCTTGCGAGTTCATGCTCCTTGCGCAACATGCCAGCGAAATGCGCGAGACGCGGCTCGACCAGGCCGTCATAGAACGCGGCAATGTCGAGATCGACCCGCGCCACGGCCAGCTCCACGTCGTCAACGAGATTCTCGAAGTAGTACCAGTGGGCATGCATCTCGGGCAGCACCGCCCGCCCGAACTCCTTCTCTGCGGCAGCCATCGCCGACCCGAAGCCGAACCACCCTGGCAGCATGTACCGGCACTGCGACCACGCAAAGGACCAGGGAATCGAGCGCAGCCCGGCGACGCCGGCGATATCCCGATGCCCCGTCGCACGCGAGCCGATCTGCATCCGGTCGATGACGTCGATCGGCGTCACCTGTGTGAAGAAACCGAAGAACTGCGGATCCTCATGGACGAGTGCGCGATAGGTATCGCGGCCGTTGCGGGCCAGCACTTCCATGACATCACGCCAGGCGGGCAGAACACGCTCGGGCGGAGTTACACCCGCCGCGGAGAGCGACAACGCATTGAATGCCTGTTCGAACACCCGCAGCGCCAGGGGCCGCAGTCCGTACTTGTCGTTGACGAGCTCGCCCTGCTCCGTGACCCTGAGCCCGCCCTGCTGCGCTCCCTGGGGGGTCGTCCGGACGAGCACTTCGGGCCGGTTGCCACCGCGGCTCGCACTGACACTGCGACCGTGAAACACCGTGAGATCGATGCCTGCCTGCTTCGCGGATTCGACCAGCGCCTCCAGGGCCCTGCGCAACTGCCAGCGCGACGTCACGACGCCGCTTTCCTTGTTGCTCTCCGAATACCCGATCATCACGAACTGCCGGTTGCCACGGCTCGCCAGGTGCTTGCGATAGACCGATTCGCCGTACAGCCGGGTCATCACTTCGCCGCAGTGCTCGAGCGCATCCGCCGACTCGAACAGCGGCGCCACATCCAGATGGATGTCACCCGTCTGCCGGTCGACGGCATCCGCCCACCGTGCCATCAGCAATACCGACAGCACGTCATCGACATCCTGTGCGCGACTGACCACGTAGTTGCCGATGGCCGGAGAACCGTAACGATGCCGGCAATGCGCAATCGCCTCGAAGACCCAAAGGCTGCGCTTGCCGGTGGCATCGAGTACGCTGACCGGTCCTTCGTCGCGAATCAGCGCTTCACGGAGACGCGCAGCGCGATCCTCCGGATCCAGCGAGGACCATCCTGCTTCGCCCAACCCCTGCCCGATGACCCCACGATGCACGGCGGCATGCTGGCGGATATCCACGCTCGCGAGATGGAAACCGAATGTCCTGATCCGCCGCAGCAGCCGGCGCACCTGGAACAACCCGGCGTTCTGTCCCTTGTTTGCCTTGAGGCTCGCCGCAATGATCTCGACGTCCTTGAGGAACTCGCCGGCCGTGTCGTAGTGATGCTGGCGACCTTCGTAGCTGGCACGCAGGCGCTCCATCAACTGCCCGAGGAAAACGCGATACGGCATGCGGTCATGGCGTGAAGGCGTCAGGCTCTGGGCTCCCGGCAGCTGCACGAGATACTCGTCGATGCGCTGTTGCAGTTCCGGCGTGACGCCGATGCGGGTAGCGCTCTGCGAGAGGTTTTCCGCCAGGTCCTGGCACTCGAGGAAGTAGCGATTCACGATCAGCTGGTGCTGCCGGATGAGCGTCTCGCGAATGGTCTTCGCATGCACGTCCGGATTGCCATCCATGTCGCCGCCGACCCACGAGCCGAAATGGACGATCTCGGGCACGACCAGGCCGTCGGCTTCCTCCCCGTACACCTTCTGCAAGGCGACCTCGATCTCTTCGTAGAAAACCGCGACGATCTGGTAAAGCACTTCGATCAGGAAGAACAGCACATGTTCACGTTCGTCGGCCACTGTCAGCCGTTCACGCGAGTTGTCTGCGGTCTGCCAGGCAGTTGTAATCTCCGCGCGAATCCGGTCCAGCGTGCGGCGGCGTTCGGACTGGGTCTGGGCCGGGCCCAGCCGGCCGAGCAGGATGCGTGCCAGACGCTTCTGCTTGCGGAGGATGGTCCGGCGCGTGGATTCGGTGGGATGTGCCGCCAGCACCGGCTGGATGGAAAGCTGCTCGAGCAGCCGCTGTATGTCAGGCAGCTTGAGACCCTTGGCCTTCAGCCGCGTCAGGGCGTCGTCGATGCCTTCAGGCTGGATCGAGCTGGGGTCCGCGAGGTACTGGCGGCGGCGGCGGATGCGGTGCACCTTCTCCGCCATGTTGACCATCTGGAACCACGTGGAGAAAGCGCGGATGAGATCCTGCGCCTCGGGAGCCGGACGATCCTTCGTCCGCAAGACGAGCTGGATGGCTGCCTCGGCCTGGCCTTCGCGGCGGGCGATAGCCACCTGCCGGTCCGCTTCCACGATCTCGAACAGGCCTTGCCCACCCTGTTCACGAATCACTTCCCCGACCAGCCCTCCCAGCGTATGGACGTCTTCGCGCAGCGCGGCGTCTTTGAGCGGGAAGAAAATACCTTGGCGGGCCATGGGTGGAAAAACGGATGCTAGCTGGCGCAGCGACGGCGCAGTCTAGCAGAGGCCCTGACCGCGGCGGCAGGGCGGCAGAAATTTCAAGCCACGGTCTGGATGGTGCGCGACCAGGCCGCATGCATCAGGTCTTCGATGCTTTTTTCCGCCCTGGGAGCCAGCAGCAGCCGGATCATGACCTCGTCCGTCGGCCGGCCGGGGTCGTCCAGCAGGATCTGCTCGATGAAGCGCGAGAGGCGGTGCTGGATCTCGTTCAGGAACCGCAAGCGGTTGGCGTCGATGGGCTGCTCGCCGCCGTGACCATAGTAGTTTCGCGCTTCGAGCGTCAGCTCGTACATCAGGCGCGCGATGAATCGCCCCTGGTCCACCGACGTCATCTCCGTAAAGTGGCCGATTTCGGAATCGATGTTCACAGGCTGCTCATTGCGGACCGCTGCGCCGCTTCAGGCCGGGAAGAAATCGATCGGCTTGGTGGTGGTGATCGCCTCGACATCCTTTGCCTCGAAACGGAACAGCTTGATGCGGGCAACCAGCTTGCGTTCCAGATCCGGATCCTTGAGATCACTCGCAACCACCTCGCACCCGGTGACTTCTCCCGAGGGGGAAATCGTGATCTCGAGGACGAGCTTGCCCTGCAACGCCGGGTTGTCGCGCAACGCACGACTGTAGAGCGCATAGATCGCACTCTTGTTGCGATCGAAGACGAGCTCGATCTCCTCGCGGCTGCGGGCGGCCTTCGTACTCGCACTGGAGCGGCGCACCTCTGCCCCGTCACCAGAGCCACCCAACGGTGACGTGACCTGGGTCGTCGCATGGCCGGCAAGCGCACCAGTACCGCCACCGTAGCCACGACTGAGAGCCGTGGTACTGATGCCCCCGCTGCCCTTGCCCACCGTTGAGGTAATCAATGAGCGCTCGGCGCGCGTGGTTTCGCCAACGGCACCAGACAGGTTCTGCGTTTCCATCGCCTTGTCCGCCGCGGCGTTGTCACGGAGGTCGGCGAGCTGATCCTGCATCTGGAGCAACCCGGACGAGACGGCTTTCTGGCGCGCCTGTTCAGCCCGGTTCACTTCCGGTCGTGGAACTGGCGGCGTCTGCACAGCCCGTTCCGGAACCACTTGCGGCGGCGTCGCTTCCACGACCTGGGGCGGAGGCGGCGGAGGGGGTGGCGGTGCCTGCCGCTCGATCACAACGCGGGCCAGGCGCGGCGGAATCGAAGGAGCCTGGGTGCGGTCCGGCTGCGGCAAGGGCAGCAATGGCAGTAACAGGCCGAAAACCGTGAGGGCGATGACGACGTTGCGGAGAATGCGCCAGAAGCGTTTCTCTTCTTCCGCGGCCAGTGACCACGGCAGTTCGTAGACGCGGTAGTACAGGGTGGTCATGTCGTTGCAGCCGCCGTCAGTGGCGTGGCTTCCTTCTGGGTGACGGCAAACGAAACTTTCCCGAACTCGCTGGCCGTGCAGGTCGCAAGTACCTTCTTGAGGACGCTGTAGGGCGTATCGCGATCGGCCAGCACAGTGACTGCCCTGTCGGCGGCATCCACAACCGGTGCTGCCACGCCGTCCACGCGGAATTCCTGCTGCTCCCGCAAGGCGGTCTCCAGTACCTTGATGACGGCTCCGGTGTTCTTCTCCAGATCGGCCAGCGAGATGATGGACTGGCCCTGCACGAGCACCTCATGCCGGGTCACCATGACAACGACCGCCGGGTCCGGGTGGGCTTCCGCTATCGACTCGGGCACGCGGATCTCGTTCGGATTGGGCAGGACCTCGACCTCGCTCGAGTGCACGAGCAGGAACAGCACCAGCACGCTCATGATGTCGATGAGCGAAATGATGTTCATGGTGGGCTCCTGCTTGTTGCCCCTAACGTGGCGGCGGAGCATCCGCTTGGCGCGGCTGGACATCTTCATGTGGGCGCATCTCCGATGGAGATATCCGGGAACAGTTCTGCATTGATGGTGCCAGCCGACTGGGCAAGGGTGACGAGCCGCAGCGTATCCATGACCTGCACCAGCACGTCATAGGACGTGTCGGCCTCGAGCAGGATCGTCGCCTGCGTCTTTTCGGGGAACCGCGCCTTCACGCGCTGGAGGTATTCGGACAGCGCCTTGAGATCGTGACCGGCCGCGACGCTCGGAATCTCGGCAAGCCGGCCACTGCCACGATCAGCCACTTCAATGGAGGTGTCATGCACGATCACTTCCAGGTTGAGGTCCTGCAGCTGCTCGAGCTGCGTAGCAGACGCGACCGGGAGCCCAAGGTTCAGGACGACGATGCGCGAGAAGACCGCCGTCATCAGCAGGAACGTCACCAGCACCGTGAAGATGTCGATCATCGGAATGATGTTGAGCTCGGGATCATGCCGATCCCGGCGGCCCAGCCGACGAACGCTCTGTGCGGTTCTCATTGGTTGACCGGCTCGGAGCGGCCTTCCGTGACGAGGTTCAGGAACTTCACCGATGCCATTTCCAGGCTGTCCACCAGTTCGGTGGTCTTGGTCTGCAGGAAGGCATGGACGAGGACCAGCGTGATGGCCACGATGAGACCGAATGCGGTGCAGTTCATCGCCACCGAGATGCTGGCGGACAGCAGGGTCGCCTTCTCTGCCGAGTTGGCAGTGGCCACGGCCGAGAACGCGGCGATCAGGCCCATGATGGTGCCGAGCAGCCCCAGCAGCGTGGCAATGTTGGCGAATGTACCGATGTAATGAGTCCGCTTCTCGAGACGCGGCATCACCTCCATCAGGCTTTCCTCCATCGCCTTCTCGACATCGTCACGGCGGCGCGCGCTGGTGATGCGTGCAAGACCGTAATTCATGATGGTGCCGATCGCGGTGTTGGAGCGCGACGTCAGGGCTGCAGCTTCCTTGAGCTTGCCTGAACTCAGCATCGGGACGACCTGGTTCCAGAATCGCAGGCTGCCCAGCTTGACGCGGGACAGGTAGATCCAGCGCTCGATGCCGATGGCGATGCCGATCGCCAGCACCGCGGCAATCGGATACATGAAGATGCCCCCATCCTGGAAGAACCGGGGGATGACGCTTAACTCGTGCATGATCTCACTCCTTCACAAACAGTCGGATTGCAAAACGACAGGGTCGGAATTCCTAGGGAACCACTTTCGCCGGTGCCGCGCTTGACGGTCCGGGTCCGCTGGCGGGTGCCCGCTCCGCCAGCTTCGAGTAATACGCAACCTCGCGCCGGAACTCGTCGCGATCGACGGGCGTCAGCGCTTCATCCAGCAGCGTGTTGAAAGGCTGCTCGGGCAGGTCGCCCAGCTCGGCCTTCTTCCAGGGGACGATGTACAGCACCTTCGGCAGTTCACGATTGCCCGTTACCACGGTCGCATCGAGATCGAGGCGGTCGGCCGCCTGGCGTGCCACAGGGGCTCGCGGCGTGGCCGCAGGCGCAGGCGAATTCGCCGCAGGCGGCTGCGTGGCAGCAGGAGGAGCTGCCGGCTCGGCCGCCTTGAGGGGAACAGCGGCAGCGAACACGGCCAGCAGCCACAGCGGATCGAGTTTCATGGTTCTGTCCTCGCCGTGCGGCTGCTCGCGCCCAGCCGCGATCTGATCTCTGCTATCCACCCGGACACTTTTGGCTCCGGCGATACCGTGAGTGCCATGTAACGTTCGTACTGCGCCAGTGCACGCTCAGGCTGCTGCAGGTAGAGATCGCACAGGACGCCGAGATTCAGGTGGGCGAGCCCGTAGTCGGGCGATATCTCGATCGCACGCGAGTAGGCTCCGTCGGCCTCCTTGAAGCGGCCGAGCTGGCGGTACACGATGCCCAGCTGGTTGTAGGCCGCTGAATTGTCAGGATTGCGTTCGATGGCCGTCTTGAATGCCTGTTCCGCTGCAGCCAGCTGTCCGGATTTCACGTGCGCGATGCCGAGATTGACGAGGGGACCCGAGTACTCCGGATAGGCCTCGGTGAGGGACGTGAGCTCGCGAATGGCAAGATCGAGGTCCCCTGCACCCAGCAACGTGACCGCCTTGTGGAATTGCTGGACAGCCGCCTCCGGTTCGGCGGCAGGAGCGGCCGGCAACGGCTCAATCACCCGTGGCGCCGACGCGCAACCGCCAAGCACCAGCCCGGCAACCAGGCAGAGGGCGGCGACTTCACCGCAGTGTCGCGACATAGTCCTCTCCCTGTTCAACCTTGGCATAACGCGCCGGCATCAGCCGCGCGAGGGATTCGTAGCTGCGTCGCACCCATTCGTCATAGACCCCTTCACCTGCGCGGCCCGCATTGACCTGGTGCAGTTCGATCGCTTTTTCCTCGAAGGGGAACGCCTGCTCCTCGAGCAGGACGTCGTATTGCTCGCGGGCATCGGCATCGAGATCCTTCGGCCGCTCCGATGAAATCAGATCCGTGCCCAGCTGGCGGTAGACCTCCGCCATCCCGAAGGTTGCGGCAGTCGTCACATCCGCCACCTGGTAGTCGAGTGCCCTGCCATAGGCAGCGAGAACACGCTCCATGGCGGCGCGCTTGGCTTTGAGCGACCTGTCGAGCGGAACCACGAGCTTGATCGAATTGAACCCGGCTACGGCCGGTTCAACGAGCACCAGTGTCGCCCGCGCTGCCAGATAACGGCTGCGATCAGTACGAGCGTCACCTGCTGCCTGATCCGACTGCACCACTTCCTCCAGCCAGCGAGTGCGGCTGCGGTCGTCATTCGCAGCGAGCGCCATGTCGGCCAGGCGCTGGCGCGCATCCATTGCCGCATTAAGCGGCTGAGGAAACTGGCTGGCATACGTGGCGTACGCAGCGGCCGCAGGTGCCGTTGCCTTGCCCTTGTCATACAGTTCCGCTGCCTGCCACTGCGCGGCACGCCTCACCTCAAGCGCTTCCGCAGGCCGGGCAGCTACCCGTTCGAACTCCGGAGCGGCTTCGAGACCGCGTCCTGCTTCGAGGAAGGCCACCGCGAGCGAGCGTGTCGCTTCAGGTTCGAGTTCGTGCCCGGGATGCGCCCGACGGAAAGCCGTCAGCACGTCGGCGGCTCGGGTCCATTGCTTCTGCTGCATCAGCAGCGTGGCCGCATCGTATTCGGCGTTGGCGCGGACCTTGGCGGTAGGAGCCAGCAGCGCAACCCTCAGGAAGTCGTCGACCGCCCCCTCGGTGCCTGCCGACTGCTTGGCTTCTGCCTGCTTATAGATCGACGCCGCCAGGCGCTCGACCGTGGCACTCGACTCCGGATCGCCCGGCGGCAACAGCGCCTGTACCCGCAGGTAGGCCTGCTCTGCAGCCGCATACCGCTCGCGATCGAACAGCGAATGCGCGAGCAAGGTCGCCGCCGTACGCTGCCGCATGCTGTCGAGCGGCGGCTGCCAATCAAGCACCTGCTGCGCGACTTCGATCGTGCGGTCGAACTCGTTCAGTGCAAACAGTTCCTCTGCAGCCTTCGTCAACACCGCGCCTGCTTCGGGATGCTCGACGAAGCTGGTCGCGAACATCAGTTGGCTGTCGATGGCCTGGCGATGCCAGGCTGCTTTCCCGCTCCCCGCCAGACGCCCTTCCTGCTTCTGGTAGGCAATCAGGGCGGCATAGCCTGCCTGTGCGGATTTCTCATGAGGCGCGTAGTCGTAAGCGGTGCGGGAGTATTCAGCCGCTGCCTCGGCAAAGCGCTCGCCTTCGAACAACACTTCCGCCAACAGGTAGCGATTGGCTGGGGCTTCGGCGTCCTGCGGGAACGATTCGAGCATTGCGCCGTACCACCGTGCTGCCTGGACGTAGTCATCCGCATTGCGGGTCTTCTGTGCCAGCGCATGATGGTGCTGGGCAAGGTCCTTGAGGTTCGTCTTGAGCACCGCTACGACCTCGGGTGCTTCACCCGGCGTACGCGCTGCCCAGAATGTGGAAGTGAGGGCATACCGCTCGACGAACGCGCGCTTTCCTTCCAGTACGAGCGAATCAAAGCCGCCCTTCTGGTAAGCCTCGATGGCGCGTACCTGCAGGAGGGGCGCGTTGCGATCATCCGGCAGCTGCTTGACGAACGCTGCGTAGGCAAGCGCTGCATCCTGATAGCGTTCCTTCTCGAGATAGAGATTGCCGAGCGCGTCGTACAGCAGGTGCCCGTAAACCGGCATCCCGCGACGAACGAGCGTCGAGTCCAGGGTTACCGGACCCTCCAGGTCGGCGAACGTCACGGCAAGGGCCCGGAAGGCATCGTCAGTCAGCTCGCGTTGCGGCCGCGAGAGCGCTTCGCGCTGCTGCAGCCGGCCGCCGTCATCGAGTACGCGATCGAGAAGCGACAGGAATGCGGCCGTGCTTTCTTCGCTGCGGGCCTGCTTGAACAGTGCCCAGCCACGCTTGTACAGACCCTGTTCGTAGAAGCCGGTTGCCGTTCCTTTGGCCACCACCGCGCCGTACGCCTGCTCCGCATCGGCATACCGGCCATTGCTGAAGTGGATTTCGCCGCGACGGAACTGCGCCTCTGCAATTCGCTCGCTGTTCGGATAGGTACGAACCAGCCGATCCAGCACAACCAGTGCCTCGGCCTGCCGGGTGTCTGCCTCGTAGGCCCGCGCCAGCTGGTAAAGCACCATGTCGTTGCGGGACGAATCCGGATAGGACGTGAGCAACGACTCGTAGATCCGGATCGCTTCGCGGAGTTTCGCCGGATCGGGCACTGCCGCTTCGTTGCCACGTGCTGCTTCGTCGACTTCAAGCTTGAGGTCGCCGAGGCGACGCAGCGCCTCTGCCTGCAACCGTGGATCCGCCGAGCCAAGCTCGAGGACCCGCTCGTATTGCTCGATGACCTGCTCCGGGGCCACCTGGACAGGGCCATCCGGCTGAATGACCACTTCCCGTCCGCGCAAGTCCTTTAGCGTGCCGGTCGCACGCTGGCCCGCAGCGTCGGCACGGGGAAGGCCCAGCACCGCGAGGACGGCAAACGCAAGGGCGGTGCCCTTCATGGCGCGGCTCCCTGCGTCATGGCGGGACCACTCGCCGCGCGGTCGTAGATCGAAGCCAGTGCGAACTGCGCCTGCAATGAATAGGCCGCAAGCCGCTGCTTCTGGGCTTCGAGCTCCCGGGTGGCAATGGCCGCCAGGTAATGGCTCTGGGCATCGGCAGCCGCGGCCAGACGTGCCGACAGCGCCGCTATCCTTGGATTGAGGTTCTGGACGGTCGCTGCGAATTCCTCCGTGCGCCGCGGACTGTCTTCCTGTGCACGGCCGGCAAGGATCTGAAGCCGGCGTGCATCCTTGAGCGCAACATTCAGTTCACGCAGCTGCTTGCGCTCACGCCACAGACGCGCCTTGTAGGCGGCATTGAGCTCCCAATAGACCACGCCGCGCAGCATGCGGACCTTCTCCTGCATTTCGGCGACTGCAGGGTCCGCGGCATCCGCGCGCGCCAGCACTGTCCCGATCCGCTCGATGCGGGCCCAGCGCTCCTGCTCGCCAGCCGTGGCGAGGCCGACGACATCGTTTTCCCGCTCGATGAGATCAATGCGCGTCCCGAGTTCATTGCGACGGGCTTCCAGCGCATCCAGATCCACCTGACCGAGAGTTGCCTGCAGTCTCGGCACGCGTGCTTCGTGGGCGCGCCGGCGCGTATCAATCATGTCCTCGAATGCTGCAACGCTCTGCGTCCAGCCCTCGAGGTTGCGCTGCATGAGCTTGAGGTCGCGGTAGTTCTTGAGGCCCTCCTGGAACTGGTTCGTTGCCAGCAGGTGGTAGAGATACCGTGTTTCAGGAGCATCCGGCAGCTGGGTGAGCTGCCAGTACCATCCCTGCGAGGCGCCCGCATCATTCTCCAGGATGACCTCCACCATGCGTCCGGCGCCGATGGCCGAGATGGACTGGTCGATCCGCGCCGCCTCCTCCCGGAACAGGTCGATGGCACGCGCATAGCTGTCGGCCGCCTGGCGGGTTGCGGACAGCCTGGCATAGGCGAACGGAATGGCGAGATGGGCTTCCTGCACTGCTGCGTCCAGCAGATCGCGGTCCTGCAGTTCGAGCCACGGAACCAGGGCATCGCGATACCGTTCTGCGGTCGAGTCAGCCCAGCCCAGGCCCAGCAATGCCTTGCTGGACTGCGGCCCTTCCAGGCGGACGCGTTCAAGCACCAGGCGCGCTTCAGCCGGGCGCTCCGCTTTGAGCCACGCAAACCCCAGCGCGAGATTTGCCTTGTCCCGCAGGGCAGCCATTTCCTGGTTCGTTGCGGGCATCTGCCCGAGTGCGTCGAGCAACTCCGCGGCCCGGTCGACGCGTTCCGCCCGTACCAGTGCCACCCCCAGGTTGAAGCGGGCATAGGAGGCGGAGTCATCCTTCGACTGCCAGTTCCCGAGCAGGCCGATCGCCTCGTCATAGCGTCCCTGGTACATGAGCACCTGCGCGTGCAGCAGATGCCGCTCACCTTCCATTGGTCCCGGAAGAACGCCGCGGATCGAGGTCAGCGCGGATTCCGCTTCGGCGAGATAGTTTCGTTGATACCAGACCTTGGCCAGATAGAACCACGCACGATTGCGGACATCGTCGGCTACGTTGCCCTCAAGCAGGAGGCGGAAGATCCGTCCAGCCTCGACATGCTGACCGAGAGAAAGGTACAGGCCGCCTTTCAGCAGCTCGGCTTCAGCCTGCTGTTCGTCAAGCTTGCCCGTAGTCGGGGCCGCACTCAGTCGAGTGAGCGACCCGAAAAAATCATCCTGGTAGAAATGAAACAGCACATCGCCGTAATACAGGTCCCTTACGACCTGAGGTGCAGTGAACGCGCCGCTCCCGGCCGGCTCGGTGTTCTGCGCATGACCGGGCGCCGCCGCCGCAACAGCAGCAGCAGCAAAGAGCAGGGAGAAGCGTTGCAGAAGTACGTTCACAGGCGCGACGCGGCAGCGACAGCCGTCACTCCCATTCCTTGACTACGAACTCGGGCTGTTGCTGGGTGGCGCGATCGCTGATCTTGAGTTCGACGTACTTCGCGCCCACGCCTTTCTCGAATTTCATCGTCGCGCCCCGGCGGTAATCGCGTTCATGCGGTCCCTTGCCGGTAAAGAACGCAACCAGCTCGTGTTCGCCTACCTTCAGGTTGCCGAGGTACAGCCGCTGCACGCCGCCTTTCAGCAGCGCTGCGGCCTCGCGTTCGGTGTAAAGGTAATTGCCGACTTCCTTGTCATCGATCTTGAGAGTCACCGTATCGAGGGCGAAGAATGTTCCGACATCCATCGAGATGAACACGGCCACCTGGGTGTTCGCGGGGAACAGCAGCTCTTCCTCGAGTACGAACAGCTCGCGGTTCAGGTCCAGGACTTCCTTCTTGAGCGCCTGGGCTTCCTGGTCGAGGCTCTTGAAGGCGGCAGGATCGGCCCCTGATTCCTGCCCAGATGCAGTGCCTGCGCCCGCAACAAGGGCAAGCAGCAGCATCGCTTTCAGGGCCGGGCTGCGAAGTGTTTGAAAAGCGTTCATGCGATCACCGATTGGAAAGTGCAATGCCGGATTACTCGTCGATGAGATGGCGAACCTGTTCGAGATAGGTCGGGCCATCGTCGGCCCGGAACACCTCGTGCACGTGGCGCACGCGTCCTTCACGGTCGATGAGCACCGTCATCGGCATCGCATCGACCTGGTAGAGCCGCGCGATTTCCCGGGTCTGGTCGAGCAGGAGCGGAAAGGTGACGGCGAGCCGCTGACCCATGTCCCTGGCCCTGCCGGAGTCGTCGTCGAGATTGACCCCGAGCGTGATGAGGCCGGCGCGTGCGTAGCGCTCGTGCAATTCCTTGAGACGGGGCAATTCCTGCTGGCACGGACCGCACCATGTCGCCCAGAAACTGATCACGACGACATTGCCGCGGAATTCCGACAGCCTCACGTTGTGGCCCGCAAACGTCCGCAACGCGAAATCGGGCGCAGGCATGTCGATCGCCGGCCCTGCTGCTCCCGGCAACGGGCTCGCGAGCAACGCAGCGGCAACCAGCCACCTGCCAGTAAAGCCGGTTGCCAGCGCGGAATGGAGAATGGAACGTGTGGATGTCATCGCCTCGAACCCTGATCCTCGCGAAAGCGTGGAGAGCAATGGAACAAGGCAGCGGCGCAGCAATGCGGACGCGCAAGCAGCCGGGCGGGAAGACTGCAGGGAAGCGGAAACCTTGCACGCCCCACTGCAGGAGAACTGCTCGCGTGAGGCTGGTTGCCGGCAACCCCGCTATCTTGGGAATACTCCCTTAAGACCGGTGGCTTTGCGTCCTCACCTTTCAGTGAGTTTGCCTTTTCCAACGGTCGTTAGGCTTGCATAGGGGCTGCGAATATGTCAACGAAACACGCTGCAAAATGCGGCTATCTGCTCGCTTCGCGCATGTGATCGGCGACACACTCTGCTGCATTGTCGCGGCAGGCAGACAAATGAAAAAGCGATGCCCCCTTTGCGGAAGGCATCGCCCTGAGGGACGCCGAGAACGGCGCCAGACATTGCTTGTGATTTCTGTTACAGCGGCGGCCGCATCGGGACGTAATCACCCGGCTGAGCGCGGGCGATAGCCATATAGGTAGCGTCGCCGGAGCGGAGAGCGTCGACGACGGGACCGATCGCGATCATGCCCGCGGCATTGGCATCGGTTGACGGCTGGAAACTGGCTTCCGCCGACTCCGGTTTGCCAGCGACCGCGGAGACACCCATCAGTGCCCCTGCAACAACAGCGATGACGAGTTTCATACTGGTATTCCTTCCACCTGCTGGTGTTCTTGAGATCGTTTCGGTGTTCAGCCGATCAGATCAGGCAAAGGCCGGCGGGCGAGGTGCACCCGGGCTCGCTGCCAGAACGGCGGGTGGACGAGGTGCACCCGGGCTCGCCCCTTGAGCCTGACCAGTCAGGACAAACGCCGCAAAAATCAATGAGATGGACATAGCCTTACGCATTCTTGAAAACTCCCCTAGCGCGAAATGGATCGAAGCTTAAGTAAAACAAAGCCGTGTTATGTTGGCTCACTGGAAAAAGCGACACCAATCCGCATCTTCCCTCACATATTCATCCAATTAAGGGTTCGCCTTATCTTTCGAGGGGGCGCCGCCCCAAGGCGGGAGGGAATGCGGGGTGCCACAATGCTCGTGCGGTGGAGTGCCGCGGGCGCGGCTTGTGAAGAAAGGCTCGTCCGTGGGGTGAAGCCCGTGCCAGAATCAGGTGGTCGTGGGTTACAGCAAGCGGTCGGTACTGGCTCCAAATTTCGATGGAATCGAGCACCTTAGATCCCACGATTCATCCGACTTCCCCGGTCGGGGGTGGCGCCTCTGTTACCCGGCTTCTCGGCGCCTGGCGGGGCGGCGATCCGTCTGCCCTTCAGGACCTGACGCCTCTCGTCTACGACGAACTCAAGACCCTGGCCAGGCGCTACATGCGCCGCGAGCGGGCCGGCCACACCCTGCAGGCGACGGCTGTCGTTCATGAGGCATTTGTGCGGCTTGTCGGAATGGATGTGCCGTGGCAGGACCGCATGCACTTCTTCGCGGTGGCGGCCCGGTTGATGCGGCGGATACTCGTGGACCATGCCAAGGGTCGCCAGCGCACCAAGCGGGGGGGCACGCATACGGTGGTTTCGCTTGGCGTTAGCGGCGACGGTGGCCCCGGCGCCGCTTCGGCCGGGGAAATAGATGTCCTCGAAATCGACGATGCCCTGGAAAGGCTCGCCAGGCGCGATCCGCGCCTGGCGCAGATCGTCGAACTGCACTACTTCGCCGGCCTTACCTACCAGGAAACGGCGCTGGCGCTCGACATCTCCGAAGCCACCGTCCATCGCGACCTGCGCCTGGCCAAGGCCTGGATCCTGAGCCAGATCCGCGCGCCGGAATGCACGTCGTGACGGAGCAGGGTTCCAGCTCCGCCGCTGAAGAACCAGGCAACGACGCCCGCTGGCTGCGGCTGCAGGAGATATTTGCGGCGGCCGTGGACCTTCCGGCCAGCCAGCAGCACCAGTACGTTGCCGATGCCTGCGGTGGCGATGAATCGCTGCGCCAGGAAATCCTGGCCATGCTGACCTGCGATGCGGAACCCGACAGTGGCCCGCTGACCAACGCTCTCGATGCCGCCATCAGCGATACCTCGAAGGATCGCCGCCAGGCACTCATCAACACGGTCGTCGGGTCATACCGGCTGGTCTCCATCCTGGGCCATGGCGGCGCGGGTTCCGTCTATCTTGCCGAGCGCGCGGACCGACAGTACTCGGCCCAGGTTGCAGTCAAGATCGTTGAAAGCGCCGCACTCCACCCGGACATGGGCCTGCGGTTTCGTGCCGAGCGGCAGATCCTGGCCAGCCTCAATCACCCGAACATCGCGCGACTCGTGGATGCCGGGGAAACGGACAAGGGCCTGCCGTATCTCGTCATGGAGTACGTGCATGGCGAACCCGTGGACCGCTACTGCGACAGCGGGCAGCTGAGCATCGACGCCCGGCTGGAACTGTTCCTCCAGATCTGCTCGGCAGTGCAGTACGCCCACCAGAACCTGGTAGTGCACCGGGATCTGAAGCCCGCGAACATCCTCGTTACGGCTGACGGAGTCCCGAAGCTGCTCGATTTCGGCATCGCGAAGCTGCTGGACGCCAGCCCGGTCGTCACCCAGTCGATCGCGTTGACCAGGATGAACGACCGCATGCTGACACCCGAGTATGCGAGCCCGGAGCAGATCCTGGGACGCCCGGTCACGACTTCCAGCGACGTGTATGCACTGGGAATCGTCCTGTACGAGATCCTGACCGGACGCCGTCCCTACTCCGTTGCCGCCACCAGCCAGCTCGAACTGGAACGATCGATCTGCGTCACCGACCCGCCCCGGCCCAGCTCGGTTGTTGCCCGCCCTGTGGACAATACCTCCAGGCCGGACGCCAGCAAGGAGAGTCTCGCTGCATTGCGCGGGCTGACGGTCGAGTAGCTCGAACGGGCGTTAACTGGCGACATCGACGCCATCGTCATGCGGGCACTGCGCAAGGAAGCCGTGCATCGCTACGGCTCCATCGAACAGCTGGCAACAGACCTGCGCCGCTATCTGGCCAACGAACCCGTCGTGGCCCGGCAAGGCAACTGGGCCTATTACTCCCAGCGGTTCATTCGCCGTCATGCTTTCGGCGTTTCTGCTACGGCAGCAGGTATGGCGTTCCTGACCGTTTTTGCGGTCATGACATCGATGCAGGCACAGCGCATCGCGGAAGAGCGGGACCGGGCCACCCAGGAACGCGAGCGAGCGGAGCAGGTCTCGAACTTCATGCTCGACGTGTTCGCCGCAGCCGATCCTTTCGTGAGTCAGGGCAAGGAAGTCACAGCGCGCGAATTACTGGACCAGGCCAGTCGCAGGATCAGCGGTGACCTCAATCAGCAACCCGAAGTGCGCGCGCGCCTGCTTGAGGCCATCGGACGGTCGTATCGGCGGCAGGGTCAGTACGACCGTGCGGTTGTTTACCTCGAAGACTCCGTACGCCTCCGTAAGCAGGAAACAGGTCCTGCCGACTCTAGAACCGCCATCACCTTTACCGAACTGGCAATCACGCTGAAGGAACTCGGCCGATTCGACGAGTCGGAGCGCGTTTTCGGCGAGGCAGTGGATGTCCTCAGGAATCTCGGGGAAGACCGCACACCCGCAACTGCAGAGCTTCTGGCTGGACTGGGCCAGATGGAACACCTGCGGGGCAACCTCGACAAGGCCCAGGAGTACTTTGAGAGAAGCGTTGCGCTGATGCGGGAAAATTTCGGTCCGCAAAGCTCCGAAGTCGCGGCAGTCCTCTCCGACCTCATGAGCGTCAGGCTCTGGAAAAACGACCTCGAAAGTGCAGAAACAATGGCTCGTGAAGTCGTGAAGATCTATCGCGTAACCGTACCGGAGCTACATCCCGACAGAGTGATGTCGGAATTCCTGCTAGGCGACATTCTCACGCGGCGTGGCCGGATCGACGAAGCCGGGACCTTGCTGGAGAGGGCGCTTGCCGCACAGCGAATCCTTTATGGCAACGCGAATCCCCGCACGGCTGCGACCATAGATGCCTTAGCCATCACCAGACAAGCGCAAAACAGGATGAAGGAAGCGGAAACGCTGGCCCGCGAAGCCCTCTCTGCGAGTGAACAGGCGTATGGCACGGACCATTTCATGACCGGCTACTACAACGCCATGGTGGGAAACACGCTACTTAAGGTAAAGCGCTACCAGGAAGCCGAAGACAGTTTGCGCAATGCCTTGGCCATCTTTGAAATCTCACTTCCTCCAGATCATCAGTACGTGGCTTCGGCCGAACACCATCTCGGAGAAGTGATGCTCGCGACGAGCCGGCCGGCGGATGCCGAAGCATTGCTGACTGCAGCCATGAATCGCTGGCAGCGGACCGGTGCGCCGGAATCCCGCATTGCGCGGTCTGCCAGTGCTCTCGGTGAAGCCCTGTTCCAGCTCGATCGCCCACGTGAGGCCGAGAAATACCTGGAGGACAGCTATCGCACGCTGATCAGTTCGCAGGGACCATCGAATGAGGACACGAACGCGGCGCGGAAGCGCCTCGAAGGGTTCTACTCCGCCCGGGGCGAAACACAGAAACTCAACGCGCTGACCGTCGCCACCAGCAACCCCACGCCTCGATCCCGCTGAACCTGCTGCCCGCGCTGACCCGGGCAGCGACCGGGCGAACCAATATCCCGCCTCGTTGTCGGTATTCGCAGGCGATCACGGGCTGCATGCATCTGCTAAAGTTGCGCCCGGCCCGAAACTGCGACCCAGGCAGGAGATGTTCATGCGGAAACTGCGCTTTCTGATCGCTGTCGCTTCGGCTGCGGCAACTTTTGCAATGCTCGGGGCGCCCGGCTCGGCCGTCGCTGGCCCACGACAGGATGCCCGTCTGCTTACTGCCGCGCAGGTGGTCGATGAACTTCGTCAGAGCCCTGACCAGAACATTCCCGGCTGGCTGCTCGATCGCGCCTATGCGGTCGCGGTCGTACCCAATGTGATCAAGGTGGGCCTCACAGTGGGTGGCCGTTACGGAAAGGGCGCCATGGTCGTGCGCCGCCAGGATGGCACCTGGAGCAATCCCGTATTCATCAACCTTACCGGAGGCAGCTTCGGTTTCCAGATCGGCGTCCAGTCCACCGATATCGTCCTTGTGTTCATGTCCCGCGCGAGCATCGAAGGCATCGTTGGCGGCAAGGTCACCCTGGGTGCCGATGCGTCGGTCGCCGCGGGTCCGGTGGGAAGACAGACATCGGCCGCCACGGATATCGGCTTCACGGCACAGGTGTATTCCTACTCCCGCGCCAGTGGCCTGTTCGCGGGCGTTGCGCTCGATGGCTCGGCGCTGACAATCGATCGTTCCTCCAACGAGGACTTCTACGCACGCCCCGGCGTCATGGCGAGCGACATCATTGCCGCAAATGCACCTGTAGCTCCCGAGCCCGGGCGGCAATTCCTCGCAGCGATCGAGCGTTCGACTCCCGTCGCTGCGGCGGGCGCGGGTTCACCTGCAGCATCAGGTCCGCCCGTTCCGGCCACCGCTCCGGCTCCCAGGCCGGCAGAGGGCGGCTCGTTGACAACCTTTCCATTGGAGGATGCGAATCCCGGCGCAGAACCGCCGGGCTAGGCCCTGCGGTGAAATGACGCGCACTCACCCCGGGCTTCGATTCGCGCACCGGTAACCGGTCGCCCTCAGGGCAGCCGCAAACATCAAGACGAGCATCAGGAACTATCCCGCCCGCAACTGGCCGACTCCAGGCGGCCAGACGCGCCAGAGTCTTCGCGCCAGATCGCAGGAATCCTTGGTATATTCCGGGGTTAACAGCGCAGGGGAACCCCGCCGCGCACCAAACCTGATCCCAAGGACATCCATGAGTGACGCGAAGATCATCTACACCCTCACTGATGAAGCCCCGGCGCTGGCCACCTATTCGTTGCTGCCGCTGGTCCAGGCTTTCACGAGGACCGCGTCGATCGCCGTTGAGACCCGGGACATCTCCCTCGCCGGCCGCATCCTGGCCAGCTTTCCAGAGGACCTGAGCCCGGCACAACGGCAGAAGGACGACCTCGCGGAACTGGGTGAGCTGGCCAAGACCCCGGAAGCCAACATCATCAAGCTGCCCAACATCAGTGCCTCCGTACCGCAGCTGCTGGCTGCCATCAAGGAACTCCAGGCGCAGGGGTATCGCATACCGGATTACCCCGAAAGCCCGAAAAACGATGCAGAGAAAAAACTCAAGGCCCGCTTCGCCAGGGTGCTCGGCAGCGCGGTCAATCCGGTCCTGCGCGAGGGCAATTCGGATCGGCGCGTCGCCAATGCGGTGAAGCAGTATGCGAAGAAACACCCGCACTCGATGGGAGCCTGGTCATCCAGCAGTGCCACCCGCGTTGCACACATGAATGCCGGCGATTTCTACGGGAACGAGCAGGCCGCTGTCATCCCGAAAGCCGGCGCCCTGCGCATCGAGTTCACTGACGACTCGGGCAAGGCAACCGTGCTCAAGGAGGCGATCAAGGTGCAGGATCACGAGATCATCTCGACGACGTTCATGCGCCGGGAAGCGCTGCGCGCGTTCTATGAGGCGGAGATCAACGCCGCCAAGGCGAGCGGCCTGCTGCTCTCGTTGCACCTCAAGGCTACGATGATGAAGGTCTCCGATCCCGTCATGTTCGGGCACGCAGTCAGCGTTTACTACAGGGCCGTGTTCGACAAGCACGCAGGGCTGTTCAAGGAACTCGGCATCTCGCCGAACAATGGCATCGGCGATGTCTACGGCAAGATCCAGTCGCTGCCGGCGGCACAGAGGGCCGAGGTCGAGGCGGACGTGATGGCCGTCTATGCAACCCGGCCACCGCTGGCGATGGTCGACTCGGACAAGGGCATTACCAACCTGCATGTACCGAGCGACGTGATCATCGACGCTTCGATGCCCGCGGCCCTGCGCACATCCGGCCGGATGTGGGGAGCCGATGGCAAACTGCACGACATGGTGGCAATGATCCCGGACCGCTGCTACGCGGGGGTGTACCAGGCCGTCATCGACGACTGCAAGAAGCATGGGGCATACGACGTGTCCACCATGGGCAGCGTCAGCAATGTCGGCCTCATGGCGCAGGCGGCTGAAGAATATGGCTCGCACGACAAGACCTTCGAGCTGCCCGCAAACGGTGTCATCCGCGTCCTCGATGAGCAGGGCAGGACGCTTACCGAGCACGGGGTTTCGCAGGGCGACATCTGGCGCATGTGCCAGACCAGGGACATCGCCATCCGCGACTGGGTGAAACTCGCCGTCAACCGCGCACGCGCCACCGGCCATACCGCCCTCTTCTGGCTGGACGAAGCACGAGCCTACGATCGCAACCTCATCGGCAAGGTGAATCTCTATCTTGAGGACTTCGACACTGCCGGTCTCGATATCCGCGTCCTCTCCCCCGTCAACGCCACGCTGGCTTCACTCGAACGGCTGCGCGCGGGCAAGGACACGATTTCGGTCACGGGCAACGTCCTGCGCGACTATCTCACCGACCTGTTCCCGATCCTCGAACACGGCACGAGCGCCAAGATGCTGTCGATCGTGCCCTTGCTGGCGGGTGGCGGCATGTATGAAACGGGTGCGGGCGGTTCGGCCCCCAAGCACGTCCAGCAGTTCGTCGAGGAAGGGCATCTGCGCTGGGACTCGCTGGGCGAGTTCCTCGCCTTGCAGGTCTCGATCGAGGACATGGCAGCCAAGACAGGCAACAGGAAAGCCGCGGTGCTGGCCAAAACCCTCGACGCCGCCAACGCGAAATTCCTGGAAACGGACAAGTCGCCATCGCGCAAGGCGGGCGAACTCGACGTTCGCGGCAGTCACTTCTATCTCGCCCTCTATTGGGCGCAGGCGCTCGCCGCACAGACCGACGAAGCCAGCCTCAAGGCATACTTCGCGCCGATCGCTGAACAGTTGACTGCCAACGAGACCCGGATCGTCGGTGAGCTGAACTCCGCCCAGGGCAGGCCGGTCGATATCGGCGGCTACTTCCACGCGGATGCCGGCAAATGCGCCTCTGCCATGCGGCCCAGCACGACGCTGAATGGCATCGTGAACGCGATGCATTGAGCGAATCAGCCTTTCTGGAGTCCCGGCCCACGTCTTGCCATTTCGTCCGCCATCCAAGCCAGCCACTGCAACATGCCCATCTGCCATCCACACAATCTCGCCGAGCCCCTGCCTGAGCAGCGCCCTTTCGGGATCCGGGTGAAGCTGCGGGGCAGCGATCCCTTTCGCAACCTGGTCGGAGGAGACTGGAGCAAGGAACACTGGTTCGCGACTCGCGAGGAGCGCGACAGCGCCCTCAAGGAGATGAGCGAGAAGTACATCTACTTTCGTCCAGGCGACAAACCCGCCCTGAATTTCGAGACGATGGACCGGGCCTAGCCGCTCCTAGAAAGTCCGTCCCAGGAACAGGTAGAACGCCGTCTCTCCCCCTTCGTTGAATCCGGTGGCGAGATAGACGGGCCCGAGGATGGTATCGGCGCCGATGAACAGGCTGCCACCCCGCTGCAGATTGCCAAGACTCGCGTCATTTCGCTCCTGCCAGGTGTTACCGGCTTCGAGCGAGATGCCGGCATACGCGGGCAGGTCGAGCACGCCCGAACCGCCGCGACCGATTTGCCGGTAGAGGATGAGTCTCCCCACCCCATAGTGCGGCCCGGCCAGCGATCCTGGCGCGATTCCGGACAGGTTCAGGAATCCGCCCAGCGTAAACAGGTTCTGCGGAGTCGGCGTGTCATCCAGTGTGGTGCCGTAATCCGTTGAGAAGATGAGCGTGTGCCGACCCCGGGACCGTGCGATCAACCAGTTCGCCTCGATGGTATCGCCGCTCTGGCTGGCACCGAGGTCGTCCCGCTCTGCGGTCCATTCGATCTCGAACAGCTGCCCGCGCCGCGGAAAATAGATGCTGTCGAGCTTGTCGTAGGAAAAGCGGAAAAAGTACCCGCCACGATCGAACTCCTGCGGCGCAATCGCCGGATCGCCGATCCGGACCCGGCGCTTCTGCGTTCCGCGCCGGACGCCCGCACGGACTTCGCCCCAGCTGGAGATCTCCCGGCCGATGTCCAGGCCCGCCTCATAGCTGCGCTCCCGGTATTCCGTGACTTCCCCGGCGGTGTCCTGCAACTGCAGGTTACGAAGGTCGAACTCGAACTTGGGCGCAACGAAGTAGCGGCTGCGGTAGGACAGCGGCTGGTAGAACTCGGTGAACAACCGGGGGTTCTCGCCAATCTGCACGTCCGTAAGCCACTCGGCATTGAGCGCGTTGACCTCGGTCATGATGAAGCGCGCAGCGGCGTTGTAGCGGCTGTTGCCCTCGAAATCGTCCTCGATGTTGAGGCCGACACGCACATAGTTCGGGCCCCAGCTCTTGCGCCGCAACCGGAACTCGAGGCCCGTGCCTGCCGGTGATTCGACCAGCGCGTAGTCGATGCTTTCGAACGTATCGAGTGCATAGAGCGATGACAGGCGGCTCTGGATCAGGTCCTTGTCCAGTGGTCTACCGACGAGATCGCTCATCGCGGCTTCGATTGCCCGAGCGTAGCGTTGCGATTCGGCGTCGACGCGCACGAAACGGACTGCCGGCAGCGCGGCCAGCCGCGGATTGCGCCCGGCGAGATACCGTTCATATCCCGCCGTATCGAGACCGAGAACGGCCAGCTGCGCTGCGGACGAACGCGTTGCCTGCTCTCCTGCAGCCCGGGCCTCGATGAGCCGTTCGAATTGCGTCGAGGTCATGTCGCCGAGCGCCGGCTCGATGATCACATCGGCAGTGCCCAACTTTGCCCGCTGCTCCAGGGTGCGATTGCGGATCAGGATGGCGAACGCCTGGTTGGTGATCTCGAGGGGCGAAGTAAGCCGGTCGCGGCTGCCGAGGGGAAACGTCACGTCGACCGCGATCACGATGTCGACACCCATCTCCCGCGCGACATCGACAGGCAGGTTCTGGACCAGCCCTCCATCGACGAGCAGCCGGCCGTTGGCCTCAACCGGCGTGAATACGCCCGGAGCGGACATGCTCGCACGCATGGCAGTGGCCAGGTCACCGGACTGCATTACGACGGGTGCACCTGTCTCAAGGTCGGTCGTCACTACGCGGAGCGGCACCGGCAGCCGATCGAAATCGTCGATCTGCGCGACCGGCAATGTCGCCGCACGCAACAACTGACCTAGCTTCTGTCCCTGGATCAGGCCCTTGGGCAGCACGAAACCTTCGTCCTTGATGCCGAGCGAATAGCGAACCAGGAAATTGCGATCGTCCTGTTTGCGGCGAAAGCCGAGCTCCGCCCGCTGCGGCCGGTCCCGCAATGCGTCCTGCCAGTTCACCGAACCCAGCAGCGACTCGATCTCTCCGGCACTCATTCCTGATGCGTAGAGACCGCCAACGACGGCACCCATGCTGGTGCCGGCTACCGCGTCTATCGGAATCCGCATCTCTTCGAGCACTTTAAGTGCACCGACATGTGCTGCACCGCGAGCACCGCCGCCGCTCAATACCAGGCCAATCCGGGGACGTGATGCAGTGGAGTCTGCGGCGATTGCTTCGGCGGCCTGGGTTGTACCAGCCGGCAAGACGGCCAGCACCAGCAGCAGATGCAGGCAGCATCCGGAGAATCTGAGGGCGCGCATGCGAATCAAACCTCTTTGCGGTTCAACGGGTTTGCGCGCGGGATAGTATCAGGAAGGACCAGCATGAAGCCCGTCCGACCCGGGAGCGGAAATGCCCGGGCTACCCGGCCGGAGGCCGGGCAACCCTGGTATCAGACGGGATTGAAGGCCACCAGGCTGTCGATCATCGCGTTGCTGATGCTGGAGGTCGGGAACACGTTCCGGAACTGACCCTGCTCGCCATTCAGTGCCATGTAGTTGAGCAGTACCGTCTCGACCAGCAGGTTGACGTTGTTGGCGGCGACGCTGCCACCGGTCTCAACGTCGCCGCTGGCACGGAAGTAGCCGATCTGCCGCCCGGGAATCAACAGGCCCGGCCGGGCACCGGGGTTGTACACCAGGAAGAAGGACGCCGCGGTCTGCTGGTTGTCACCGGTCCAGACGCCCTTGCCCCTGCCGCCAGGCGAGCTGTCGATCATGCCGTTGCTCGACAACGAGCCATCACTGAATACGTACAGCATCAACGGCTGCTGAATACGCGCCGCGTACTCCAGGCAGGCACCCATGCATTGCCCGGCGCGGAAGTCGCGCATTTCGCCAGTGGCGCGTTCACCGGTGTGGTAGTCGAAGCCTCCCATCGACACGGTTCCCGCGCCGGCGTACCCGTTCACGACCAGCTTCATCACCGCAGCCGTTTTCTCGAACTCGCGATCGGCATTCATGCCGCCCACGCCCGCGAAGATCGCCTGGATGAACGGGTCCTGCGAGGGATCTGTTTCGGACGGGTCACCAAACGCCTCTGCCAGGTACGCCGTCTTGACGTAGCCGCAGCGAACCAGTTTCTTCGCGTCGGCGTCGGTGACGAGTCCGGTCGTGACCCGTCCCAGCTTGTTCCAGCTGACGCGGGCGATGGACTCCATCACGGCGACAGTGTCGTTCTGGGGCAGCAAGGTGCCGAGTTCGCCCGTATCGATCAGACCGGTTGCATCGCTGGTGCGGTCCACCTTGGTGGGGCGCACGGTGGGATCGATCATCATCGCCGGCGCCATCGAGTTGCCGCCGGAATCCGAGCTCTGCGACCCGATCAGGGTCAGCAGTTCGCCGCGCGACCCGGTCCTGGCAATGCCGTACATCGGATTATGCGGGTTGTTGGCGGTGTCGTTTTCCGACCGTGCCGGAATGATCACTCCGTCGATGTTGGCCATCGTCGCAACCTGCATCGTGGTCAGCATGCCGCGCAGGAAGGCGCTGTCCGTATGGA
>JANNNQ010000350.1:0-21572 GCA_031398625.1 Pseudomonadota bacterium
TCTGGCAGCAACGTCGCCTGCTGTCGGTGCTCGCCCTCAAGGTGTCGCATCGTCCGTCTCCCTGCCTCTTCTCCCCGGGGCTATCCTCTCATCTCAGCAAACGTTTTCACACGGCCTCAGCTGAGACGCCGAATGGTAAATCTGAATGCCGGTCCACGTTGGGCAGAAACTGGATCTGTCTCCATTTCCCGCGGGAAGGCCAAGGCGCGGTTAACCACGTATCCGTGAAAGCTGGTCAGTTCACCCGGCACTGTGCCCCCCAATTGTATGGGGACGTCGATCGAGACCTTCTAACAGGGTGATGCAAAAGGCTATGAGTGCCTTTTGCATCTGGAGCCAACGAAAAGCGTGGTTTTCACTGGCTCCCGAAATCAATGAGTTGGAACTCATTGGATTTCGCCGAGTCGTCCCTGACTCGGGTTATCAGGGTGCTGCAAAGGGTTTTGCATCACCCTGCAAACAATCAGTATCGCTCGTCATTCGTGGCAATGAAGCCACGATGGCGCCGACAACGCTCGGTGACTCCGGTTAGAAAGTTGCGGTCAGCGTCAGACGGCCTGCGAGCGGCGAACCGGGCGTGATGTTGTTGTCGTTGTGCGCCGTTCCCCAATAGGTTTTGTCCAGCGCGTTCTCGACATTCAATTGCACGGCAAAGTTGCGATTGATCGTCACAAAAAGCGCTGCATCGACGCGCACGAAACTGGGCAGCGTCACAGCGTTACTGAGCGATGCAAACACATCGGATTGATAGACGACTCCCAGCGCGGCACGCCACATCGGCGAGAAGCGGTAGCTGTTCCATAACGAGGCTTGATGATCGGGAACTAACGGCACGTGTCGGCCAGCGGGTGCCGCTGCAGTGGTGCTGGTGATCTTGGCGTCCTGATACGCATAACCGGCCAGCACATCCCAGCTCTCGGTCAGCGTGCCAGTCAATTCAAGCTCAACGCCTTTGCTTTTCTGACTGCCGGTCAACACGGTGAGGTTCGTGGCCGGATCAACGACGGCGGTCTTGCTACGCTCAAGCTCGTACACAGCGGCGGTCAAACCAAGACCAGATGTGAAACTCCACTTAGCGCCCAATTCGAGGTTTTCGAATTCTTCTGGCTCCAGCGTTGAGGTCGTGGCGGTTAGCGCGCCAAACTGATCGCCAGACTGCGGCAGATACGAGACGCTGTAGCTGGAGTAAACAGCGACGGACGGGATCGGCTTGTAGACGACGCCGATCCGTGGCGACAGAAAATCATCTTTGCGCCGGAGATCAACGCTTCCAGGACGCTGATCGTCAAAATCGAGATCAAACTGGTCGAAGCGCAGACCGGCAACGAGTTGCCAGTGGTTACCCAAGGTGATTTGGTCTTGCAAATAGGCGGCGACCACGTCCACGTCCACTTGGTTGTCCGCGAGCAAGGGCAATGTAAACACCACGGGTGCAAAAGTGGTGGGGATCGCGATGTTGACGGTACCGGCAGCGTTGTTGTTGGGATTGCGGGTATTGTCGGTTTGCTGCTTGCCGAATTCGATGCCGAACAGCAGCGCGTGGCCCACGGATCCCGTTGCCAAATCCCAGATGACGTCCGTTTGATTGAACAGATTCTTGCGATCAGTGCCGCTCGTATACGCTTGCAAGCTGACGTTTCCTGCGGCATTCACCGCGCTGTTGGCATGAACGTTCTGGTAGTACTTGCCGTAGTCAGCATACGCGACGTGATTGCGTAATCGCAGCACGTCGCTGAACCGATGGTCGAACGTGACCTTTGCCAAGTCCACCGTCACCTCACCAGAGCTGAGATCGGGATTGCCAAAGAACGCGGCTTCATCGATCTCAAGTGGGCGTCCCGCGCGCGATGGCACACCACGATCTACCGTGCGCTGGTCGTCAAGATGTTCGTAGCCGAATCGCAGACTTGTCGCTGGCGACAACAGCAGTGTGGCTGTCGGGTTTACACCGTAGCGTTCAACATGCAGAAAGTCCCGGTAGCTGTCCGAATCCTCGTACACGGCATTAAGGCGCAAAGCCAGTGCATCGTTCACCCCTTGACCTAGATCGACGGCAGCGCGTCGATAATCAAACGAACCGCCTTGCAACGTGATGCTGCGATGCTGCGTCCAATCCGCTTGGGCGATCACGCGATTGATAACGCCGCCACCACCACCCCGCCCGAAAATCATCGCGTTGGGTCCTTTGAGAACCTCGATACGCTCGGCGTTGTACAGATCGCGAAAGTACTGAAGATCATCGCGAACACCGTCAACAAAGAAGTCCGCCGTCGACGCATTGCCTCGTAGTGTGGGCGCATCGCGGTGGCCCTCGCCCTGGCCCATCGACAGACCCGGCACATAGCGCGCCACATCGGCCATCGAGCGCATGCCTTGATCCTTGATTACTTCGTCGGAAATGACACTGACTGCTTGCGGCACATCGATCAACGCGGTGTCCGTTCTGGTGGCGGAGCGACTCTCGGGCTGCGCTGATGCCACGTCATCGTAAACGGAGATTCTTGGCATCGTGCGCTCTTCCTGAGCGAAGGCAGGCGCGCAAAGGGCCGTGAGCGCGCAGTGAGCAAAGACAACTTTCTTGATTAGCATCGGAAATTCCACTAGGACGAGGAAGCGGAGAAAACAAAAAGGGGGGTTGACGAGTGCGTCTGCCCCACAAGCACCGCGATTGCGGCGTGCAGCAGTACGACTACCGCCAACGAAATGACCTTACTGGGCCACGTTGATGCCAGGAGTGGACGCGGCAAGCACCGCGACTGAGGGTTCGCGGCCGACTGCCAAGTGCGGCCACAGGTGACACTCCGAGTACCAAACGCGACCGGCACTGGTTCCGCGTGGGATAGCTCGCTGGTCGCGGGCCGACCAGTTGTCATGCCGATCACTGTCATTTTCTTCATGCCACGACGCCCATAGGTCCTGGTCATTACGGGAATTCAAATGATAATGATTCGTATTTGCGGATGCAAGCATTGCTTGTCGATCTAGGCACCGGCCCGGGAACTCGGGTACCGGTTTTTACTTGTCGGCCTCAAGGATCAATTGGCACGGTTTGCCATTCAGCGGCGTGGCCCATCCGTCACATAGAAACCGGCACCGAAACTCCCTCCGCGCTCCCCGCCTGCATCTTGATCAGCGGGCAGGGACTGGGGCATCAAGATGCAAGCAGCATGGGCTGGGCTGGCGGTGCACGTGGCCCGTTCCGAACCGGTACGGCTCCGTGGCCGTCCGCTTCAGCACAGGCAGCGATCACTGATAAGGCGAACCGACGTATCTCCAGAGGCGGCACTTCACGAAGGAAGGCGCCAGCGCTGATGCGACACCCGACCAACGTCGCAGTCGCGCAAAGCTCTTCATGTCCCAAGGATCGTGCGACAGCAGGATCTCGGCATCAAGAACTCGGAAAAAGTAATCCAGGATCAGCGCCAACATGACGATGTCGTCGATCTGCCCGAAGACGGGAATCCAGTCAGGAATGATGTCGATTGGCGAAAGAATGAGGGCCAACAAGCCGAGCAGGACCTTTTTGTCGCGCTCGGGAATGCGCGGATCGTTGGCAACGTCTTTGACAAAAGTTGTGATCTCGGAAAAGCGCCTACGGATCTTGCTGAACATGTCACGGCATCCTGAGGATAGGACACATAAGCGGCCTTATGTCGGTTGGCAACACGTCGGCGGCAGGACGAAACGCCGCAGACGCGTGGCTGCAATACCCGACGAAGAGGCTCATTCGGTGATCCGTGCCGGCACCGTTCACGGGTGCTGCCGCGCCCCGATGCGCTGGCGTTACCGCTGCCCGGAACCTGCTGACGACAGATCTACTGGTACTTGCGCGGGCCCAATCAGGCCGCACGAGACCCGCGAGCGGGCAACAACACACCGAGACCAAACACCAGGCATAGACCGGCCCACGTCCACGCGTGCCCGTTGACGAGCCCTTCGAGTACGGGCGTGAGCAACGCGGCGGCGACGAGCCAGTACGCCATGATGCGTTCCTCGATCTGGATCGGGAGGCGCTGCCGGCGCGCGAGCAGCAGCAATGTCAGTGCCGCGACGGGCGGCAGGAACAGGGCGATCGGGAAATCGCGGTACCGCGAATCGAGCGTCAGCAGCAGTGCGACGATGGTTGCGCTGAACAGCCAGACGAAGCGGAGCAGCCGCCAGCCCTTCACGGGTGCATCTCCAGCGCGGGCGAGTGAGCGCGCCAGCCACCAAGACGTCACCAGGGCGAGCGCGGTAAACCCGATCGCAATCGCCCATTCCTGCTGCGACCGGCTCGCCAGCCAGGCTGTTTTCGCCTGCGATGCCAGGATGCAGCCGGTCGAGTAGCCCGCCAGCGCGAGGATTGCCTGCGACAACGCACCGCCCCGTACGCCGCTCACCCAGCCGGCGACCCAGAACATCACCGCAACGCCAGCACCGATTCCCAACGCCACCGGCCAGCGCGGCTCTTCGATGACGGGATCGACAAGGGAAAACTTCTCGCCGCGATCGTTATCGTAAAGACCCCAGTAGCCGCCCACCGCACCTTCCTGCCTGCGCTTCCAGGGCTGGTCGAAGGCTTCGATCACGTTGTAGGGAATGCCTGCTGTGCTCGTGAACGCAAGGAATTCCCGGATGAAACGCGCCTGGTTGACCACGCTGGGCACGGCCCCTTGACGCTGGCGGCCCGCGCTCGGCCAGCCGGTTTCCCCGATGAGCAGCTCGCGGCCGGGAAACTCCGACTGCATCAGCGTGTAGATGTCGCGGATGTGCGGGACGGCCTGCTCGACAGAGACGGGTTCGTCTTCCCAGTACGGCAGGATGTGAATGGTGAGGAAGTCGACGGACGACTCCAGCGGCTCGCGATACCTCACCCAGAACTCCCAGACATCGGCATACGTGACCGGCAATCCGGTGCCCGCCCTCACCTGTTCGATGTAGCCGCGCAAGGCCAGTGGAGCAAGCTCTCCTCTCAACAGGACTTCATTGCCGACGACGATGCCGCGCAGCACGTCGCGATCACGCGTGGCAATGCGGATCGCGGATTCGACTTCGCGGGCGTTCGTGACCGCGTCGCGGCCGATCCAGACTCCCATCAACACCTTGAGACCCAGGCCACCTGCGATCCGGGGCACTTCGGCAAGACCATTGCTTTGCGAATACGTGCGCACGCAATCGAAGCGCTCCGCGAGCAGGCGCAGGTCGCGCTCGATCCGCTCGGGTGGCACGATCACGCCGGGATTCACCAGCGTCTCGTCACGGCGGCTCGAGGGGGCATAAGACACGCATTGCACGCGACCGCCCGGCGCGGCCACGAGTTCGACGGGTTGACCCTGGCGCACCCACCAACCCGTAACGATGAACGCCGCTACCGCAAGGATCGCCATGATCCAGGCATGGCGGTTGGGGAGCGATACGTTCATTCCGGCAGCAGGCCACCGTTGCCGAACTGCAGCTCTGCAAACCGGGCATAGAGCGGATCACGCTCGACGAGCTCCTGGTGCGTGCCGATGTTCACGATGCGGCCGTGATCCATCACGACGATGCGATCGGCCTTCAGTACCGTGGCGAGGCGGTGCGCAATGATGAGCGTCGTACGGTTCTGCATGAGCAGTTCGAGCGCTTCCTGCACCAGGCGTTCACTCTCGGCGTCCAGCGAACTTGTGGCCTCGTCGAGCAACAGGATCGGCGGATCCTTGAGGATCGCCCTCGCGATCGCAAGTCGCTGGCGCTGGCCACCCGAGAGGCGCGTCCCCTTCTCGCCGAGGAACGTGTCGTAACCCTGGGGCAGCTGCCGGATGAAGTCATCTGCAGCAGCCGCGCGCGCCGCCGCTTCGATCTCCGCATCGGTGGCACCGGGCCGTCCATAGCGGATGTTCTCGCGCGCGGAGGTACCGAACAGCGTCGTTTCCTGGGAGACGAGGCCGATGCGTGAGCGCACGGCCTGCGGGTCGGCCTGCGCGATATCGATCCCGTCGATGTAGATCTTTCCCTGCGCAGGATCGTAGAAGCGCAGCAGCAGCTGGAACGTCGTGCTCTTGCCGGCGCCCGACGGCCCTACGAACGCGAGCGTCTCGCCGGCACGGATGTCGAGCGTGTAATCCTGCAGTGCCAGCGTGTCGGGCCGCGAGGGATACCGGAAAGAGACCGCCTCGAAACGGATGCCATCGGCACTGCTCTCCGGCAAGGCAACGGGTTGCGCGGGCGCGCGGATGGCAGGCTGGGCATGGAGCAATTCGACAAGCCGTTCCATGGCGCCTGCGGCCCGCTGCACGTCGCCCCACACCTCGGTCAGCGCCCCGGCTGCCGTGGCGACGAACATCGCATACAGCAGGAACTGGCCGAGCTGGCCCGGCGTCATCTCGCCTGCCAGCACAGCGTGTGCACCCAGCCACAGAACGAAAGTGATCGCGCCGAACACCATCATGACGCCCACGGCCGTCAGCACCGCCCGAATGCGCGTGCGCTGCACGGCCGTGGCAAAGCTGTCTTCGACGGCCTGGCTGAACCGCTGGCTCTGTTGTTTCTCGAGCGTAAAAGCCTGCACGGTCTGGATCGCGTTGAGCGTTTCACCGGCGAGACCGCTCGAATCGGCGATGCGATCCTGCGCCGCACGCGACAGCTGCCGCACCTGCCTGCCGATGAGGATCAACGGCACGACCACCACCGGAATCATGATGACGATGTACCCCATCAGTCGCGCGCTGGTGAGGCCCAGCATCACGAGCCCGCCGACCAGGCTCATCGTCGACCGCAACGCAATCGACAACCCGACACCGGCAATGGTCTGCACCAGCGTCGTATCGGTGGTGAGTCGCGACAGCACTTCCCCGGTTCGCGTGACTTCGAAGAACAGCGGGTCGAGCCGCACCACCCGTTCGTAGACGGCAGCCCGCAGGTCGGCGACGACACGCTCGCCGAGCCAGGTGACGAGATAGAAACGAAGCGCCGCGAAGATGCCGAAGATCACGGCGGCCACCAGGAACCAGACGAAGTAGCGATTGATCGTGGTGGCATCGCTCGCCGCCATTCCCTGATCGATCAGGTTGCGCAGCGCGACAGGCAGCGCCAGCAGCGCGACCGCGGCCACGACCAGCGCACCGAGCGCCAGCACGAGCGTTCCGCGATAGGGCCTGAGGAACGGCAGGAGCGCACGCAGCGGTTTCGGCGAACGCGATTTCGGACGGTCAGTGGCTTCGGGCATTCAAGCAGGGGGTCCTTGGGGCACCAGGCGAAAAGCGCGCGCATGATCACATACCGCCACGCCGAAATGGCAGCGTCGGCCCAGAGGTGTTGCCCACCCGACGACCAGAGAGCGGCCCGTTTTAATTGCGATTAATTCTCATCTGCGACTACAATCCGGCGGCACTTGAGGCAGTCTCCAGGCGACCGCGGATTTTCTTCGCCCACATCGGTGCTCACGGTTAACTCCATGATTAATAATATTTTTCTGAAGTATGCGGGCTTTCTGGTCGCGCTCGCTCTCGGCTTGAGCGCCTGCACGCCGGACCCGGCAGAAGACCCGCGACGCCCGGTGCTGGAGAACTACGCCCGGATCGTGCTTGCGACTTACGAGGATTCCCTGACAGCGGCCCGTGCGCTCGACTCGAGCATCGATGACCTGCTCGCGAATCCGTCAGACGCGACGCTGACGACGGCCCGCGAACGCTGGCGTGCAGCCCGCGTTCCCTACAACCAGTCGGAAGCCTTCCGGTTCTACCTCGGGCCCATCGACAGCGAGGACGGTCCCGAAGGCAGGCTGAACAGCTGGCCACTCGATGAGAACCACATCGACGCCGTCGGCTCGGGCTACAACGCGGCGCCGGGCCTCGACATCATCGGCAACCCGCAAGCGTTCCCGGAGATCACACCGGAGCTGATCGCTGCTCAGAACGAAGCGGGCGGTGAGAAGAACGTCGCGAGCGGCTATCACGCGATCGAGTTCCTGCTCTGGGGCCAGGACCTGAACCAGACCCCGGATGCCGCGGGCGAGCGACCCTTTACCGACTTCATCGCGACCAGCGACGCCGCCACCGATCGGGCTGAGCGTCGTGGCCGCTATCTGCAGGCCGCCTCCACCCTGCTCATTGCGGACCTCGAGCGGCTGGTGGCAGCGTGGACGCCGGTCGAAGATCCTGCGACCCCCAGTTATCGCCGGGATTTCGTGCAGGGCGACGTCTACACCGGTCTCAAGCGGATGCTGACCGGCATGGCGGGCTTGAGCGAAGTCGAAGTCGCAGGCGAGCGCATGGCCGTGCCGCTGATTTCGGGTGACCAGGAAGAAGAACACTCGTGCTTCAGTGACAACACCAGCGACGACCTGCGCGCGAACGCGGTCGGGATCGAAGTCGTGTATCGCGGCCGTTATCCGCGGCTGGATGGCACGGTCATCAGCGGCCCGAGCCTCGCCGATCTCGTTGCCGCGGCCGATGCGAGGGTGGCCGAGGAAATGGATGCGCGCTTCGAACGCACCCGCGCCGCCATGGCAGCGATCCAGAATCCGTTCGACCGCGAGATCCATCCCGACAACCCCGAGGGGAATGCGCGGGTGCAGGAAGGCATCGATGCACTGCGGGCGCTCTCATTGAGCATTGGTCGCGCGGCTACGGCACTCGGAATCTTCATGTCGACGCTGGAAGGCAGCGGCGACTGATGCAGCGATCCGTCACAGCGATCGCTGCCGCGCTGGTCCTCGCGGGATGCAACCGGGGACCGGATACGGTGCCGCTGCTGCAACCACTGTCGGGTGGCGCGGCGACCGTCCAGGACCATTCGCGCAAGGCGTTTTCGCGGCCGGCGGCGAACCTGGAGAATGCCACGCGCGCGGAGTTCTTCATCGGCAACGCGTTCTTCAACAGTCCCTGGGTGGCGGCGCCCGCGTCCGCGGGTGCGCGGGATGGACTGGGGCCGCTGTTCAACGCGCGCTCCTGCGATGCCTGCCACAACAACGATGGCCGGGGCCGGCCTCCCGCTCCGGGGGAACAGCCGGTATCCCTTGTCTTCCAGCTCGGCATTCCCGGCACCGGCCCCCATGGCAAGCCGCTGCCCGAACCCACCTACGGCGGCAATCTCAACCCGTTTGCCGTCGATGGCATCTCGGCCGAAGGCACGGTGCGCATCGAACATGAAGAGATCGCGGGGACGTTTGCCGATGGCGAGCCCTACACCCTGATCAAACCCCGCTACGTGTTCGAACAGCTCGCCTATGGCGCCTTTGCGCCCGGCACGCAGGTTTCCCCGCGCGTCGCTCCCGGTGTCATCGGCTCAGGGCTGCTCGAGTTCGTGCCGGAAGCGCAGATCCTCGAATGGGATGATCCCGACGACCGGAACGGGGACGGCATTTCCGGGCGCGCGAACCGCGTGTGGAGCTCCACCGCGCAGTCGGTCGTGCTCGGCCGGTACGGCTGGAAAGCGAACCAGCCGGACATCGCTCACCAGACAGCGGCCGCATTCCACGGCGAAATCGGCATGTCGACCCCACTTGAAGGAGAGCAGAACTGCATGCCCGCCCAGACGAGCTGCAACGCGGCGGCGACCGGAGGCGAGCCCGAGATCAGCGAGGAAATCTTTGCGCGCATCGTGCATTACCAGCGCTCGCTGGGCGTCCCGTCAAGGCGCAACCTCGACCAACCTGCGGTACAGGCGGGAGCGCGTCTGTTCCTCGAATCAGGTTGCGCAGCCTGCCACCGTCCCACCTTGCGCACGACCGACGTTGCGGCGATTCCCGAACTCTCCAACCAGACTTTCCATCCCTTCACCGACCTGCTGCTGCATGACATGGGTCCGGAGCTTGCTGATGAACGGCCCGATTATGCCGCGTCAGGCAGTGAATGGCGTACACCCCCGTTGTGGGGACTCGGGTTGCAGCAGACGGTGAACGATCACACTTTCCTGATGCATGACGGCCGCGCCCGCAATGTCACGGAAGCCATCCTCTGGCATGGTGGCGAAGGGGCGGCGGCCCGTGATGCGTTCCGCAACCTGTCGCGCGACGAGCGTGCCGCCCTGCTCGCCTTTCTCGACTCCCTGTAAACATGAGCGTCACTCGCAGGCAATTCCTCTTGGGTGGTGCCGCACTGGGTGCAGCCGGTTCGGCGGGCTGGCTGATCCGGCATGCCCTCATGCCGCCACCGCCAGGAGTCCTGTTCTCTGCCTTCGAGGATCTGCCGGGCAACCAGTATGTCGGTGGACTCGTGCTGCCCGAAGGCCGGGTCTTCGGGCAGAGGATCCCGGTACGGGCGCATGGCAATGCAATCGATCCAGTCAATGCAGGCAGGGTGCTCTTCTTCGCACGACGGCCAGGCACGGACGCGTTCGAGTTCGACCTCAAGACGCAAGCGGTCCGGACGATCTTCAGCACGACTCCCGGCCGCCACCTGGCCGGCCACGGACTGTTCTCGCGGGCAGGTGAGTTCATCTTCACTCCCGAGCACGATTACGAAACGCCGCGCGGCGTGATCGGCGTCCGCGATGCCCGAGATTTCCGGCTGCTCGATGAAATCGAGACCTTCGGCCTCGATCCGCATGAGATCGCCTGGCTGCCCGATGGCCGGACACTGATCGTTGCGAACGGCGGCATCATGACCCATCCGCGCAGCTTCCGGCGGAAGCTGAACATTCCTTCGATGGATCCGTCTCTCTGCCTGATCGACGCGGCGTCCGGCCGCCTCATCGAGCAGCTGCGCTTGCCGGATCATCTGCTTTCCATCCGGCACCTCGCGATCACCAGCACAGGAGTGGTGGCCGCAGGGCTGCAGTACGAAGGCGAGCCCGCGCAATCGCCTTCAGTGGTGGGCCTGTATCGCCCGGGTCAGGATTTCAGATTGCTCCCCGTTCCCGCGGCAGCGCGATCGCAGGTCAACGGCTACGTCGCGAGCATTGCCATCAGCGAAACAGACGACGTGATCGCAGCGGCGTGTCCGATGGGCTCGGGCGTCGCATTCTGGAATCTGGCGAGCGGCGAGTGGGCGGGCTTTACCGTTGCGGCCGAAACATACGGCATCACTGCAACAGGGGATGGAACGCTGCTCGCTTCGCAGCGCGACGGTACCGCGTTCAAGGTCGAGGGCGACACACCGGATCCCCTGGATCTCGATCTGTCGCGGGCTGTGCGATGGGACGACCACTGGAGCTTCAGCGATACCCCGCTAGCGGGCCCGGGTCCCCGGAAGTCCTAGCGGGCCAGGTTGGACCGCGGGGCTCGATGCCCAAGCGCCGAGGTATCGACGACCGGCAGCGCCTCGAGAGCCGGGCGGGCCAGCAGATATCCCTGGAACAACCGAACGCCGAGCGCTCGCAGCGATTCGAGTTCCTCAGCAACCTCGATTCCCTCCGCGATGACCGAGATGCCAAGGTCCCTGCACATGCCGACCATGGCCCGGACGATGGCCACCCGCACGCGATCGAGATGAATGCCCCGGGTGAGTGCCATGTCGAGCTTGACGATGTCGGGCTGGAAATCGGCCAGCAGATTGAGGCCGGAATGCCCGGCACCGAAGTCGTCGATGGCCGTGATCATGCCGCGCTTCTTGTACTCGCGGAAAATGGAGCGGAGGTGTTCGGGATTGCGCACCTGCTCGTTTTCCGTCACCTCGAAGATCAGCCTGTGAACCGGAAAATCGAACTCGGCAGCGGCTTCGATCGTGCGCCGCAGGCAGGCAGCGGGCTGGTAAACGGCGTTGGGAAGAAAATTGATGCTGAGGAAACCCGTCATTCCCAGGCGCGTGGCCAGCGAGATGGCCTTGACCCGGCATGCCTGGTCGAAGGAGTAGCGATTGTCATCGTTGACCTGGCCGAGCACGGCAGCTGCGCCAGCTCCTTCCGGCGTCCTCACCAGCGCTTCGTACGCATACACCTGCTCCGACTCGACGTCGAAGATGGGCTGGAAGGCCATCGTAAAGGTGAGCGGATCACCCTCAGTACGGCACGCATTGCATACAGCTGGCTTGGCCCGCGAACTCATCGAACGCCCCGGAAGTCTTGGACAGCAGTCTGTGCAGAACGCACAACGAGGTGCATCCTCCGTCAGCGACCTCCGCGCGGCCGTGACCGACTCCGCACTCTGGCGCAATCTAGGGAGTGACCTCCGCCCGGAATCCCTCAGGCCGGCTGGGTTGCCTGCATGCCAGGCAACGCACTCAGCGTCAGGTACTCGGCCGTCAGCCGTGGATGATCGCGGCGCCAGTCGAGTTCCGGCAGGCGAAAGTCGAGGTACCCGAGCGCACATGCCACGGCAATGCTGCCGAGATGCGCCGGGGGTGCCAGCAGCGAGGACTGGGATTCGAGCTGGGTGATGGAGCGCAGGATGCCATCGGTGCGGCGCTGCTGCCATTCAGGGGAACGCTGCGCGTCCGGACGCCGGTTCTCGTACACCATCGCGACGGCCGCATCCATCATCCCGTCCGCGAGGGCCTGCAGGCGCAATACCTGCCACCGCCGCTCGCCTTCCTTGGGCAGGAACCGCGGCGCGCCACTGATCGTATCGAGGTACTCGCAGATCACCGGGCTGTCGAAAAGGGCACATCCGTCGGACAGCACCAATGCCGGGATCTTGCCGAGCGGATTCACCGCCTGCAGTTCCCTCGGGTTACTCAGCGGATTGACAGTGATCTCCTCGACCCTGCCCGATAACCCCTTTTCGCGGACGAGCACGCGCACCTTGCGCGCGAACGGCGACACCGCTGCGAGATAGAGCTGCACCAGACCTCCCCTTGACGCCGTCATGCGGCGCTTCTTTGTTTCCCCGGTCCTGATCGGGGCCCCTGTCTCCGCTTTTGATGCGGATCAGGAACTCCCAATGCCTTTGCATGGACCTTTATATGCCTTCGGTCAGACGCGTTCAATCACCATCGCGATTCCCTGGCCCACGCCGATGCACATCGTGCAGAGGGCATAGCGCCCACCGATCACTTCCAGCTGGTTGATCGCCGTGGTAACCAGCCGGGCACCACTCGCCCCAAGCGGATGACCGAGCGCAATGGCGCCGCCATTCGGATTCACGTGCGCGGCATCGTCGGGCAACCCCAGCTGCCGCATGACGGCCAGGGCCTGCGAGGCAAAGGCTTCGTTGAGTTCGATGACGTCCATCTGCCTGAGCTCGAGGCCTGCAAGTGCGAGGACTTTGCGCGTGGCCGGGACGGGCCCGATACCCATGATGCGGGGCGCAACGCCACCCGTCGCTGACGCAAGCACGCGAGCCCTTGGCTTGAGTCCGTAGTGCTTCACCGCCGCCGGGCTCGCGAGGAGCAGCGCGCAGCTGCCGTCGTTGATTCCGGAGGCATTGCCTGCTGTGACGGAACCGTCGGGCCGCACCACGCCCTTCAGCTTCGCCAGCGCTTCCATCGTGGTGGCCCGAGGATGTTCATCGGTATCGAAAACCTTCGGGTCGCCCTTCGCCTGTGGCACGAGCACGGGCAGCAGCTCCTTCCTGAAAAAGCCCGCGGCGTGGGCCTTCGCATACCGTTCCTGGCTGCGCAGCGCGAGCGCATCCTGATCGGCGCGCGAGATCTTGAAGTCCGCAACCAGGTTCTCGGCGGTCTCGGGCATCGTGTCGACGCCGTGCAGCTTCTTGAGCGCCGGGTTGATGAAGCGCCAGCCCATCGTGGTGTCTTCGATCTTCTGCGAACGGGACCAGGCGGCTTCGGCCTTGCCCATCACGAACGGCGCCCGCGTCATGCTTTCGACGCCGCCGGCGATCATGAGGTCGGCTTCGCCTGTCTTCAGGGTCCGCGCAGCGAGATTGACCGCATCGAGCCCCGAGCCGCACAAGCGGTTGATGGTGCTCCCCGGTACCGTATCGGGCAGACCGGCGAGCAGGAGACCCATGCGCGCCACGTTGCGATTGTCTTCGCCCGCCTGGTTGGCGCAGCCCAGGTACACCTCTTCCACCTTGCTCCAGTCCACGCCCGGATTGCGTTCGACCAGCGCCTTGAGTGGCAACGCGGCCAGGTCATCGGCCCGGATGGTTGCCAGGCTGCCGCCATAACGGCCGATAGGCGTACGGATTGCATCACAGATGAACGCTTCATTCATGGAATACACCTTAGGCTTTGGGGCAAACCCTGTCCGGACTTCGTAGCCTGCCACGATAGCCGGCCATTGTTGTCCAGGTATTATCGCGCGCGGGCAGCAGAACCGGAACCTCCGTGCAGTGGCAACGGCGGCTGCCGCCGGGCAAACTGGCTCTCCTTATGTCTCACCCCGCCGCCCGCGGCATAGTCATGATGATCGCCGCAGTGGGCTGTTTCGCCTTGATGGACGCGGCCATGAAACAGCTGGGCGAAGGGCACAGCCCGATGCAGGTCGCGTTCCTGCGGGGTGCCGCTTCCCTGCCCCTGGTCCTGATAGCCCTGGGCCTGACCGGCCGGCTCGCAGACCTGAAGCCCGTGCGCTGGCAGCTGCATCTTGCACGTGGCCTGATGGGCGTCGCCATGCTGTGGTTGTTCATCTATGCCGTGCGCCTGCTTTCGCTCGCCGATGCCTATTCCATCTACCTCTCGGCACCCTTGCTGATCACCGCGCTGTCCGTCCCGCTGCTCGGCGAGCGGGTAAGGCCACAGCAGTGGCTTGCGATCGGCGTCGGGCTGGCCGGGGTGCTCGTGATGCTGCGCCCCAGTGTCTCCGGGTTCGTGACTCTCGGCGGACTGGCCGCGTTTCTCTCGGCCGCTGCGTATGCCATGAGCGCCATCTGGATCCGCGTGCTGGCACGCACCGAGACGGCAGCAAGCATGGTGTTCTGGGCGATGGTCATCATTGCACTCGTCGCGGGAGCCGCGAGCATCGCAGGCTGGCAACCGATCCAGACGAGCGAATGGCCGTGGATAGTGGGACTCGGCATCTCGGGGGCAGGCGGGCAGTACTTCATCACACAGGCCTTCCGGCTCGCGCCCGCGTCGGTGGTTGCGCCTTTCGAATACACCGCGCTGCTCTGGGGGGTGGGCCTCGACTGGCTGCTCTGGCAGGTGCTGCCAGAGTCGCGAATGCTCGCGGGCGCTGCCCTCGTCATCGCGAGCGGGTTGTACCTGATCGCGAGGCAGCGAGCAGCTTAGGCTACAGGCTACAGGCTACAGGCTACAGGCTACAGGCTACAGGCTACAGGCTACAGGCTACAGGCTACAGGCTACAGGCTAAGAGAAGCCCAGCTTTGCCGCAGGTTCATTCCTCATTGCTGTTTATCTGGCTGTAGCCCGTAGCCTTTCCTATTTGTTCCCCCCAAACAGGTCATCCAGTTTCCGCCGCGCGTCGTCCGCAGCGGTGTCCGGATTCGCGGCTGATTGCGGGCCGCCACCAAACAGCGCCGCCAGGGCTGCTTTCGCCCGTTCGCCCTCGGTCACGCCCTTGTCGGTCCAGGCGCCGGGCCGGGGCTGGAAGTAATCGCAGAAATTGGCGCGTTCCTTGTCTTTCACTTCCTCGGCAATGGGCTCCCGGCACTGCTTGGCTACGGTGACTTCGTGGAACTGGCAGAGCCGGCAGGCATGGAGCGAGGCGCGGCAGGAGCGACATTCGTCAAACCGGCTCAAGGGCAGGCTCAAATGGGCAATCGAGACCCCGCATTGCCAGCAAACCAGCGTTGCCGTCATTGCTTTTCCTCTTACGGACGGATACGGCATGTTCTCATGGAACCGGGATACTGCGCCGCGGTAGACTCCGCGCCCATGTTTGCCACACGCGATCCCGACGAGCCCCTTTGCCGCGCCTGATCCACCTCGATCTGCCCGGCATCCAGGCCGAGTCCCCCCGACACAGCGCCTCGCAGGGCGAACAGTCGGGCAGCACGTCCATTCCCCAGGGCAAGCTGGCGCTGGTCGTTGGCGCGCTGGGCGTGGTGTTCGGCGACATCGGCACCAGTCCGCTTTACGCGTTGCGCGAATGCTTCGCACCCCAGCATGGCATCGCCGTTTCTCCCGACAACGTGCTCGGCCTGCTGTCGCTCATCTTCTGGTCACTGACGCTCATCATCACGCTCAAATACGTGATGATCGTCCTCGAGGCAGACAACCGCGGTGAGGGCGGCATCCTCGCATTGAGCGCCCTCCTCGTCGCGGCTTCCCGCAACTGGCGTTTATGGACACCGGTGGGGGCAGCCGGGTTGTTCGGATCAGCGTTGTTCTTCGGTGACGGCTTCATTACGCCCGCCATTTCGGTGTTGAGCGCGATGGAGGGGCTCTCGGTCGCGGCGCCTGAACTGGAGCGGCTGGTCATGCCTGGCGCCGTGCTGATTCTTTCGATCCTGTTCATGGTGCAGAAGCGCGGCACGACGGTCATGGGCCGCGCGTTCGGTCCAGTCATCATCACATGGTTCCTGGCGCTCGCCGTCCTCGGCGTGCATGGCATCGTGCAGGCTCCGGAAGTCCTCAAGGCCGTCAATCCCGCCTACGCAGCACAGTTCTTCTTGACGAATGGCGTTGCCGCCTTCATCACCCTCGCATCCGTGTTCCTCGCGGTAACGGGTGGTGAGGCGCTGTACGCGGACATGGGACATTTCGGCCGGAACGCCATTCGCAAGGGCTGGCTGTTCGTCGTGCTGCCCGCGCTCGTGCTCAATTACTTCGGGCAAGGCGCGCTGCTGCTCCGGAATCCCGCCGCCGTAGAGAATCCCTTCTACCTGCTGGCGCCCGGCTGGGCGCTGCCCCTCATGATCGTTCTCGCGACCGCCGCCACCGTGATCGCATCGCAAGCCGTCATCTCGGGTGTGTTCTCGCTGGCACGGCAGGCGATCAACATGGGCTACCTGCCCCGCCTGCGGGTCCTGCATTCCTCGGAACACGCCATCGGGCAGGTCTACGTGCCCGCGGTGAACTGGCTCCTGTTTGTCTGCACGGTCACGCTCGTGGTCAGCTTCGGATCCTCCAGCGCCCTCGCCGGCGCCTACGGCATCGCCATCGTCACCGACATGGTGATCACGACGGTCATGGTCATCCTGCTCCTCAGTGTGGTGAATTCGAAGGCCAACCGGCCCATCATCGGGGTGATGGGGATCATCCTCGTCATCGAGCTCTTTTTCTTCTTCTCGAACATGCTCAAGTTCGACGATGGCGGCTGGATACCGGTCGCCGTGGCGGCCGGCGTCTACCTGCTGATGAGCACGTGGCGCGAGGGCCGACGGACACTGGCCTGGCTGGTTGCCAAGCAACAGATCCCGATACGCGATTTCCTTGCGGCGATCAACGAACAGAAGCCACACCCGGCGCCTGGGACCGCGGTCTATCTGGTGAGCGATGCGGGTGGCATTCCTCGCGCGCTCTCGCAGAACCTTCGCTTCAACGGCGTCCTGCATGAGCGGAACATCCTGCTGACTTTCGTGAGTACGGAATTGCCGCGCGTGCCGCCGGATGCCCGGATCGATATCGTTACCATCGCGCCCGGATTCCAGCGGATCATCGCGCGCTACGGTTTCATGGAAACGCCCGACATTGCTTCTGCCCTGCGCGGAGCCGAAGCGCGGGGCATCGAGTTCCGTCCTGACGAAACCACCTACGTGATCGGGCGGGAGAATCCCGTGCTGTCGGGTAGCTCGGGGATGCCGCTATGGCGCAAGCGACTGTTTGCCGTCATGGGACGGAACAGCCAGCTGGCGGCGATTCATTTCGGTGTACCGGCGCACCGGGTGGTCGAGATCAGCAGCCAGATCAATCTCTGACTCGACGCGGAGTGCGTCTCATGCCGGACGACCCGGCAATTCACTGTCGAGTCCCCTTGCCCCGCTACCCTGACGGGATCCGCGACTGCGGGGCGTCGCATTTCCGCGAGATGACAGGAACGGGATCCGCGACGGTCATCACGAATCCATTGCTGTGTCGATGGTAGCGTCCCACCTCATGCAGGGAGCCAGACTTCCCTCGGGAGAGACGCATGCCGCAGTTTCACAGCCATCATCGATACGTGACGATCGCCCTTTCCGCCTGCCTTGCGGTACTGCCCGCGTTGTCCACCACGGCCCGGGCGGATGCCGAGGTGGTCGAGATCGAGGTAAAGACCAAGAAGAGCGCCCTGGAGAAAGTTTCCGGAGTGGCGCTCGTGTCGGTGTACGGCGATTACAAGGTCCGTGGCAGCAAGATACTCGATGCACCTGGAAAGCATGAGCCCCTTGAGGCGATAGCCCAGAACCGCACGGAGGTGCTGAAGGCCTCGCTCGTGGCGTCCGGGCTCCTGCCATTCGATCTCCTCGACGAAGGAACGGTCCTGCAGTCGGACGCCTACAAAGGCATCATTGAGGCACGCCTCCAGGAGTCGGCGCAGCCCTCGGGCGAAGAAGTCGTTTACGAGGTGCTGCAGGTTTTTGGAAGCAAGGCCGAGTCGCCCAATGCAAAGAAGGAGCGCCTTGGCATGACGCCGGTTGAATTCTCGCGTGAAGGCTACTTCGTGCCTCCCGTATTCGGGGTCTATCAGGTCCCGGCTCTCAACACCCAGTTCCGCACGTGGGGAGCGGCTACCAAGCAGCGCGAAAAGCTGTTCGGCGAAATGGGGGCCTCCGCAATTCTCGCCGCGAACGTGGAATTTGCAGCGGTGGGACTCGGGGGGAATGTCTTCGGCAAGGAGTCCGGTCGCGTGATGGTTACCATCAGCGGCGCGCTGATCATGCCGGACGGCAGCATGCCATACACATTCTATGTGCAGGCGCAGTCCGACAAGGAAACGCTCTTCCGCTCTCCAAACGCCGGCATCTTCGAACAGCAGCGCGAGTTCGTGCAGGACTCGGCGGTCGAGATGTCCGAGGCTGCGTGGGATGCTGCATGGGGCGCCCTCCAGACTCGCATGGGTACTGTCATGGAGAAGCTCGCGAAAAGCTGAGACCTGGGCAGGAGCCGCGGCTCCGGCACCCCCGGCAACGCCTCACAGGACGATGCAAAACGGATTTGCATCGTCCTGCCAACTCTCCCTCGCAGGCCAACGCCTGGGGCCACCGCATCCGGCCGTTGGCCTGCGATCATTCCGCCAAGGCATTCATTGCATTCGCTACTGCATCGAATGCAAGCCGAACATGTTGCCTTCGGTGTCGACGAGCAGTGAGATGAAGCCGTAACTGCCGATCGACATCTTCGGGCGGAAGACCTTGCCGCCTGCGGCGACTGCCCTGCCCTCCTCGACCGCGCAGTCTGCGCTTGCGAAATAGACGAGCGTGCTGCCGCCGGAAGGACAGCCCGGCATCTTCACCAGCGCGCCGCCCGCTCCCACCCGGTCCATCTCCATCGGGAAGCTCCACATCTCAAGATCGCCACCGGGGCTGTCGAGCTTCTGCAACTTCAGCCCGAGCACGGTTTCGTAGAACGCCTTCGCTCTTTCCATGTCCTGCACGTAGATTTCAAACCAGATGACCGGATTGTTCGCCATGAATCCCTCCTGATGGTTATCGACCTCTCGTTGTCGCCGGCAGTGCCCTGTTTTCGACAGGCAGCGCCAGTGAATCCTGCAGCCTTAACGCGCTTCGAGTCGCGGGGCCGGCTGGGTAAACGCGCGCATCATGCCGATCAGGGCGGGACGCCGGGCGCGAATGACGAAGGCGGGGATGGCGTTCAGGTAGCCGGCAAAGCGTCCCTTGGCCGCGAAGCGTTCGCGGAACGAAGAGTTCGCGAAGAAACTGCCCAGGCGAGGGATGATGCCACCCCCGATGTAGACGCCGCCGATGGCTCCCAGAGTGAGCGCGAGGTTGCCGGCAACGCCGCCGAAGAAAGCGCAGAACATCTCCAGCGTTTCGCGGCAGAGGGGATCGCTGCCTTCGAGTCCACGCCGCGTGATCGCATCGGGCTCCAGCTGCTCGGGTTCCCGCCCCGCGAGCTCGGCCAGGGCTTCATGGAGATTCACAAGGCCCGGTCCGGAGAGAACCCGCTCGGCCGATACATGCTGGAAGCGGCGGGTGAGCACCTCGATGACTGCCCGTTCCCTCAGGGAAGAGGCGAAGAGCGTGACATGGCCTCCTTCTCCCTGCAGCGGGACATACCCGTTGCCTGCCGGCACCAGGCCGGAGACGCCAAGACCGGTGCCCGCACCCAGCAACGCAATGGGGCCACCCTGCACCGCAGTCGCACCCCCCACCTGTTCAAGATCGCCGGGCTCAAGCGCTGTCAAGGACATGGCGAGGGCAGTGAAGTCGTTCAGGACGAAGAGGCGGTCGAACCCAAGGCGCCGTCGCGTTTCGCTGACGGAAATGACCCAGTGATTGTTGGTCATCCGGAGACGGTCGCCAGTCAGCGGAGTCGCAATGGCGAGGGCAGCTTCCCGCGGCCGCCCTGGTGCAACGACCGCGCCAGCGTCACGCAGATAGACCTCGATCGCCGTCGCGAGATCAGGATACTCCGCGCACGCGAGGTCGCGTTCGGAACCGATCTTCTCGCCCACGCACAGCGCGAAGCGCGCGTTCGTGCCGCCGATATCGCCAATCAGGCGAGGGGTGGCCGTCATGGCGCCCAGAACACGTCAACCGGAGCCTGCTGCTGGTGCAGCACGCCGCGGACGGGAAGCTCACTCATCGGGCCCGGCGTCCTGGCTTCCTGGTACTTGTGCCATTTTTCCGTGCCACCGATCTGGAGAATGATTCGTCTCGAGTCCAGCAATGCTGCGAGATTCAGGCTGATCCGCTCCTGAGGCGCCACGGGCGCGCGCATCGCGACACACGCAGGTGCAGCGGTGGCATCGAGTGCCTGCGCCAATCCCGGTGAATCCGGAAACAGCGATGCGGTATGACCATCGTTGCCCATGCCGAGCATGACGACATCGAAGGGACGGGGAATCCGGCTTAAGCCGCGCCACGTCCAGTCGAGACCGTCTGCCGCGCTTGCAGACGGGTTCCTGAGCCCGATGAAGCGAGCTGTCGCCGCCTCGCCAGTCAACAGGTTTTCGCGCACCAGGCGCTCGTTGCTGTTCTCGTCCAGCGCCTCCACCCAGCGTTCGTCGGCCAGCGTGATCACGACGCGGCCCCAGGGCAGCGGCTCATCCTTGAGTTGCCTGAACAACGCCAGGGGCGTCCGGCCTCCGGATACCACGAGGCTGGCGGTACCGCGCGCGGCAATCGCTTCCTCGAGGTCCACCTTGATCTCGCCTGCCAGCGCATGCACGAGTGCGGTGGCATCCGGAAAGCGGTGGTCCTTGACGGGATAAGGCATGACAGGCTACAGGCTACAGGCTACAGGCTACAGGCTACAGGCTACAGGTGGAGACAAGCCCAGCTGCGCCGTCGGCTCCGTTGCCTCGCACATCTTTCCGGGCTGAAGCCTGTCGCCGGTAGCCTTCATTTTCAAGACTCGTCATTCCACGCAAAGCCATCGCGACCGATGAGCGCGCTCGACGCAGCCGGCCCCCAGCTGCCGGCCGTATACGACTTCGGCTTCTCGTCATGCTGGGCCCAACCCTCGCGGATCGGGTCAATCCAGCGCCAGGCAGCGTCCCGGTTAGTGAAAATTCGCTGCGTGATGATTTCCCTGCCCGTCCGCCGCGCAAACAAATCCGCGAACAGCCCAAAAATACGCGACATGAGCGTATTCGGCACGACGATGGCAGAACACGTCTGCTTGCTCGTCGATTTAGAATAATCGGCGTACTGGTTCAGCCGTTCCCGGAAGTAGGGCGTAAGCGACATACCCGGCGCGCTGATGTCATAG
>JANNNQ010000361.1:0-11884 GCA_031398625.1 Pseudomonadota bacterium
GACAGCGCGAACAGGATGCCGCCGAGGCTGAGGTAGTGCCCCAGCGTGATCGGACCCAGGGTCATGCCGTGCCCCCTTCCTTGCGACCCGGCGTCGGCGACGGCAGCTCGATGGTCGGCGCCATCTTGACGATGCGCACGCGGTCGGCCGCCTTCACGCGCACCTGCTGGCCCGGGTCCATGTGCCGGCTGTCCTTGCGCGCGCGCAGCGTCAAGGCGATGGCGGCGATGATCGCCACCAGCAGCAGCACCGCTGCCAGCTGCAGCGGGTACAGGTACTCGGTGTAGAGCTCGATGCCGAGCAGCTTGGTGTTGCCGACCTCGAGCGCACGCGCGGTCGGCGCCGGCGGCTCGAGCCTGAAGGCACGCATCAGCTCCAGCGCCATCTCGAGCGCGATGACCACGCCCACCAGACCGGCCAGCGGGAAATGCTTCCAGAAGCCCTGGCGCAGGCTGTCGACGTTGATGTCCAGCATCATGACGACGAACAGGAACAGCACCATGACCGCGCCGACGTAGACGAGTACCAGCACGATGGCCAGGAACTCCGCCTCCATCAGCAGCCAGATGATCGCGCTGTTGAAGAACGCAAACACCAGGTACAGCGCCGAATGCACGGGGTTGCGCGACGTGATCACGCCCACCGCGGAGGCCAGCAGGATCGCCGCGAACACGTAGAACAGGAGGTTGACGATGGTCATGTCAGCGGTACCGCGCGTCGGCGGCCTTGTCCGCGGCGATCATGGCCTCGTAGCGTTCGCCCACCGCCAGCAGCTTGTCCTTGGTCATGATGTTCTCGCCGCGGTTTTCCATGTGGTACTCGTGGATCCGGGTCTCGACGATGGCATCCACCGGGCACGCTTCCTCGCAGAAGCCGCAGTAGATGCACTTGAACAGGTCGATGTCGTAGCGCGTCGTGCGGCGCGTGCCGTCCGCAGCGACATCCGATTCGATCGTGATCGCGAGCGCCGGGCACACCGCCTCGCAGAGCTTGCAGGCGATGCAGCGCTCCTGGCCGTTTGCATAGCGGCGCTGTGCATGCAGGCCGCGGAACCGCGGTGACTGCGGGGTCTTCTCTTCCGGGTAGTTGATAGTGATGCTCGGCCGGAACAGGAACTGGCGCAACGTCACGCCCAGCCCCTGGAGGAGCTCGGTCAGGAACAGCGTCTTGAAGAAACTGGCAGTACGCATGGGAGGCCTCACACAGACCAGGGGCCGATCTTGAATATGACCATCGCGCCTTCGACGACGATCCAGACGATCGTCACGGGGATGAACACCTTCCAGCCGAGCCGCATGATCTGGTCATAGCGGTAGCGTGGAAACGTTGCGCGGAACCAGAGGAAGCAGAACAGGAAGAACGACAGCTTGAGCGCGAACCAGTGGAAACCGTCACCGAGCAGCGTGCCTAAAACCGGCACATTGCGAATGGCGGCATCAGCCGGGAGGTACCCGTCGAGCGGGCTGAGCCAGCCGCCGAAGAAGAACACGGACGTGAGCGCCGCGACCAGGATCATGTTCGCGTACTCGGCCAGGAAGAACAGCGCGAACGCCATGCCGGAGTATTCGACGTGGAAGCCGGCAACGATTTCCGATTCGCCTTCGGCCACATCGAAGGGCGCCCGGTTCGTCTCCGCGACACCCGAGATGAAGTAGACGATGAAGAGCGGGAAGAGCCAGAGCCAGAACCAGCTGCCGGGGCCACCGCGCTGCGACTCGATGATCTCGCCGAGATTCAGGCTGCCGCCCGCCATGAGCACGCCCACGAGCGCGAAGCCCATCGCTAATTCGTAGGCGACGATTTGCGCCGCCGAGCGCATGGCTCCAAGGAACGCGTACTTCGAGTTGGTCGCCCAGCCGGCCAGGATGATGCCGTATACGCCTGCCGAGGTGAGCGCGAGCACGTAGAGCAGTCCCGCATCGACGTTGGCCAGCGTGAATCCCGGCCACAGGGGAATCACCGCCCACGTTGCGAAGGCTGGCACCAGCGCCAGGATGGGTGCGAGCACAAACAGGAAGCGGTTGGAGCGCGTGGGCACCACCACTTCCTTGATCAACAGCTTCACGACGTCGGCAAACGGCTGGCCAAGCCCCTTGATGCCGAACAGGTTGACGCGGTTGGGGCCGACGCGGGCCTGCATGTAGCCGATCACCTTGCGCTCCACCAGCGTCAGCAGGGCGACGCAGATGATCAGCGGCACGAGGATGGCCAAGATCTGCAGCAGCGTGATGACCAGCAAGCGCAGTGCCTGAGGCAGGCCGGTCCAGAAATCCATGAATGCCGTGATCATTTAAGGTCAGCGCCTTCAGGATTGCCGGGCGGCGTGGGTCTGCTGCAGGGCTGATGAACGGCGCACGATGGCGTCAATGGCGTAGATGCCGACTGCGCGGGCAGTCCCTTCGGCCGCATCCTGCAGCGCCTCACCTGCCGCATACGTGTTGTCCGGACGAACTTCGCCGATCCCGGCCTTGAGTTCATCGCGCGCCTGCTCGGAACTCAGGTAGTCGAACCCCGGCAGGTCAAGCAGATTGCCGAGCACGCGCAGCACCTTCCAGCCCGGACGTGACTCGCCGACCGGCTTGGCCGCACCCGGCACGCTCTGCCAGCGGCCTTCAAGGTTGACGTACGTGCCTGAAGTCTCTGCAAACGTGCCGATTGGCAGGATCACATTGGCGAAGTCCTTCGCACTGCCGTAGGGCGACAACGCGACCACAAAATCGGCTTTCTCGAGTGCCGCACGGGCACCGGGCGCCGCGATGTCCTGATCCGGCTCGATGGCGCCGAACAGCACGTAGGCCTTGAGACCGGCACCCAGCATGTCGGCGGTGTTGAGTCCCTGGGACAATGCCACCTGGCCACCCGCCATGCGGTGTGGCAGCACGCCCGCCAATGCGGCGCCGACGGCATTGCCGCCCTCTGGGATGTAGCCGAGCTGGGCCCCCGTCAGATCGGCAATAGCGGCTGCCAGCGCCCGGATCTCGGCAAAGGCCTGATCGTGCTGGGCGATCGCACCGAGCAGGACGAACTTGCTTTCGCCCTGGGCGAGTTGAGTCGCAATGTTCACGTGAGATTCGGAGGCCTGGACCTGCCCGACCCGGGCACCCAGTGCCGCGGGCACCGCACGACCGGAGCTATGGGCTGCTGCGCCCACCACGCCGGCCAGATGATCGAGCAACCCGAGCCCGTTGGTCGCGAGGTTCTGCGCGACCGGGAACAGGTAGCGACAGGCTTCCCGGTTGATGAAGGACACTTTCGCGCCACGACGCACGGCGGCCTTGCGAACGCGGTGTGCCAGCAGCGGCGCTTCGGCCCGGAGGTCGGAGCCGATGAACAGCAGCGAATCGGCCTGTTCGAGCGTCGCAATCCCGGTGCCGAGCCAGGGAAACACGGGATCGCTGGCCTGGTCGCGGAAATCCCTGCGGCGCAGCCGGTGATCGAGGTTGTTGCTGCCAAGGGCACGGGTGAGCTTCGCGAGCAGGTGCAATTCCTCAAGCGTGGACGTGGGCGATGCCAGCACGCCGAGCTGGTTACCCTGGCCCTTGAATGCTCCGAGTTTCGCGGCCACATGGGTCAACGCCGTGTCCCAGTCGACCGCACGCCAGGCGTCACCCTCCCGGAGCATCGGCTGTTCGACACGATCAGCGCTGTAGATGCCCTGGTAGCTGAACCGGTCGCGGTCGGCGATCCAGGTTTCATTGATGGCCTCGTTCGGCCGGGGAACGATGCGCATCACCTGGCCCCGCAGCACGTGCGCGTAGAGGTTGGTGCCGACGCTGTCATGGGGGGACACCAGCGGTTGCTGGGTCATTTCCCAGGCGCGGGCACGATAACGGTAAGGCTTGTTGTTCAGCGCACCGACCGGGCACAGGTCGATGATGTTCGCCGACAGTTCGTGATCGATGTTCTGCTCGATGAACGTCCCGATCTCCGTGGTCTCGCCGCGGCCAATCGTGCCGAGCTCCTGGAAGCCCGCGATCTCCTGCGTGAAGCGCACACACCGCGTGCAGTGGATGCAGCGGGTCATGTCCGTCGAAATCAGCGGACCCAGGTTCTTGTCCTTCACCACGCGCTTGCGTTCGGCATACCGCGAGATGTCGCGACCGAACCCCATCGCGAGATCCTGCAGCTCGCATTCGCCGCCCTGATCGCAGATCGGGCAGTCGAGCGGATGGTTGATGAGCAGGAATTCCATCGTCGCCTTCTGTGCGGCAATGGCCTTCGGCGACTTCGTGAAGATCTTCATGCCTTCGGCCACCGGAGTGGCACAGGCCGGCATCGGCTTCGGCGCCTTCTCGACCTCGACCAGGCACATGCGGCAGTTCGCTGCCACCGACAGCTTGTCGTGGTAGCAGAAGCGGGGCACGTAGGCATCGTGCCTGTCGGTCGCGTGAATGATCATCTGCCCCTTGCGCGCCTGCACCGGGACCCCATTCACTTCGATATTGACCAGGTCGTCACTCATTGGGGGCGTTGGGCTCCGGGCTTTGGGTCGGAATGGCTGGCGTCAGGCTGCGCGACGCTTTGCGGCGTCGACCAGGCTGTGGCCGTGCTCGATGTAGTACTCGAACTCATGCCGGAAGTGCTTCATGAAGCTCTGGATGGGCCACGCCGACGCATCACCGAACGCACAGATGGTGTGGCCTTCTATCTTGCCCGCCACATCGACGAGCATGTCGAGGTCCGAAGGCTTCCCCTGCCCGGCCAGCACGCGCTTCAGCAGCCGGTTCATCCAGCCCGTGCCTTCGCGGCAAGGCGTGCACTGCCCGCAGGACTCCGCGAAATAGAAGCGCGAGATACGCTCGAGCACCCGTACCATGCACGTACTGTCATCCATGATGATCGCCGAGCCGGTGCCCAGCGACGAACCTGCCTTGCGCAGGCCGTCATAGTCCATCGTCGCCTGCAGCATCGTGTCGCCCGGAACCACGGGCACGGAGACGCCGCCCGGGATCACGGCCTTGAGCTTGCGGCCCCCGCGCATGCCCCCCGCGAGCTCGAGGAGATCCCTGAACGGAATGCCGAGCGGCAGCTCGAAGTTGCCAGGTCGGGCGACATGGCCCGACATCGAGAAGATCATCGTGCCGCCGGAATTCGCCACGCCGAGATCCGCAAACCACTTCGCGCCGTTGCGCATGATGGTGGGGACGGAGGCATAGCTCTGCGTGTTGTTGATCGTGGTCGGCTTGCCGTACAGGCCGAAGTTGGCGGGGAACGGCGGCTTGAAACGCGGGCGGCCCTGCTTGCCTTCCAGTGATTCCAGCAGCGCGGTCTCCTCACCGCAGATGTACGCACCCGCACCGATGTACGTGTGCAGGTCGAAATCCACGCCGCTGCCCAGGATGTTCTTGCCCAGGAGACCGGCGGCATAGGCCTGCTTCAGCGCCTCTTCGAAGCGCGGCACCGGTTCAGCGAGGAACTCGCCACGGATGTAGTTGTACCCGACGGTGGCATTCATCGCGTAGCCGCCGATGGCCATGCCTTCGATGAGCGCATGCGGGTTGTAACGGAGGATGTCGCGGTCGTGGCACGTGCCAGGCTCGCTCTCGTCCGAGTTGCACACCACGTATTTCTGGATGGGCGACTGCCGCGGCATGAAGCTCCATTTCACGCCAGTCGGGAAGCCCGCGCCTCCGCGGCCCCGCAGGCCGGACGCCTTCACTTCTTCGATCACGGCTTCGCGCGTGGTCTTCTCGCGCAGGATCTTCTCCCACGCCTGGTAGCCGCCGATCTTGCGGTACGTCTCGATGTCCCAGGAGCGCTCGTACTTGAGCGGCTCGAAGATGCACAGGTTCTGCGGGTAGGTCTGTGCCGTCATTTGTGCTGGTCCAGGATCTCGTCGACCTTTGCAGGGGTCAGGTACTCGTGGAACACGTGGTCAACCATCATCATCGGCGCACCCGTACAGGCAGCCAGGCATTCTTCTTCCTGCTTCAGGAAGAAGCGGCCATCCGGCGTGCTCTCGCCGACCTTGATGCCAAGGCGCTGCTCCACGTGAGCGAGAATCTCTTCGCCGCCACACAGCATGCACGAGATGTTGGTGCACACCGAGACGTGGTGGCGACCCACCGGCTTCGTCTCGAACATCGAATAGAACGTGGCCACTTCGTAGACCTGGATCGGCGGCAAGCCGATGTAGTCGGCAATCCCGTCCATCAGCTCCTTCGTCAGGAAGCCGTTATTCTCGTGCTGCGCGGCGCGCAACGCAGCGAGCACGGCTGAACGGCGACGGTCCGGCGGAAACTTCGCCAGCCAGTGGTCGATGTCGTCCTTCAGATGACCGGAGATCACGCCGGTACCGTGCGGGTTCTCGGAATGGCTCACCGGTCGATCTCTCCGAAGACGATATCCTGCGTACCGATCACGGCAACGACGTCGGCCAGCATGTGGCCCGTCACCATTTCTTCCATCGAGGCGAGGTGCGGGAAGCCGGGCGCGCGGCACTTCAGGCGATACGGCTTGTTCGCGCCATCCGAAACGAGATAGATGCCGAACTCACCCTTGGGTGCTTCGACCGCGGCATAGGTTTCACCCGCCGGCACGCAGTAGCCCTCCGTGAACAGCTTGAAGTGATGGATCAGCGATTCCATGTCGCCCTTCATCTCTTCGCGGGTGGGCGGCGAGATCTTGTGGTCGGCCAGCATGACCGGGCCGGGATGCTGTTTCAGCCAGTCGACGCACTGCTTCACGATGCGGTTGGACTGGCGCATTTCCTCGACCCGGACGAGGTAGCGGTCATAGCAGTCGCCATTGATACCGACGGGAATGTCGAAATCCATGCGGTCGTAGACATCGTACGGCTGCTTCTTGCGCAGATCCCACGCAATGCCTGAACCGCGGATCATCGGACCGGTGAAGCCGAGCTGCAGCGCGCGCTCCGGCGTGACGACACCGATGTTCACCGTCCGCTGTTTCCAGATGCGGTTGTCGGTGAGCAGCGTTTCATACTCGTCGATGCAGGCCGGGAAGCGCTGCGTGAAATCAGCGATGAAATCCAGCAACGTGCCCGAACGGCGCTCATTGAAGCGGTCCGCATCCTTCTGTGTGCGCCACTTCGACTGCTGGTACTTCGGCATCGTGTCCGGCAGGTCGCGATACACGCCGCCCGGACGATAGTACGTTGCATGCATGCGAGTGCCGGAGACTGCCTCGTAGCAGTCCATCAGGTCTTCTCGCTCGCGGAAGCAGTAGAGGAACATCGTCATCGCGCCGATGTCGAGGCCGTGGGCACCGAGCCACATGAGGTGGTTCAGGATGCGGGTGACCTCGTCGAACATCACGCGGATGTACTGGGCTCGTTCCGGGGGGGTGATGCCGAGCAGCTTCTCGATGGCCATGACGTAGGCGTGCTCGTTGCACATCATCGAGACGTAATCGAGCCGGTCCATGTACCCGATCGACTGGTTGAAGGGCTTCGACTCGGCGAGCTTCTCCGTGCCCCGGTGCAGCAGGCCGATGTGCGGATCGGCCTTCTGGATCACCTCGCCTTCCATCTCGAGCACGAGGCGTAGCACGCCGTGGGCCGCGGGGTGCTGCGGACCGAAATTCATCGTGAAATTGCGGATCTCGCCCATCTGCTCAAGCCTTCGGGGCAACCGGCGCGGAGGTGAGCTGCGCGTCGTAGCGGTTGTCCTCGCGGATCACGCGCGGCACGAGCGTGCGCGGCTCGATGCTGACAGGCTGGTAGATCACCCTGCCCTTCGCGGCGTCGTAACGCACTTCCACGTTGCCGATCAGCGGGAAATCCTTGCGGAACGGATGACCGATGAAGCCGTAGTCCGTGAGGATGCGGCGCAGGTCAGGATGGCCGTTGAACAGGATGCCGAACAGGTCGAATGCTTCACGCTCATACCAGTTGGCCGATGCCCAGACGCCCACGAGCGAGTCGATGACCGGCGGCTCGCCCGCCTCGCAGTAGCTGCGCAACCGGACGCGCCAGTTATGGGTGACCGACAGCAGGTGGTAGGCAATGCCGAAGCGGCGTCCCGGGAACTCCGCGACGGTGTCAGGCTCGCGTTCGACGCTGCGGCTGAACCCCGTACCCGTCGATTCGAACGTGCTCCACTCGGTTCGGCCGAAGGCGAGGTAATCCACCGGTGAAAGATCGACCAGCTGCTCGAACTTCAGCCCGGGATCGTCACGGAGCGCCTCTGCAACGGCGACGAGGTCGGCCGCGGAGACTTCGTAGGTCAGTTCGCCACAGCTGGAAGGAATGCGGGTGAGCTGGCCACCGCAACGCGCTTCCACCTTCGAGGCCAGGCTCTCGATACGGGACATTCAGACTCCCTAGCGTGCGATGGTGTTCGTGCGCCGGATCTTGTTCTGCAGCTGGATGATGCCGTAGAGCAAGGCTTCCGCCGTGGGCGGGCACCCGGGAACGTAGACGTCCACGGGCACGATCCGGTCGCAACCGCGCACGACCGCATAGGAATAGTGGTAATAGCCGCCCCCGTTGGCGCAGGAGCCCATCGAGATGACCCACCGCGGCTCGGGCATCTGGTCGTAGACCTTGCGCAGTGCCGGTGCCATCTTGTTGACCAGCGTGCCGGCCACGATCATCACATCGGACTGGCGGGGACTCGGACGGAACACCACACCGAAGCGGTCGAGGTCATAGCGGGCCGCACCCGCATGCATCATCTCGACGGCGCAGCAGGCGAGGCCAAAGGTCATGGGCCACATCGAACCCGTGCGGGCCCAGTTGATGACGTTGTCGAGCGTCGTCACGGCAAAGCCCCGCTGCGCCATCACGTCGGCGGTCTCTTCCTCGGTGCGGGCAGTCAATCCCATTCCAGGGCCCCTTTCTTCCACTCGTAGATGAAGCCGACCACCAGCACGAGGAGGAAGATTCCCATCGCCGCCAACCCCAGCATGCCAATCGAATCCAGGGATACGGCCCAGGGAAACAGGAAAGCGATCTCGAGATCGAACACGATGAAGAGGATGGCCACCAGGTAGTACCTGACGTCGAACTTCATCCGGGAATCCTCGAAGGCTTCGAAACCGCATTCGTAGGACGACAGCTTCTGGTCATCGGGACGGCGTGGCCCCAGCAGGAAGCCGAGTCCCAGCAATACCACGCCCAGAACGGACGCCACGCCCAGGAATATGAGGATCGGGAGATAGTTTTCGAGCATCAGGAATCCGCTTGCCGCCCCAAAGCACCTGCAGAACGGGGCGGAATTGTAGCAGGGAGGTTGCAGCGCAGTAACCCCGGAAAAAGGGAAATGTGCCGCAAGAGGAGCATTGCGAGGGAAACTGTTCGCGATTCGAGCGGAGGCAGACGTGCGCGAATCACTCCGCAAGCAATGCTCTTGAAGACGAAGAATTCGGATCAGCGTCGTGTGGGGAAGGAACCCGACGCTTGCCTGCCTTGCTCCTGTACAACCTCAAGGGAAGTACCGGCAAGCAGGTACGAATCGGGCCATCCCGATGCTGATCCTCACTTTCTTCTTTGCCAGTCCAGGCAAATCGCGATTGGGACGGTAGGGCATGGGCGGGAGCCCATGGCTACCTGTCTTTCCTGTTCTGTCGAACCAAGAGCGGGTAAGCTTTGGCTTGAAGCCAACCCGACTTTTCTACTTTTCTCTTGGACAACCCCAGGAGAATTCAGGGTAAGTCCGGGCAGGAAGCCCGGGGTTTCTCTCTACTTCTTTCTTTGCCAATCCAGTGCCGGGCTGGTATCGGCTAGGGCCGATTATTCTCTTCTTCTTTTCTCTTTGCCAATCCAAAGAGAAAAGAAGCAAAAGAGAAAGATTGGTGCGGATGAGAGGACTCGAACCTCCACGGATTGCTCCACTACCACCTCAAAGTAGCGTGTCTACCAGTTCCACCACATCCGCACCGTGACCTTTGCTGTCCGGTGAATCACCGCTCTACCGGCGATCTTGATCCTCGAGGTTACACAATCACGGCTGGCTACGGCTGGGGCTGAGCCGGTGCCGGCGCGTCCGCAGGAGCTGCACCTGCCGCCTCGGACTGCGCAGGTGCCGCCGGCGCTTCCAGAGGTTCCGGAGCTGCGGGCAGGCCATCCGTCGGCGCGCTAGCAGGTGCCGGAATACCGATCCTGTCGATCACGCTGGTCGGGGCGGCGTTCTGGCGGCCACCCATGTAGGCCAGCGCGAGGCTCGTCACGAAGAAAAGCGCCGCCAGGGTTGCCGTTGACCGCGACAGGAACGAAGCTGCACCCCGCGCACCGAACACCGTGCCCGACGCACCGGAACCAAAGCCCGCGCCCGCATCCGCACCCTTGCCGCGCTGGAGCAGCACGAGCAGCACGATGCCGAAGCCGACCAGCACGTGGAAAACGACGGTGGCGGTATGTAACCAGCTCATTGTCAGCGCAACCTGCTATGCCTTGATCTTCAATCGCGTCTTGTCGAGCGCCCGGTTAGCCCTGGGCGGCCTTCACGATGCCGGCGAACTCGCGCGCATTGAGCGACGCGCCACCCACCAGACCGCCATCCACATCGGGCATGGCAAACAGCTCTGCGGCGTTGCCCGCCTTCACACTGCCACCGTATAGCACCCGCACGGCGGCGGCGATTCTACCATCGTGCCGCGCGAGCGCGGCGCGGATGAACCCGTGTACTTCCTGCGCCTGCTGCGGGGTCGCATTCTTGCCCGTACCGATGGCCCACACCGGCTCGTAGGCAACCACTGCGCGTTTGAAGGCAGCCATTCCCGCCAGGTCGACCACTGCCGCAAGCTGCCGGTCGACAACCCCGAAAGTCTGGTTGCCCTCCCGTTCCTCGAGGGTTTCGCCCACGCAGAGAATGGGCGTCAGGCCCTGGCTTGAGGTCACCACGAACTTGCGGGCGACCTGGGAATCGCTCTCCTTGTAAATGGCCCGTCGTTCCGAATGCCCCACGATCACGTAGGCGCACCCGACATCCTTCAGCATCGCCGCAGCCACTTCGCCGGTAAATGCGCCGCCGGGCTCGGCACAGACCGACTGCGCCCCGAGCTGCACTTCCGACCCCTTCAGCAGCCGCGCCACTTCCCACAGGTACACAAACGGTGGACAGACCAGCACGTCGGCGGAACCGGCCGGCAGATCGTGGAGCAATGCACTGATCAGCGCACCGCTTTCGGCACGCGAGCCATGCATTTTCCAGTTTCCTGCGACCAGGGGACGGCGCTTGTGCTCGGGTCCTGTCATCCGTTCCCTACCGTAAAAAGGCGCGCAAGAGTAACGGCGGCGGACCGGGAAAGCAAACGGCACGAGGCCCCAAGGGCCAGCGGCCGTCCGTTGCAAAGCGCCTGAAGGGAAAGCCTTTTCTTGACGAGGAGCCGGTGCCGGCCGGTCAGGCCGCCGCCTTCTCGACCGAAGCCACCAGTTCGGTGGCGAGCTGCTGCACGAGAGCGCCATCCCGCCCTTCCACCATCACCCGGATGACAGGCTCGGTTCCGGACGGCCTGAGGACAACCCGCCCTTCGCCGCCCAGCCGCGTTTCTGCGTGGGCGACCGCTTCCAGGATCCCGGGGCTGGCCTCTACATCGATCTTGCGGGCGATCCGGACGTTCTTGAGGATCTGCGGGTACTTCGGCATCGGCGCAGCCAGTTCAGCCAGGCTTTTGCCCGTCTTCTTCATGATCGCGAGGACCTGCAACGCGCTGACCACGGCATCGCCCGTCGTCGTGCGGTCGAGGCACAGCAGGTGTCCCGAAGCTTCGCCGCCCAGCACCCCGCCTGTCTCCCGCAGCATCTCGAGAACGTACCGGTCCCCGACCTTGGCGCGGCGGAAATCGATACCCTGCTTTGTCAGGGCATTTTCCAGGCCGATCGGGCTGGTCCACCGTGAGCCGCACCAGCTCGCCTGGGGCATCGGCGGGCCCGAACAGCACGCAGCCCACGTAGGCCACGCACCAGCCCCAGGCGGCGAAG
>JANNNQ010000380.1:0-2922 GCA_031398625.1 Pseudomonadota bacterium
CGATCATTTTGCCCATTACGCCGCCGGAGCTGTTCGCAGCGGCCATCAGGGTCGGACTGAGGCCCAGCTTGTTCGCGGTAATCACCTGTTGGCTGCCGAACAATGCGTTGGAACCTGCATCCGTTCCGGTCAGCGCAACGCCGATCCAGCCGATCATCGTGCCGAAGAACGGATAGAGCCAGCCGGTATTGGCAAATGCCAGGCCAAGCGTTCCGTCCATGCCGGCATAGCGCGTGATGTAGCCGAGTGCGAGCATCGCCAGTATCGTCAGCAGCGAATATTTCATGATCCCGAAGGTCTCGAACCAGACCTTCATCATGTCGCGAATCTTGAAACCCATGACGAACCCGGCGATGACCGCCGCTATCAATATGCCGCTCCCGGTGGCGGAGATGAACCCCCACTTCCAGACGGCGGGCTCCACTCTTGCCACTTCAACCGCGGGTTCCACGCGCTGCACCAGGTTGTGCAGGCCCGGGATCTGCCATTCCCAATAGGTGATTCCCTTGAAATTCAGGAATGCCTTGACGACCGGCAAGCCCCACAGAAACAGGATGACCGTCAGAATGACCCACGGCGTCCAGGCCTTGATCACCCGGTCTCGGCTGTGCCCGTGATGTTGTTTCGTGGCCTCGGACCGGGGAACGACGTTCCCGCTTCCGGAAGCATCAAGCATGACCGTTTTGGGTTTCCAATAGGCAAGGAAAACGGCAAGGATGACCATGGAGATCATGGCGCCCAGCATGTCCACCAGCCATGGGCCGTGGTAGTTCGAGATCACGAATTGCGGAATCGCAAAAGACAGGCCCGCTACCAATACCGCTGGCCAGACTTCCACCGTACGGCGCCAGCCGCAGAACGTCAGCACCAGCCAGATCGGGACGATCACCGAAAAGAACGGCAGCTGCCGTCCAACCATCGCGGATAGGGTCAGCAGGTAGTCGTCGTTGCCTGGCTGGGTAACCTGATGCAGGACGATGATCGGCGTGCCCAGCCCGCCATAAGCCACGGGCGCGGTGTTGGCAATCAGGGAAAGGCCGGAAGCCGCGAGCGGATTGAATCCCAACCCGATCAGGATTGCGCCCGTCACTGCGACCGGCGTCCCACCCCCTGCCGCGCCTTCGAAAAATGCACCGAAGCAGAACGCGATCAGCACCAACTGCAACCTGCGGTCGTTGGTGATGCCGCCTATGCTGTCCTGCAGGACCTTGAACAATCCGACCTGCAATGTCATTCGGTACAGGAAAATCAGGTTGAAAATGATCCAGCAGATCGTCGTGGCTGCGAACAGCGTGCCGTAGAGACCGGCGCTTAGCGTCATCTCTCCAGGCATGCCGTTCACGAATATTGCGATGACAACGGCGGCAACCAGCCCGGCGAGTGCGGCATAGTGCGCGCGAACGTGGAAGAAACCCAGCCCGCCCAGCAGCACGATTACGGGGATCGCGCAGACCAGCGTTGACAGGATGGTGTTGTTGAATGGGTCGTAAACCTGCGACCAGACCATGAGATCTCCCCTCCTAGGTGTTTTTATCCGCCCTACCGGGCGGGCCTTTGCGGCCTCTATCCGATGGCGGGGCAAGTATAGTCGAACCTGGAATCCGCTGGAATCCGGACGCGGCGGCAGAGCGTCCGCCGCCGGACTGAACTACTGGCCGATCTGGCCGAGCGGACGCTTGAAGGTGTATTCGATCGGCTTCGTGACGAACTCTTCGGCGGCCGTGTCCATGCTGCTGCTGGAAATCGTGAAGGGCAGCGAGACCACGAACAGCACCGAACCGCCAACCACGCTCAGCAGTCCGATCGGGCGTGCCAATATCAGGTCCAATGCCATGTCGCCACCGCGTCGATCGGCGGGCAGCTGCTCCTCCGCCATCACCGGCAACGCTGTAACTGTCGCGATTGCCAAAACAGCCAGGAATCTCCTGAATCGGCGATGCATTGCTTGACTCCTTGTCCGGGAGGCTGATCGAGGAATGGATAGTAACCAGTTATCTGCGTGCTGGACTCGCGTCAGTTTCGACCCGGATTCAGCGGGCAGGTTTCAACGGGATTACGACCTTCCAGAGCAGGATAAAAACCGGGAGGGTCAAAAAACTGCGGACCGGCGGCTGGCGCACAGGGAGGGGACGGGAACGCGCTTCACCGTCGGCCCGCATCGGGGATGGATCTGAAACGAAGGGGGGCCGGACATCTCGTTGATCCGGCGATGCCGTACTGCCTGTTCCGGCGGCATCGCAGGCGGGAGGAGGAGTACCGCCCGACCCCGTGTGCGAACGATACGCACACTAGTGCGGACTTTATTGGACGCCCTTGCGCTGTTTTTGGAGGATGTTGCGCAACGCCGCTAACGCCTTCGGCCTCGAGCCCTACTACTGGCGCAACTGCTTGGGTGTCAAACCCAGCACGCGCTTGAAATGCCGGGTGAGATGGCTCTGGTCGGCAAATCCGACGGCGGCGGCAATTTCGGCGAGCGAGCGGTCGCCAGCTCCCGCGGTAAGCAGGGATCGGGCGCTGTTGACTCGGACCTGCACCAGGTATTGATGCGGCGAAACGCCCGTGGATTTCTTGAATACGCGCGTCAGGTGATACGTGCTCAGGTGCGCCGCGGCGGCTATGTCCGAAAGATTGACGTCTGTCGGGTAGTTCTCGTGGATGAATTTCAGCGCCTGGACCACGGCACGCGGCTGCGAGAACAACTTCTCTTCCTTCTCAATCTCGTGGGAATGTTCGGCATAGTTGCGCAGCAAATGCACCGACAGCAGGTTGGCGAGCGATTCCGCATAAAGCCGGCTGCCGGCGTCGCCGTTCATCACTTCGCGGATCAGCGTGCCGGCAATGCTGGTGATCACCGGATCGCGCTGCCCTTCCACTGTCTTGAGGCGCACCTTGGCGGGGTCGAGATCAAAAATTTCCTTGGCG
>JANNNQ010000407.1:0-21432 GCA_031398625.1 Pseudomonadota bacterium
TGCCGGCCGCCGGGAGCGTTCCATGGTCCGTTCAAGTCAATCGGCGGCTGCCTCTTGTATGAGATTCACTACTATGCGGCAGACTGAAGGTTTCGGCGCAGGTCCCCTGTCCGCGATCCCATGGAGGCGAAGTGAGTTCTGATCCGGCGTACATGGCGCGTCTGGGTGGCCAATCCCTTGGCAGGCCGTTGACGCCATCGGAGCGCCGGCTGGCAGATGAAATGGAATCGATCTTCAGGTCGGGCGAACATGACTTCGTCAGGGTTGCGGAGCGTTTGCAGCAGTCGGGGGTTCCTTTTCCATCCGGTGCGACAGGGAGCTGGGATGCCGTGACGCTCGAGGCCGAGCTGCGTCAAATCAACCACTCCCTTGATCAGGCTTATAGATGCGTGCCCGGACCGGATGTCCATAGCCGCGATACCTGATGGGTGGCAAGCGCATGACTACCGACGATCGCCAACAGCAAGCAGAAGCCCGCCTCAATCAAGGATTGCTGGACCATTGGTACCCGGTCGCAAAGTCTGTCGACGTGACGCCCGAGGTCCCTCACGCCTGCAAGATACTGGGGCGCAACCTCGTCCTCTGGCGCGGAGCTGACGGGCGCGTTCGCTGCGTGGAAGATCGCTGTCCCCATCGCGGTGCTCCGCTGTCGCGGGGCAGATTGCGTGGTGAACATATTTCCTGCCGCTACCATGGAGTGACAATCGACGGCGATGGCGTGATCGTCGAGGTTCCGGCCCTTGGAAACTGTGGGCTCAAGGGTCGCAAAGCGATCGCGGGGTATCCGGTGGTCGAGATGCAAGGCGCGGTGTTCGCATACTTTGCACGGACCGGGCAGCACGTCACGCCGCCGCTCGATCTCCCTGTCGAATTGACGGATCCGGAGTACGAGACCTTCCTGTGCGCAGCGCCATGGAACTGCAGCTACAGATATGTGCTCGACAACCTGGTCGACCCGATGCATGGCATTTACCTGCACGGTGACACGTTCACGTTGAGCGAGGGACTCACCCGCGATCTGGTGGAAGTGGAGTCGGCAGGCACCCGTTTCGTCATCAAGCGGGTCGGCCAGCAGGGAACCAACCTGGACTGGATGGAGTTCGTGGCTGCGGACCATCTGTTGTATGGCAGGGTCGTCGTTCCTTACCCCCCGGCGGGGGGGCCGGGAGGTGCGATGTTCGTCATCACCTTCGTCACGCCTGTCGATGAGGAACACTGCCTCATCTGTTTCTGGCGGGTCCGGCGCGTGTCTGGATTGGCCAGGGAAGCCTGGCGATTCCTGTACAGGACGACCTTCGAGCAACGACACTGGCATGTCCTGGAGCAGGATCGGGAACTGATATCGGCGATGCCCCCGGATGCACGGGATCGTGAACTGCTTTATCAGCATGATCTGGGTGTCTCGAAAATGCGCAGGATCCTTGCAAAGAAGGCAAGAGACCAGATTCAGGCCGAGCAGGACGCGGCGGCGGGTTCGACCACCCAGTGATGCTTCACGGCAAGACAGTTGTCGTAACCGGCGCGGCCCGGGGCCTGGGACGTGCCATCGCGGAATGCTGTGCCCGTCATGGCGCCAGAATCATCATGGGCGATGTGCTCGTGGACATCGGGAGGCAGACGGCTGCAGAGCTGGCGGCGGCCGGGGCGTCCGTACGGTTCATTCCGGTCGACGTCGAGCTCCCGGAATCGATCGCCGCTTTCGCGAAAGCGATTGCAGAGGAGGACGCCGCCATCCACGGTCTCGTGAACAATGCAGCCATCGCTACGCAGATCGGCGGAATTCCGTTCGATGCCTTCGATGTGGATCTGTGGGACCGCGTGATGCGTGTGAACGTCCGCGGTCTGTGGCTCATGACCCGGGCGCTGGTGCCATTGCTGCAACAGGGAGGAGGGGGTCAGATCGTCAATCTGGCATCGGACACCGCGCTCTGGGGTCCTCCACGCCTCCTGGCATACGTCGCCAGCAAAGGAGCGGTCATTGCAATGACGCGCTCGCTGTCGCGAGAGCTGGGACCGATGGGAATCGGCATTTCGGCAGTGGCGCCCGGTCTGATGCGGAACGAGGCGACCGACTACGTTCCGGCGGAGCGCCACCGGCAGAACGAGCAGGGTCGGGCCGTTCCCGGTCCGCTGTTTCCGCAGGATATCGTCGACATAGTCGCATTCCTGCTCACACCCGGCGCGCGACCGCTGACAGGGCAGGTGTTGCCCGCCAATGCCGGCTTCGTCTTCACGTGACGGCCTGGCGCGGAACCCTTCCGTAATTCTGCAGCAGCAGCGCTGCGGCCGTCATCAAGGTCGCGAATCCAGCGAGCGTCAACAGGCTGCCACTGAAGCTGTCCGTGTTTTCGCGGACGTATCCCATGAGAAATGGGCCGACGAATCCGCCCAGCGCGGCAAAGCTGTTGATGAAAGCCAGGCCGCCTGCAGCCGCGTTGGGCGCTGAACCATGGAGGAGATCGCTCGCCAAGGCCCAGATCACACCCAGCATGCTCCACACCCCGAGCGTCGCCACGCACAAACCAACGAATGACAGCGTGGGCGACGGTGCAATGCCTGCCCATGCATAGCCGACTGCCGCCGTGGCGGAGCTCGCAACCAGATGCCACTTTCGATCACCATTTCGATCGGAGTGTCTCCCCCAGAGGATCATGCCTACGCCGCCTATGAGGTAAGGAACAGAAGCCAGAAAGCCTACCTCGAGGGTGGAGAGATCGCCCAGAGCCCGGATGATCTGCGGCAGCCAGAACACCGTTCCAAAATTGCAGCAGATCAGCAGGAAGCTGAATACCGTCGTCAGGATGACCCGTCGATCAGCGATGGTGTTCCAGAGCGTCGTTCCCCTGCTCGCAGACTTTGCGGACTGCTCCTCAGCCAGGGTCTTGAGCAACCACTGCTTTTCCGTCGCGGTCAGCCACCGTGCGTCACGCGGCGTCTCCGGCAGATATTTCAGTATCGACAGGCCGATGAGGACGGTGGGGATGGCTTCGCCGATGAACACCAGCTGCCAGCCCTTGAAACCGAGGAGGCCATCCAGCTGCATCAGGCCGGTCGCAATAGGCCCCCCGAAAATGTTGCTGAGCGCATTGGTCGACATCAGCATCGAGAGCGCCAGCGCGCGCCATTGGGCCGGCACCCAGAGTCCGAGATAGTAGATGACGCCTGGCAGCAGTCCGGCTTCAGCAACCCCCAGCAGGAAGCGCATGACATACAGGGATGTTTCGCTGTTGACCCATGCCATGCCGAGGACCACAAGGCCCCACGTCACCATGATGCGTGCAAGCCAGATGCGGGCGCCAACGCGGACGAGAATGAGATTGCTCGGAACCTCGAACGCGAAATACCCGATGAAGAAGATCCCGGCCGCAAAGCCGTAGACGGACGGGGAAAGCCCTAGATCGGCATTCATCTGCAGGGCCGCATAACTGATGTTCGCCCGATCAATCAGGTTGAAGAAAAAGAGCAGCATTGCGAAGGGCACTACCCTGCGCAGAACTTTCCGGATTGCCGATTCGCTGGTCTCGAGGCTCATCGATCGCCCTCGATGATTGGCGGGTGGATCGCTGCGACAGCCGCCGGGGAGAGCGACATTTCAGTGTCTGACAATCGCTCAGCAGCGCACGTCGCCAGCGCCCGCTGCACTCGCAGTTCGCGACGGGTTCGCAGAACGGGTACCACTACCGCCGGCTCTGGCTGGTGGCCAATCGGCCCCGCTTCTTGACGGCCTTGGGGGCGTCCGGCAGCAGTGCCACCTGTTTCGCCGCCGCACAGGCCGAGTCGATATGCTGATGGGTGGCTGCTCTGGCTGCGTCTGCATCGTTCCGTTCGATCGCTGCGATAATCGTGCTGATCTCATGGGCGCAGAGGTAACCCCATCCCTCGTAGCGCAACGCCTGGGCGCGCAGAAAGTTGAGTCGGGAAACGAGCGATGTCACCACATCGATCAAGATCCGGTTGCCACACCGGGCCAGGATCGGACCGAAAATGGCATTCGTCGCCGCCAGCTGGTCAAGAGCGTTCTCCGCCCTGAGGGCCCTCTCCAGTCGCGTAAAGGCGTCCTTGATGGCCATCAGTTCGTCCCCTGACGCGACGGGGGCAAACCTGTAAACGGCTTCACCCGTGAGCATGGCCCACACGTCGTGGATTTCCTCGATCTCTTTCCAGCCCAGCTTCGAAACCGAAGGACCCCGATTGGGGACGACTTCGATCAGTCGCTCGGTTTCGAGCGTGCGCAATGCTTCCCGAAGCGACGCGCGACTGACGCCGAGCTCGAGGCAAAGATCACCTTCGACCAGTTTCTGGCCGGGGCGCAGATCACCCCGCATTATCGCCCCGCGGAGGCGGCCGACAGCGTTTGAGAACACCGTGTTTATGCGGCTGCTGGATGCCGTTGTTGTCATGGGATTATCAGCGCGCAAATTAGGATCGGGGGATCGGGGTTCCGGCTGCTATCTAGTGTATGGCTATGTGACGATTGGGGACAACTTCCATCCGACGTCCACCCTGCATTGACAGGTCTTTTGTTGTCAGACAATATCTTCAGCCTGTCGGGCTGCTGGCAGCGTTTGTGATGTACCCTGTGCCCAACCAGGAGCGAGCAAAATGCAGTACAGCCGGTCTGAAGCCAAGGAATGGGCAGCAGCCTCATGGCGCGGCGTATGCAACGTCATCATGCCGAGTTTTTCGGCGGATCTGCGACAGCTGAACGAAGCAGCAATCCGCCACGATGTGAGGCGCAACATCGAGCACGGATTCTGGGGCGCATTACTGGTTTCCGAATGCGGTACGACGGACGCCGAGTACCGCAGATTCATGGAGATCGCCGTCGATGAGGCGAAGGGGCGGCAGCACTTCCTGATCCACGGAACTTTCGACACCCGCGACCAGATCATCGCAGCGGCAAAGGCCGGTGAAGCGATCGGCGTCTCGGGATTGCTGCTGGGCCACCCGAATACCTTCTACCCGCGAACCGAACAGGAACTGTACGAGCATCTAGCGGGTGTCGCCGGCAGGACGGATCTGGCGATTTGCCTGTTTGCAACGGTGCAGATGAATCTCGGCCGGCTGCATCCCAGCGGCTACCCTCCTACCGTCCTTGCGCGCGCATCCGATCTCGAGAACGTCGTCGCCATCAAGTATGAAGTAGGGCGTCCCGGGATCGCGGGTGATCTCGAGTTGTGGAAGATGATTCGCGGCAAGCGGGTCCTGTTCTCCGACCCGCTAGAGGCCCATTCACCGCTGACGGTCGAAATGTTCGAGCAGCAGTGGATGGGAACCAGCAACTACGAATACTGGGGTGGGGCAGTGCCTCGCTACTTCGACCTCCTGCAACGGGGAGACTTCGCGGCAGCTATGGAGATCTACTGGAGGATCAACCCGGCGAGACAGGCGCGAGTCGCGATCCAGACGACATTTGCCGGCGCCAACTTCATCCACAGGTACTTGTGGAAGTACCAGGGGTGGCTGCATGGCTACAACGGTGGACCCATGCGCCAGCCAGTCATGAAGCTGAATGATGCGCAGATGCGCAGTGTCCGGGAACCCCTTCTCAGGTCGGGATTCGATCTTGAAGACGCTGATGCCACCGCGTTTTATGCAGGCCGCCATCCACTCTGACGACTCCCAAGCATGACGTTGCTGCTCTCCCATGAAGAGGTGCGCGGGGTGGTATCCATGGAGGATGCCATCGTCGCCATGGAGGGGGTTTTCCGGGAGGAGGGGGAAGGAAATACTGTCCTGCCCGCCCGGATAAACATGGCCGCCGGTCGCGGGTGGCTTCGAGTCGGCCCGGCCACGCTCGCCCAGTCAGGCTGGACTGGCTTCAAGGCCATGAATCTTGCGGCCGGCCGGGGTGTGCGCTACCAACTGCATCTCTATGCCGTCGATACCGGGGCGTTGCTCTCCATCATGGACGCCCAGTTTCTCACCACGCTACGCACTGGCGCGACCAGTGCTGTGGCTACGAGGAGACTGGCTCGGCCGGGCCCCGCGTCCGTGGCAGTGCTGGGGTCGGGAGCCGAGGCACATGCCCAGCTCGAAGCGATGCATGTCGCCGGCTATGTCGGAGAAGCCAGGGTATACAGTCCCACGCCTGCAAACCGGGATGCCCTCGCCGCTGAGTTCCGCGACCGTTTCGGACTCACGATCGCTGCCGTCGATTCCGCGGCCCGGGCGGTGGCCGGCGCTGATCTGATCGTTGCGGCAGTCAAGTCGGCGGAAGCGGTGCTTCTCGGTGAATGGCTGCGCCCCGGCATGCATGTCAACTCGGTGGGATCTGTGCGGCGGGACCAGCGTGAGATCGACATCGAAGTCTTTCGTCGCAGCGGCAGGATTGTCGTCGATACGCTGGAAGGTGTATTCGGCGAGGCGGGCGACGCCTTCGCGGCGAGGGGCGCGGTGGAAGGAGAACAGCTCGCAGAGCTTGCGGCCTTGGTGACGGGGCGCGCTTCCGGCCGGCAAGGCGCGGATGAGATTACCCTGTTTAAATCCGTGGGCACCGGACTTCAGGACATCGCCCTGGCAGCGGTCATCTACGAGCGTGCGCTCGCTCAGGGCGTTGGTACCGACCTGGGTGATTTCCCGTATCTTAAACGCAGATAGCCTCGATGGGCCGGAGCAACGCAATGAATCGTCCCGAACAGTCTCCCGTGGCGTACCTGAAGACCCTCAGCGAAGCGACGGGTAACGCCTTCCAGGCTTTGCGCGGCGCTGTTCTGGCCGCAGGGCCCCTGGATCCGGATACCTGCGAGCTGATCGTCCTCGGCGGCCTGGTCACATCCGGCAGCGAAAGCAGTTTCAAGACGCACGCCCGACGTCTGCTGCGGTCAGGCGTGCAGGCGGATGCGATGCGGCAGGCCGTGCTGGTAACGTTTGCCGCGTCCACGACGTTCGCACAAGTGACAGCCGGTCTTCGATGGGTGGACGATGTCATTGCGGAGCCGAACCCATGACGGTCTATGCTTTGCAAAAGGCCATACGCGACTTCAACCGTTTTGCGCAAATGAGGCAGGAGTTTGAAGCGACGCCGGATGCCTTCCTGCAGCGGTATGACCTTGAAGAGAACGAACGCGCGGCATTGGTCGCCAGGGACTACGCTGCGCTCTATCGGCTCGGCGTTCATGGTCTGCTGCTTCGCCCCTTCTCGATCAACCATTCCGTGAGCGAAGCTGACTATCTGAGCGCCATACGGCGGGAATCTTAAGCCATGCCCATCGTATTCGCCTGTGCGGCCGGTCATGCACCAGGTATCGTTGCCTGGCCAGAGGCCGCGCCGGTGCAGCAGAAAGACAGTGTCTATGGAGCGTTTCATCGGCTGCAAGCAGCGATTGCCGCCGCCAGGCTCGACCGGCTGATTCTGTTCACGGCTGAACACTGGACGAACTACTTCCTCGATCACATGAGTGCGTTCTGTGTCGGGCGCGCAGACCATTTCAACGGGCCCGTGGAGCCCTGGCTGCGCATCCAGAAGTCGCGAATCCCGGGCGACCCGTCCCTGGCTGCAGCCATCCTCGAGCACAGTTACGCGAACGGCATTGAACCTGGTTTCGCCCACGAAATGCAGCTTGACCATGGCACGATGGTGCCCCTCTCGTTCCTCACTCCAGACATGAACGTTCCTGTCGTACCGATCATCATCAATACGCTCGCGCGCCCGTTTCCGTCCGTGGGCCGCTGTCTGCAGCTCGGTCGTGCCGTGGGTGCAGTTGCAACGCAGTCGCCGCTGCGCATCGGCCTCATAGCGACCGGTGGCATGTCGCATGACCCCGGGGAGCGCAACCACGGAATGATATTCCCCGATTTCGACCAGCGATTTCTTGCCCAGATGGCTGCGGGCGACCTTGAGGCGCTCGAGGACTACACGACGGATGGATTACTGCAGTTCGGGACGGGGGCGGTCGAGCTCCTGAGCTGGATTGGGGTGGCGGGAGCGCTTCAGTCGTTTCGTGGCGAGGTGCTTGCCTATGAAGCGGTGAAGCCCTGGGCCACCGGCATCGGGTTAATGATCCTGACCGGGATCGACGACCACTCCGTGCGAAGCTGAGCCGGTTGGGACCCCAGTCAAGTATCGAATACGCAATAGAGCATGGCGGCGTAAGCAGTACGAGGGACGCGACATGTCCGAGTCCGGAAAGTTCTCGATGCCTCGCCGGGATTTCCTGCAGGCCGCCGCCGCGGGTGCCGCGGTATCGCTGACTCCGGTCACCGCGGGTAATGCTGCACAGCCAGCACCGGCAACGCCAACGCCTCCCAGCGGGGTCGCCCCTCTGCCGGCCGCCGCCCAGGTGGCAGAGGTCGGCGCTGTCCCAGCTGCTGAAGTACTGACTTCGGATCGTCCCGGCTCCGATTTCATGGTCGACGTGATCAAGTCGCTTGGCATTGAATATGTCTGTGCCAATCCCGGCTCCAGTTTCCGCGGCCTGCATGAATCACTGATCAACTACGGAGGCAATAGCCGGCCCGAGCTGATTACGTGTCTCCACGAGGAATCGTCCGTCGCGATGGCCCACGGCTACGCGAAGATCGAAGGCAAGCCCCTCGGGGTTCTCCTGCACGGGCCGAATGGTGTCCAGCATGCGTCGATGGCGATCTACAACGCCTATTGCGATCGGGTGCCCGTCTTCCTGATCGCCGGCAATTCGCTTGATGCGTCGACTCGCCGTCCAGGGGTCGAATGGGTACACAGTGCCGTCGACGTGGGTGCCATGGTTCGCGATTTCGTCAAATGGGACGACGTTCCGGTGTCACTCGGGCATTTTGCCGATTCCGCAGTGCGCGGCTACAAGATCGCAATGACGCCGCCAATGATGCCGGTGATGGTCGTGACCAGTCACGACCTGCAGGAGCATCCCGTAGCACCCGGCGTGACGCTACCCGTACCGAGGCTGTCGCCCATGGCTTTTGCCCAAGGGGATTCCGGGGCGGTGAATGAGACCGCGAGGTTGTTGCTTGCCGCGGAGAATCCGGTCCTGGTTGCAGATCGGGCGGCCCGCACTCCTGCAGGTTTGCAGCTCTTGGTCGACCTGGCCGAGCTGCTCCAGGCACCGGTCATCGACCGCTGGGCACGGCTGAATTTTCCGACGCGGCACCCCTTGAATCATACCGATCGCACGCGCGCGGCCATCGCCGGGGCGGATGTCATCCTGGGTCTGGAGTTGACCGATTTCTGGGGCCTTGTGAATACCTTCAGGGACCAACTGCACCGCAGCTGGGCGCCTGCAGTGCAGGCCGGCGCCAAGCTCATCAGCATCAGTTCCGGCGACTTGTACACCAAAGGAAACTTTCAGGATCTCCAGCGCTACCAGCCGGTTGATCTGGCCATTGCCGCTGATGCAGAGGCGACTCTGCCTTCCCTGATCGAAGCCGTCAGGCGGCTGATGACGCCTGAGCGCCGCCGAGCCCTCGCATCGCGAGGGCAGGGCCTCGCGACTGTAAGGCAACAGTTGCTCGAACGAGCTCGCACCGACGCATCCTACGCGTGGGACAGCAGCCCCATCAGTACGGCTCGCCTGACTTCGGAAATCTGGAACCTGATCAAGGACGACGACTGGTCAGTGATCATGTCCGAACCGCAGTTCGTCAGCAATTGGCCACAGCGCTTGTGGGACATGAAGGAGCATCATCAGTTTACCGGGAGCTCGGGTGGCTATGGTGTGGGTTACGGTGCGCCCGCTGCAGTCGGAGCGGCGCTCGCAAACAAGCGATACGGACGGATGACCGTGAACATCCAGAACGATGGCGACCTGTTGTACGCGCCAGGCGTTCTATGGACGGCTGCCCATCATCAGATCCCCCTGCTGAGCGTAATGCACAACAATCGTGCCTATCATCAGGAAACGATGCACGTACAGCGCATGGCCAATCGCGCGCAGCGTGGGGTTACTCGTGCAAATATTGGTACTGAGATCAGCAAGCCCGACGTCGACTTCGCTAAGCTAGCCCAGAGCATGGGGGTCTTCGGAATTGGCCCGATCACGGATCCCGCCGAGCTCGCGCCTGCCTTGCAGAAGGCGATCGCCGTGGTGCGGCGAGGGGAGCCGGCTTTGGTGGACGTGGTGACTCAACCGCGCTGATGCAAGCACAGGTCGGTCGCTGCACCATGAGCCGCGAGAAAAGTCTGGAAGCAAGCAGGTTCGACAATCCGGAGCACCTCCGAGCATGAAGCGCACTCACTCGCTGTTACCGATTCCAGGCTTTCTGCTGTGTGCCATATTGCTTCCAGGTACGGTCCAGCAGGTCGGCGCCCAGAACGCCGCCAGTGTGTCGCGCGGCAAAGAGCTGTACCACACGTATGGGTGCTATCAGTGTCACGGCAGGGAAGGGCAAGGCGGGATCAATGGACCACGATTGGTACCGAGAGTGACACCTCTGATCGCGTTCGTGGCCTACATTCGCCACCCGAACGGAAACATGCCGCCCTACACGAGCATCGTGGTGTCCGATGCGGAGCTTGCCGATATCGAAGCGTTCCTCCGCAGCATCGCGCCGGCACAGCCCGTGAGCGAACTGCCGTTGCTGAATCAATGACCGCCAAAGCGCGTACAACTGATCTATGCGCAGGCAAGGGGGCTGGTCAAACGCACCTAGAAAATGTATTCCTGAATGAGGGTGCAGCGACGTCTTGATCGTCACAGGCTCGTGTCGTGAAGGCAAAGACTGTCACGCACGTTGAATCGCAGAGCCACACTTATCCGCAAACGTTTTGCTGTAGTTGTGGGTGCCGCTCCATTCCCGCCATCCGACAGCGTGAAGGAGACTTATCGTCTATTTGTCTTTGGTTGATGTTTCGAGAGGCGTGCGTGCATGATGAGGCTGTTCACGATGTTCTATGCCTACGTGCTCTGAGACGAGCGGTGCCCGGCACCATCTGTCCCTTCCTGCCTGCGACGTGTTTCCAGTCGAAACATGGCCTTTCAACCGGCCTGTCCGCAAGTGTTGATTGAGTCTTTAGAGGGGCCCGCTAATGTCCGTCGCTCAAGGTGAGAATGTGGAGACTTACAGAAACTTCGTCAATGGGAAGTGGATCGCCTCTCGCAGCGGCGTCACGTTTGAAGACGAAAATCCGGCAAAGCGTGGCAGCAATATCGCCTCTTTCCAGTCCTCCACGCCCGAGGACGCCCTTGAGGCTATCGACGCGGCGGATGCGTCGTTTCGCACATGGCGTCGAACTCCTGTTCCAGAGCGCCAGCGATACATTGCGGAATTCCTCCGGCTGGTGAAGGAGTCCCGCGAAGAATTGGCTCGGATCGTTACACTGGAGAACGGCAAGACAATGGCGGAATCCCGCGCCGAAGTGGATTCCGCTCTGGTCGAGGGCCACTTTCATCTGAATCAGATCGCGAATTTCCAGGGGCACTCCGGGCCGGGTTCATTCCGTGACATCTCGACGTGGGTGCAGTATCAGCCCCTGGGCGTTGTCGGCATCATCAGCCCGTGGAACTTCCCCATGAACGTCATGAACCGCAAGACACTGCCGGCTTTGCTGACGGGCAACACAGTCGTATTCAAACCGGCGACGTTCACTCCGTGGTCGGGTATCTTTCTGGCGCAGCTCTTCGAACGATCCGGGCTGCCTGCCGGCGTTTTCAATTGCATCACGGGTCTTGGTTCGAAGATCGGCAACGTCATCGTGGAGGATCCGCGTGTGCGTGCGATTTCATTTACGGGTTCCACCGAGGTAGGCAAGAAGATCCAGGTGAAGTGCGCGTCGAACCTGACTCGCACCCAGCTCGAGCTTGGCGGCAAGAATGCCCTTATCGTGATGGATGACGCGAATCTCAATAACGCAGTCGGCGCGGCACTCACCGCAGGGTTCTCGAACGGTGGTCAGTGGTGTACTTCGACGAGCAGGGTGCTGCTGCAGCGCGGCGTTGCGAAAGAGTTCCTCGAAGCGCTGGCCGATCGCTGTGAGAAGATGAACGTTGGCGACGGTCTCAACGAAACCACAGACATGGGACCGGTTGCGGGTCCCGAGCAGTTCAGAGATGTCTCCAGGGCCATCGAACAAGGCAAGGCCGACGGTGCAACGATGATCGCTGGGGCGAAGGGCGCAGATCCTTCCGGCTATTTCATACGGCCGACAGTATTCACGGGAGTGAATGCCGATATGTCTCTTTTCCGAGACGAAATCTTCGGGCCGGTCCTGGCGGTGTGTGAGTTTGATTCGCTCGAAGAAGGCATAGCCCTCGCGAACGACTCCATCTACGGACTATCTTCGGCCATCTACACCTCAAATCTCGCCCACGCAAAGAAGTACGTTGACGGAATCGAGACCGGTCTGGCTCACGTGAACATCCACACTGGATACAAAGAGCCATCGATGCCGTTCGGCGGCGTGAAGCAATCGGGCGCCGGCCTTCCGGAAAACAGCGCAACCGGCCTGGAATTCTTCGTGGATCAAAAGGCGGTTTACGTTCGCGGCTGATCAGGCGGACCCTGCATGAAGAAGTTCTAAGGAAGCTCTGAAACACTGCCATTTGAAAATGTTGGCGCCTTCTCAATCATGGTCTTTCAATCAGTTGCATCGCTGTTCGCCTGGCACAGGCAGGTAAATCAGCGCTTCCCTTATGGTTCGTCGCGCCGATCGGGTAGCTGAGTGGTGACCCACATTCCGTGGCATGCGGTAGATCAATCGATGACCTGTTTCTTCGGCGAAAACAGGCGTTGGCGGAGCCTTGCGCCTACTTCGTCGCAAGAGCCTACTTCGTCGCAAGAGACGGGTTGCAAAATGGTACGGTAAGCGTTTGTTTCATTTGGTCGGGGTGACAGGATTTGAACCTGCGACCTATACGTCCCGAACGTAGCGCTCTACCAGGCTGAGCTACACCCCGATGAATCTGCGGCTCGACTTCCAGTGAGCCTGGATTCGGCGAGCCTGCGTGCGTCCGGCCTAGTGCGTCCGGTTCACGGCGAAATCCGCGAGTTCCCGAAGCGCCTGCTTGTGGACTGATTCGGGCAGCCCGGCAAGCGCCTCGATGGCGAGATCGCTCTCCCGTCGCGCGAGGCGCGCAGTGTACGCAAGCCCCCCAGTCGATTCAATCGCGGTGGTAATGGCTTGAAGCTCGTTCAGGCCGCCTGCGCGGATCGCGTTGCGGATCAGGTCCTGCTGCCTGGGGGAGCCTACCTTGAGCGCATAGATCAGCGGGAGCGTCGGCTTGCCTTCGGCCAGGTCGTCGCCGATGTTCTTGCCCAGATCGGCGCTGGTCGCCTGGTAATCGAGGGCATCGTCGACGAGCTGGAACGCGGTGCCGAGATGCCTGCCATAACGCAACATGGCTCCTTCGATATCCGGCTGGGCCCCGGCAAGGATCGCCGCGATCTGCGTGCCCGCCTCGAACAGCCGGGCAGTCTTGCGGTAAATGACCTCGAAATACCTTTCTTCGGTGGTTTCCGGATCGTTGGCGTTCATCAGCTGCAGCACTTCGCCCTCGGCGATCTTGTTCGTCGCGTCGGCCATCACGGCCATGATCCGCGGTATCCCAAGCGTCACCATCATCTGGAACGCGCGGGAATACAGGTAATCCCCGACCAGTACGCTGGCTTCGTTGCCCCAGATGGCATTGGCGGTATCGCGACCGCGGCGGAGATCGGAGCCATCCACGACGTCGTCATGCAGGAGGGTGGCGGTATGGATGAACTCGATGATGGCCGCGGCCTCGGAATGCCGGGACCCGGTATAGCCGCAGGCCCGGGCCGCGATCAGCACGACCAGCGGCCGCAAGCGCTTGCCGCCGCCGCCCACAATGTACTCCGCGACCTGGTTGACCAGGACGACATCGCTGGCGAGCCTTGAGCGGATGACCCGGTCGACCTCGTTGAAATCGGCCTCGACGACGTGCTTGATGGACTCTAAAGACATGATCCCAATCGGGTTTTGCGCGGGTTGTAGTTGAGATTGGCGGGCGGCATCGTACCGGAAAACGCCCGCTTTCAGGGCGAAAGATGCCAACGGGCCGCTGCGGCACCGAATCTCCCGTGTCAGGCAGCGGGAGGGCGTGCGGCTCACGACCCTGCGGTCCAAGAAAGCCAAGAAAACCAGTTGCCTGGGGAGGGGGTCCGCCCTTACACTCTGCGCCCTTTTCCGCCGGGCCAGCCCGGTTGCCGGAGTTCCAAGAAGATGTATGCCGTGATCGCCACAGGTGGCAAGCAGTACCGGGTTGCCGAAGGGTCGGTGCTCAAGATCGAGAAGCTCGAGGCGGCCGAAGGGGCATCGGTCGAGTTCGACCAGGTGGTGATGTTCGTCGATGGGGAGTCCGTGCAGCTCGGCAAGCCGTTCCTGGCGGGGAGCAAGGTGACGGCGACGGTGCAGAAGCACGGCAAGGGCGACAAGAAAGTGATCGTCAAATTCCGCCGGCGCAAGCATTACCTGCGGCAGGGCACGCATCGCCAGCCGTACACCGAGGTCAAGGTGACGGGTATCGTCGGCGCCTGAACGAGCTTTGATTCGAGGAGAGTGAGCAATGGCACATAAGAAGGCAGGCGGCAGTACGCGCAACGGCCGCGATTCGGAGTCGAAGCGCCTGGGGCTGAAGAAGTCGGGTGGCCAGAGCGTGATCGCCGGCAACATCCTGGTCCGCCAGCGCGGGACGCAGTACCACCCTGGCGAGAACGTGGGCATCGGCACGGACCACACGCTGTTCGCCAAGGCGGATGGGCGGGTCACGTTCAAGACGAAAGGCATTGCCCAGCGCACGTACGTCAGCGTCCTGCCGGCGTAAACGCCAGGCTCCCTGCAGGAACCCAGCCCCGGTTTACCCGGGGTTTCTTTTTTACGGGGGGGAAAAGCGGGCGCTGGCGGCTGCCGAGACGGGCAAGAACCCGCGCTGCCAGGTCAGAACTTCACGCCGAAGCCCAAAGCCCCTGGTCCCTAATCTTTCTCATGAAATTCGTCGACGAAGCGATCATCAAGGTCCAGGGCGGGAACGGCGGGCGGGGCGCCGTCAGTTTCCGTCGTGAAAAGTTCGTGCCGTTCGGCGGCCCCGATGGCGGCGACGGCGGCGATGGCGCGAGCGTCTATCTGGTTGCCCAGGAAGGCATCAATACGCTCGCGGACTTCCGTTTCCAGCGCGCGTTTCGCGCGCAGCACGGCACCGCAGGCAGCGGCAACGACTGCACCGGGGCAGGGGGCGCAGTGCTCGAAGTGGCCGTGCCCATCGGCACCGTCGTGTACGACAACGACACCGATGAGGAACTGGGCGATCTGCTCCGTGCGGGCGATCGCGTGGTGGTGGCCAAGGGTGGGAAGGGCGGCTGGGGCAATGCGCGCTTCAAGAGTTCGACCAATCGCACTCCCCGGAAAGCCATGCCGGGCCTCCCGGGCGAGAAGCGCGACCTCAGGCTCGAACTCAAGCTGATTGCAGACGTCGGCCTGCTGGGGCTGCCGAATGCGGGCAAGTCCACGCTCATCCGCGCCGTCTCGGCCGCGAAGCCCAGGGTCGCCGACTATCCCTTCACGACACTGCACCCGAACCTGGGGGTGGTTGCGGTGGGCCATGGCCGCAGTTTCGTGATGGCCGATATCCCGGGCCTCATCGAGGGAGCGGCCGAAGGGGCGGGGCTGGGCCTGCGCTTCCTCAAGCACCTGCAACGTACCCACCTGCTGCTGCATCTCGTCGACATCTATCCGCCTGATCCGGATGCCGACCCGGTCAAGGACGCCCGCGCGATTGTGGGTGAGCTCAAGAAATACAGCCCGGAGCTGGCCGCCAAGGAGCGCTGGCTCGTGCTGAACAAGCTCGACCTGCTGCCGCCTGACGAAGCAGAGAAGCGCTGCAAGGACATCGTCCGCCGCCTGCGCTTCAAGGGACGGGTCTTCCGGATCTCCGGCCTCGCGAAAAAAGGAACCGAAGCGCTGTGCCAGGCCGTGATGGCGAGGATCGAAGAAGAGAAAGCCGCCCGCCCCGCTGGCGCGGAGCTGGGAGAATAAGAAGCCGCGTCTTGGAGAGGCCGGCTTTGCCGGCAAATGGCCTATCGGCAAATTGAGTGTCCGAGTCTTGGAGTTTCCGAGATCAGGGGCTGGTTCGTTTGCCGCCAGGCCATTTGCTGCCAAAGGCAGCCATTTGCGGACGCCATTTGTCGACAAAGTCGACCGGCCGCAAAAGAAAAAGCCGGGCAATGCCCGGCTTTTTCGTCAACGCAGTCGCGTTTCCTTACTTGGCAGCCAGCGCCTTCAGCTGCGCATTGAGCTGGCGCTTGTGGCGGGCAGCCTTGTTGCGATGGATCAGGCCCTTGTTCACCAGGGAGTCGATGACCGGGCCCGCTGCCTTCACGGAGGCGGTGGCTTCTTCCTTCTTGCCGGCCTTGACTGCAGCCAGCGCGCCTTTCACGGCGGTGCGGAACTTCGACCGCGTGGCCATGTTGGCTGCACGCCGCTTGATGTTCTGCCTGGCGCGCTTTTCGGCTGACTTGATATTGGCCACGGACGATTCCTGATGCAAAAAAGAGGCGCGAATTCTGACGACGGAGGCGGGTAAAAGCAAGGCGGGAAAGGAAAAAATGGCCGGCTCTACCGGCAAATGGCATTCGCATGGGGCCGCCTCCGGCGGCATATGGCCTCGCGGCAGCCAGAGGTAGCGCCTTCAATCCGTTTGCCGGCAAAGCCGGCCATTTGCCAACAGAGTTGGCCCCGTGCCGTGCGGCCATTTGCCGACGAAGACGGCCTTCTTTTCCTTTACCATTCAGGCCCATGTTGAGTGCCCCATCGCTCCTTCCGTCCTGCCATCCCGCTCCATGAGCCGCGGCTTCCTCCGCAGCACCGGCATCGTTGGTTCCATGACCCTCCTGTCCCGGATCACGGGGCTGGTTCGGGAAATGGTCCTGGCGCGGTCGTTCGGCGGCAGTTCGGGCATCGTGGACGCCTTCCTGATTGCCTGGCAGATCCCCAATTACCTGCGGCGGCTGTTCGCCGAAGGGGCGTTTTCGCAGGCGTTCGTGCCGGTGGTGTCCGAGTACCGGGTCAAGCGGTCGCATGACGAAGTCCGCGAGCTGGTGGACAGCGTGGCCGGGACGCTAGGCGCGTTCCTGGCCGGGGTATCCGTGCTGGGCGTGATCATCGCGCCGCTCCTGATCCTGCTGTTCGCGCCCGGCTTCCGGCAGGACATCCCGAAGTTCGAGCTCACGGTAGAGATGCTGCGCTGGACGTTTCCGTACCTGCTGTTCGTCTCGCTGACGGCGCTGGCGGGGGGCGTGCTCAACAGCTACCAGCGCTTCGCCTTGCCGGCTTCGGCGTCGACGCTGCTCAACCTCATCGGCATCGTCGTGGCCGCCTGGATTGCGCCTCGGACCGCCAATCCGGGAGTCACGCTTGCCGTCGGCGTCTTTGTGGCGGGAGTGGCGCAGCTCCTGTTCCTGGTGCCGGCGATGGTACGACTCGGTTTGCTGAAGGTCCCCCGCTGGAACTGGAAACACGAAGGCGTCCGCCGCATCGGCGGCCTGATGCTGCCGGCGATCTTTGGCTCGTCAATGGGGCAGATCGGTCTCGTCCTCAACTCCGTCATTGCCTCGTTCCTCGTGACCGGCAGCATTGCGTGGCTGAACTGGGCGGATCGGCTGGTCGAGTTTCCGCTCGGCGTCTTCAGCATTGCACTCGCGACGGTCATCCTGCCCAGCCTCTCGTCGCACCACGCAGAAGCCTCCCCGGAGCGCTTCTCGGCGACGCTCGACTGGGCATTGCGGCTCGTCTGCCTGATCGTCATTCCCGCGTGCGTGGCGTTGTTCGTGCTGGCAGGGCCGCTGACCGTGGCGATCTTCAACTACGGCGCGTTCGTCGCGAGCGACGTGTACATGACGATGTACGCCCTGATGGCATTCTCGTTTGCGCTCTTTGGCTGGAGTGTCGTGAAGGTGCTGGCGCCGGGCTACTTTGCCCGGCAGGACACGAAAACCCCGGTGCGCACCGCCCTGATTGCGCTCGGTCTCAACATGTCGCTGAACGTGATCTACGTCGGGGTGCTGGTGGCGACGGGCAACCTGGATACTCCCGGTGCCCACATCGGCCTTGCGCTCACGAACGGCATCAGCGCCCTGTGCAACGCCTTCCTGCTCTATCGGGGACTCAAGGTGCAGCAGGTGTTGCATCCGTCTGCAGGCTGGACGGCGCTGCTGGTGCGGGTTGCGGGCGCAGGACTGGCGATGGGTGCCTTGCTCTACGGGATGGGCGGTTCCGTCGAGGAATGGCTGGCCCGCAGCGGGGGAGAGCGAGTCATCGCGCTCACCGCTTGCGTGGTGGGAGGCGGCGTCGTTTACTTCGCGACCCTGTGGCTGCTGGGTGGTCGGGTCCACCAGTTCCGGATGCGCTCCCCGTGAAACTGGTCCGGGGCCTTGACAACCTGCGCGGCCGATTCAGGGGGTGCGTGGCGACCATCGGCAACTTCGATGGCGTGCACCTGGGGCATCGCGAGATGGTGCGCGCGCTGCAGAGGCACGGCCACCGCCTCGGGTTGCCAACGGCCGTGATTTCATTCGAACCGAGCCCTCGCGAGTACTTTTCACACGTCCAGGTGCCGGCGCGCCTGACCCGGTTCCGCGAGAAGTTCGACGCGCTGGCTGCGCTCGGCGTCGACTACTTTGTCTGCCTGCGTTTCGATGCGCGCATGGCCGGGGTGGCGGCGCGCAGCTTCGTCGAGGACCTGCTGGTCAACGGGCTGGGGCTCAGGTTCATCGTCGTTGGCCACGATTTCCGGTTTGCGCACCAGCGTTCCGGGTCGGTCGCCACGCTCAGGGAACTGGGAGGGGCGTTGGGCTTCGGCGTGGAGGAAATCGCGCCGTTCACGCTGGACGGGGAACGGGTCAGCAGTTCGCTGGTGCGGGCTGCGCTCGAAGCCGGGAATCTGTATCGTGCGCAACTCCTGCTGGGACGGCCCTACCGGCTGTCCGGCAAGGTCGGGCCCGGCCAGAAACTGGGGCGAACCCTGGGGTTTCCCACGGCGAACCTGTGTCTGCATCGCAAGGTGGTGCCTTTCCAGGGCGTCTTTGCCGTGCGGGTTTCGGGCGCTGGGCTCGCCAACCAGCCGGGCGTCGCCAACCTGGGTACCAGGCCGGTGCTGAATGCCACGGGTATCGAGACCGCCGAACCACTGCTCGAGGCGCATGTGTTCGATTTTGCCGGCGATCTGTATCGTCGCCACCTGCACGTGGATTTCATTGCGAGGCTCCGCGAAGAGCGCTGGTTTCCCAGCCTCGAGGCCCTCACGGAGCAGATGCACGAGGACGCCCGCCAGGCGCGGGAGATCCTGGCCAGGCCCTGACCTGGCTGGCTGGTGTAGGAATGAATGAGTGAAGGACGCCCCGTCGGCGTCCACAAGTGATCATGGACTACAAGCAAACCCTCAATCTGCCGCAGACCGACTTCCCGATGAAGGCGGACCTGTCCCGTCGCGAGCCCGACATGCTGGCCTGGTGGGAAGGGCAGGATATCTACGGCAAGCTGCGCGCGGCGGCGAAAAGCCGTCCCAAATTCGTGCTGCTCGACGGACCGCCCTATGCGAACGGCGCGATCCACATCGGCCATGCCGTCAACAAGATCCTGAAGGACATCATCGTCAAGTCGCGTGGACTGGACGGGTTCGACGCGCCGTACCTTCCCGGCTGGGACTGCCATGGCCTCCCGATCGAACACCAGGTGGAGAAGACCCACGGACGCGTCGGCAACAAGCTGGATGCCAGGGCCTTCCGCGCCGCATGCCGCGAGTACGCGATTGCGCAGGTGGACGCACAGCGCCAGGACTTCAAGCGTCTCGGCGTCATGGGCGACTGGGATCATCCCTATCTCACGCTGCAGCCGCGGTATGAAGCGGACCAGCTGCGCGCGTTCGCGCAGATCATCCAGAAGGGGCATCTCTACAAGGGCTTCAAGCCCGTGCACTGGTGCCTCGATTGCCGCTCGTCGCTCGCGGAAGCGGAGGTCGAGTACGAAGAGCGGACTTCGCCCGCGATCGACGTGTGCTTCGACATCGCCGAGCCGGCGGAGTGGCGGCGCAGGCTGGGTGTGACCGGCCCGGCTGCGGTGGTCATCTGGACGACAACGCCCTGGACACTGCCTGCCAATCGCGCTGTTGCCGTGAACCCTGAATTTGATTACGCGTGGGTGGAGGCGTCCGGCTCAGGCAGGACGCTGATCGTGGCACAGGAACTGCTGCCCTCGATCGTCAAGCGAGCGGGAGAGGCACTGGGCGATCCGCGCGTCGTCAAGACGTTCAAGGGCGCAGCACTCGAAGGCCTCATGCTCAAGCATCCCTTCAATGAGCCGGGCATCGTACCGCTGGTGCTGGGTGAGCATGTCACGCTCGAGACCGGCACGGGTGCCGTTCATACCGCCCCTGGCCATGGCGTCGAGGACTTCGGCGTGGGCCAGAAGTATGGCCTCGAAGTCGCGAACCCCGTGGAAGGGGATGGCCGCTTCCGGCTGCCCGCCATGCCGGAGCTCGATGGCAGGAAGGTGTTCGAGGCGAATGACCTGATCGTGGCCCTGCTCCGGGAGTCGGGCCACCTGCTGCATCACGAAGCGTATCGCCACAGCTATCCGCATTGCTGGCGGCACAAGACGCCGCTGATCTTCCGCGCGACGCCACAGTGGTTCATCAGCATGGAGCAGGCAGGCCTGCGCAAGACCGCGCTCGATGAGATCAGGAAGGTCGCGTGGACGCCTGCCTGGGGCGAGCAGCGCATCACCGGCATGATCGAAGGCCGCCCTGACTGGTGCGTCTCGCGCCAGCGCACGTGGGGTGTGCCGCTCGCCTTGTTCATAGACCGCGATTCGCACCTGCATCCCGACACACCCGCCCTGCTTGAGAAAGTGGCGAAGCTCGTCGAGCAGCACGGCATCGATGCCTGGTTCGACCTGGAGCCGAAGGATCTGCTCGGGGCAGATTCGGACCAGTACCAGAAAGTCACGGACGTCATGGACGTGTGGGTCGATTCGGGAATGGCGCATCACTGCGTGGCGGCCGAGCGGCCCGAAATCGGCTATCCCGCGGATCTGTATCTCGAAGGCTCTGACCAGCATCGTGGCTGGTTCCACAGCTCGCTACTGACTTCGGTCGCAATGCACGAGCGTGCGCCATATCGAGGCGTGCTGACACATGGCTTCACCGTCGACGACAAGGGCCGCAAGATGTCGAAGTCGATGGGCAATGTGGTCGCGCCGCAGAAGGTGATGAGTTCGCTCGGCGCGGATGTGCTGCGGCTGTGGGTGGCGGCGACCGACTACGCCAATGAAATGAGCGTCTCGGACGAGATCCTGAAGCGGATGGCCGATTCCTACCGGCGCATCCGCAACACCGCGCGGTTCCTGCTGGGCAACCTCGCGGGCTTCGATCCGGTGCGCGATGCCGTGCCGGCTGACCAGCTGGTCGCGCTGGACCGGTGGGCGTTGCAGCGGACGCAGGAGCTGCAGGAAGAGATCGTCGCCGCCTACCGGCGCTACGAGTTCCACCTGAT
>JANNNQ010000408.1:0-2103 GCA_031398625.1 Pseudomonadota bacterium
CCGCTTGTGCAAGGGCACGCTCTTCACCAGCGTCTCCAGCCGCGGCGTGAGCGGCACCTTGGCGAGGTAGGGCGCGAGGTCGTGCGCCACATCGGGCGCGTATTCGAAGGGGAACTGCTCGGCCTCGGGCTCGAGGAAGAAGTCGAACGGGTTGTAGACCGACATCTCGGCCACCAGATCGACGGTGACCTTGAACTCGGTGGTCGGCTCCAGGAAAACCAGCCGCGCCAGGTGGTTGGCAAACGGGTCTTGCTGCCAGTTGATGAAGTGATCGGCCGGCTCGATGCGCAGCGAGTAGCTGAGGATCGGCGTGCGGCAGTGCGGCGCCGGACGCAATCGCACCACCTGCGGCGACAAGGCCACGCGCCGGTCGTAGCGGTAATGCGTGACATGGTTCAACGCGACGTGGATGGCCACCGGACAACTCCTGCAAAGATGCGACTCGAACCCTTCTTGCAAGCTCCGCACCACGATGGCGTCATGGCACGGCGGGCTCCGTTCGATGATGCCAGTAACGCATGCCCGCCTGACGCTCGCAAACACCGCTTGGCTTCCCGGTGGTCTCACCGTCGGCCGTACGCCACGTCCATGCACCACAACGGTCACTGCGCTGCAGCGTGATGCCCCGGTCGAGGTAGCGCTGCACCACATCGGGCGCCGGATGGCCGAAGCGGCTGCGGTAGCCGGCCTGCACCACGGCCACCTGCGGCGCCACGGTATCGAGAAAGGCGGCGGTCGACGAGGTACGGCTGCCGTGGTGCGGCACGACCATCACGTCGCTGCGCAACGCGGGCCCTGCCCGCTGCACCAGCGCCGCCTCTTGCGGCGCCTCGATGTCGCCGGTGAGCAGCAGGCTGCGCGGCACGGCGCCACCGGCGTATTTCGCCGACCCAGGAGAACTCTGGATGCGCAAAGTGCAGCTGATCCAGTTCGCCCTCACCGCCGCGCCAGCGCCGCCGGGCAAGGGGTGCATCACCTCGAACTGCACGCCGTCCCACTGCCAGCGCTGGCCGGCGGCACAAGGCTGATGCGGCGTGGCACCCTGCAGCAGCGGATGGCTGGCTTCGAGCGAGCTGCTCATCGCCTGCACCGCGCCGCGCGCGAGCAGGCTGGCGGCACCGCCGACATGGTCGCTGTCGCGGTGGCTGAGCATCAACAGGTGAATCCGCTGCTCGCCACGCGCGCGCAGCAGCGGCAGCAGCACGCGGTGGCCGGCATCGCTGTCGGCCGAGTAGCTCGGGCCGGCGTCGTAGACCAGCAGGTGGGTGGCCGTGCGCACCAGCACTGCAGTGCCCTGCCCGACGTCGGCCACGACGGCTTCGAACTCTCCGATCGGCGGGCGCGGCACGGGCGGGAACAGCAAGGGCAACAGCAGCGGCAGACCCAGCAGGCGCCAACGCCACGGCAGCGGCATCACGAGCAAGGCACCACCAAGCAAGCCCGCGGCGGCGGCCCAGGCTGGCGCAGCAGCAGCGGTCCACACCGCACCCGGCGCCTGAGCCATCACCTGCAGCGCCGCCATCAAACCCTGGACCAAAGCCGCTGCCACCCACCACAGCCACGGCAACAAGGCACCGGCCAGGGCCAGCGGCGTGATCAACAAGGTGACCAGCGGAATCGCCAGCAGGTTGGCAAAGAAGCCGATCAGCGAGACCTGCTGGAAGAACAGCAACGACAGCGGCGCCAGGCCGACGGTGGCGATCACCTGCGTGCGCAGGCCGCCGTGCAGCACGGCCCACACACGCTGGCGCCAGCCTTCGGGCAGCGTGCGTGGCACCAGCGCCGCTTCCGAGCTGAGCAGCAAGCCCACCGCGGCGAACGAGAGCCAGAAGCCGGGCTGCAGCATCGCCCACGGGTCGACCGCCGTCACCACCACACCGGCCGCCAGCAGCACCAGATGCTGCGGCCAGCGCCAGCCCAGCGTTCGCAGCACGACGATGGCGCCGATCATCCACACCGTGCGCTGCGCCGGCACGCCCCAGCCGGCGAGCAGGGCGTAGGCCGCAGCACAGACAAGGCCGCCCCAGCGAGCCGCGGTGGGCGCCGGCAGCATCAGCATCAGGCGCGCATGGCGCCGCCACAACCAGCCGATGACCAGGCCCG
>JANNNQ010000414.1:0-5532 GCA_031398625.1 Pseudomonadota bacterium
TTGAACCGATGCGCCACGCACAGGATGCGAGTGCAAATGGCATTCAGAACTTCCGTGTGGCACTTCAGGTACTCGATTTCCTCCATCATTGCGTCATGCATATCCATCAGGGTATGCGCGTTGGCCTCGCTCCCCAGGAACCGCCGGGTCATCTCCTTGTCGTCATACCCAGCCAGCACGGCGGCGATCCGTGCGAACAAACCCCGGGCGTGGTCCCATTCCGCCGTGAAATGCTCCGGCTTCACGTCTACTGCAGGAAACTTCAGTGCGGCGAGCTGGGCAGGCGTGGCGCTGCGCTTCTTGGCGGGCTTCTTCTTGGCGCTCATTCGGCACCTCCGCCGTCTGGCTGTTCTGTAGGATGGTCGATGGCATCCTTCGCCCGCTGAACCGTTCTCTGGATCGAGTGCAGCACGTTCACGTCAGTGTGCTCGACACCCCCGAAGAGCCTCAGCAGATGTTCCGCTTGGTCCTCCCATCGGTCGATCAAGACCTCTAGCTGGGCAATCGCCAGACATAGCTCGGTGCTGGGATCGATCACGTCGGCGATGCTCATTTCGCACCCCCGTTGCGCTGGATGATCTCTTCCAGCTGGTCGATGACGATATGGAGGCCAGTGCAGGCCACCACAAACGGGCCGGATTCGGTGCCGGACAACTTGCCCCGTTCGATCTCACCCATGAGCCAGTCGGCCCGTTGAATGCGGGCAGCGACGGCGTCATAGAGATAGGTGGGAACGTCCAGGATGGACACAGGGGGAAACTGGCGTGAGTGACCCGGAAGGCTCGCGACAGGCCTTGCCCTGCGCTTCTTGGGTCCGGGGGATCGTTTCGCTTTCGTCGGCATGGTCTGAGCTCCTGTTTGTTGAGAAACAGGACGGCCACGGGGTAGCAATTGGGGCAACTCCCCCTATCGTCGGACAGTGTCTGTAGCGATTACAGGCGCTTACTGCACCACTTCGAGTCCGGTCCCGGCACCATCTTCCGAACATGCCGGAAACTGGAGGCGTCGGCCGGAATCGAACCGGCGTTCACGGCTTTGCAGGCCGCTGCGTAACCACTCCGCCACGACGCCATTGCCCCATGCCAGAAACACGAAACCCCGGGCGCCTGGCTCCCGGGGTCTGGTGCGAAATCTGGAGCGGGAAAGGAGGCTCGAACTCCCGACCTCAACCTTGGCAAGGTTGCGCTCTACCAACTGAGCTATTCCCGCGGCCCTTGGAAGGCGGCGATATTCTATGGCCTGTCGACTCCCTGTCAAGGCAGGAAGCCGGCATCGCGCGAGGCTGCTGAACCCTCAATGAACGCCAGAGCGCATGAGATCCGGCCAGGCCGCCCTCAGGTAGGCGACCATCGACCAGAGCGTGAGAACCGCTGCGGTGGCGGTGGCAACGATGCCCAGCTCGTAGATCGGCAGGCCCCAGAGGTCGTGGCGGAAGAGCAGCAACGACAGGCCCACCATCTGCACGATGGTCTTGAGCTTGCCGAGCCTGGAGACTGCCACTTTCGCACGCGCCCCGATCTCGGCCATCCACTCCCGCAACGCGGAGACGGTGATCTCGCGGCCGATGATCACGATGGCGGACAGGACGATGTACCAGCGTGGATCGCCACTGGCGACCAGCACGAGGGCAACGGCCACCATGAGCTTGTCGGCCACGGGATCAAGGAAGGCGCCCAGGGCGGACGTCTGGTCCAGCTTGCGGGCGAGGTACCCATCCAGTGAATCAGTGATCGCCGCGAGCCCGAACAGGAGGCCGGCAGCCGGCCCCGACCAGGGAGTGGGCAGATAGAAAAGAATGACCACGAGCGGAATCATCACGATCCGTGCAAGAGTCAGGACATTCGCGATGGGAAAACGCACTTAAGGAAGCTTACGCGCCCGGATGGAGCGTCTCGTACAGCAGCTGGGCGAGCTGCCCGCTGATGCCGCGCACCTTGGCGAGATCCTCGCGGCTGGCGCGGGAGACACCCTGCAGTCCACCGAACTGCCGGAGCAGCTCGCGACGCTTCGCGGGCCCGAGGCCCGGCACGGCCTCAAGCACGGATTCCGTGCGGGCCTTGGCACGGCGCTGCCGATGACCGGTAATCGCAAAGCGATGAGCCTCGTCGCGAACACGCTGGATGAGATGCAGGGCGGGCGAGTCGGGAGGCAGTATAGAGGGCACCTCCTGCCCCGCCAAGAAAAGGCGCTCCTGCCCGACACGCCGATCCGCTCCCTTGGCGACCCCGACCAGCGCGACGCCCGTGATTTCCAGTTCGTTCAGCACCTGCTCCGCCTGGTGCAGCTGACCGGGACCGCCGTCGATCAACAGCAGGTCCGGCAGGGGGGCTTCGCCGCGCTTCAGGCGCGCGTAACGTCGCTGCAACGCCTGGCGCATCGCGCCGTAATCATCCCCCGGCGCGAGCCCTTCGATGTTGAAGCGGCGATAGTCGCTCTTGAGAGGCCCTTCCGGCCCGAAGACGACGCAGGAAGCGACCGTGGACTCGCCCATGGTATGGCTGATGTCGAAGCACTCGATACGACGCGGCGCGACCGGCAGATCGAGCGCAGCACCCACTGCCTGCAACTGCTCGGCCACCGTGGCCGCGTTCGCCTCACGCATCCTGAGGCTCAGGTCGGCGTTGGATCGCGCCATCTCAAGCCAGCGCGCGCGCACTCCCCGAATGCGGCTCCGGATGCTGACTGCGCGGCCTGCCCGCTCCGAGAATGCCGCCTCGAGCACATCGGCGTCTTCGATCGCTTCGTTGACCAGTATTTCCGCCGGCACGTCACGCGTCAGGTAGTACTGTGCCAGGAAGGCACTGAGCAGCTCGGCCGATTCGGCAAGCCCCGCGCGCGGGAAGAAGCTGCTGCTGCCGAGATTGCGGCCACCGCGCAGATATACAACGGCAACGCAGTGCCTGCCTGCGGATGAAACGAGCGCAACCGCGTCGATGTCGTGGCCCGCCAGCCGCGTCATGGACTGGCTCGCCTGGATCTCCTTGATCGCGTGGATCTGGTCCCGGAGCCGGGCGGCACGTTCGAACTCGAGCTTGCCGGCGGCGGCTTCCATGCGCCCCGCCAGCTCGTCCCGCAGTTCGCGATCCCGGCCCTCCAGCACCGCAATGGCATCTTTCACGTCCTGCGCGTACGCCTCCTCCTCCACGAGCCCCACGCAAGGACCGGAACAGCGCTTGATCTGGTACTGCAGGCAGGGCCGCGTGCGGTTGGCGAAGAAGGTGTCTTCGCACGTGCGGATCTTGAAAAGCTTCTGCAGCAGCAGCTGGGTTTCCCGCGTCGCCTTGGCGCTGGGATAAGGGCCGAAGAACCGGCCCGGCAGCTTGCGGCTGCCGCGATAGAAGGACAGCCGCGGATAGGCCTGGCTCGTCGACAGGTAGAGAAAGGGGAAGGTCTTGTCGTCCCGCAGCGCCACGTTGTAGCGCGGCCGGTGCTGCTTGATGAGATTGAACTCGAGCAGCAGCGCCTCGGTATCGGAAGCAGTGGCCGTCACGTCGATGGCCGCAATCTGCTCCACCATCGCCATGGTCCTGGCGTTGTGGCCTTTCGCGGCAAAATAGCTCCCGACCCGCGCCTTGAGATTCCGGGCTTTGCCGACGTACATGATCTCGCCGTCCGCAGACAGCATGCGGTACACGCCGGGGCGCGTCGTCAGCGTGGCGAGAAAGGCCTTGGGATCGAACGAGGACATGGGTCACGCCTGCGTGAGCAGCTCCCGGGCACGGGCGAACACGGCTGCGAACCCGTCTTCCGTCAGCCGGCGAGTCTGCGTGTTGTAGCGGCTGCAGTGATAGGAATCGAGCAGCACCGACCCCTGCGGCAACGGGTGTTCCGCGGCATGTCCGAAGCGCAAGCTGGCCGCCTTGAGCCCCACCGCCTTGAGGATCGCGCCGTGGGCAATCGAACCGAGCGCAATGATCGCGACCGGGCGGGCCAGTTCGGCCAGCTCCTTCGCGAGATAGACGTTGCACTCCTTGATCTCGGCCGGCAGCGGCTTGTTCTGCGGCGGCACGCATTTCACGGAATTGGTGATGCGGCAGTCGATGAGTTCAAGGCCATCGTCGGCTGACCGTGATTCGGGACGGTTCGCAAAACCGAAACGATGGAGCGTCCGGTACAGCAGCAGCCCGGCGTGATCGCCGGTGAAGGGTCGACCCGTCGCGTTCGCACCGTGGAATCCGGGCGCGAGGCCGACGACCAGCAGGCGCGCGGCCGCCACGCCGAAGGGGGGCACGGGGGCACAGTGATAGCCCGGATGCCTGACCCGGCCTGCCGCGAGGAAAGCGGCGAGTCGCGGACACAGCGTGCAACCAGGCAGGAACACGTCCGGCTTGAACCGGCTCATCGCAACTGACATCGTTTCCCCATGGCGCTCGTGCTCTTCAACAAACCGTTCCAGGTCCTCACCCGCTTCGTCACCGAAGACGGCCGGCGGACTTTACGTGATTTCCTGCACCTGCCGGACTTCCATCCGGCCGGCCGTCTCGACTATGACAGCGAAGGCCTGCTGCTGCTCACGGACGATGGGCCGCTGCAGGCCCGCTTGAGCCATCCGCGCTTGAAGGTGCCCAAGACCTATCTCGTGCAGGTAGAGAACATCCCCGACACGGCGGCGCTGCAGATTCTCACCCGGGGTGTGCAACTCAACGACGGACTGACCCAGCCGGCCGAGGTCGCAGCGATCGAGGAACCGGACTGGGTGTGGCCCCGTGATCCGCCGATCCGGCACCGGGCGAAGATTCCCGTCGCGTGGTTGCGCCTCACTATCCACGAAGGCCGCAACCGGCAGGTGCGTCGCATGACCGCGGCAGTGGGACATCCCACTTTGCGGCTCATTCGCTGGTCAGTAGGACCGTGGGACCTTGAGGGGCTGCGGTCCGGAGAACTCCGGACCGCCACGACAGACGAACTGCATCGCTTCCTGGCGAAGCGCGGCCGCTGAACTCAGCGGCGATTGCCAGGCACCGGATAGAGCCCGGCGAGACGCATGGCGAGTTCGAGCGCCTGCTCGTAGTTGAGCCGCGGATCCACCTGCGACTTGTAGGCCCGCGCCAGATCGCCATCGGTGAGCCCGCGTGCACCGCCCGTGCATTCCGTGACATCGTCGCCCGTCAGCTCGAAATGCACGCCACCTAGGATCGAACCCATCTCGCGATGGATGCGGAAGGCGGATTCGAGTTCGGACACGATGTTCTCGAAGCGCCGCGTCTTCAGGCCCGACGTCGCCGACTCGGTGTTGCCATGCATCGGATCGCAGATCCAGAGAACCTGCTGACCGGTTTCGCGCACGGCCTTGATCATCTTGGGCAGGCCCTTCTCGACATCCTTCGCGCCGAAGCGGTGGATGATCGTGAGGCGTCCCGGCGTGTTCTGCGGGTTCAGCGTCGTGACGAGCCCCTGCAGCCACTCCTCCGTCATCGCCGGGCCGATCTTCACGCCCATCGGGTTCGCGATTCCGCGATAGAACTCCACGTGCGCGCCGTCGAGCTGCGCGGTGCGCATGCCGATCCACGGCATGTGCGTGCCCAGGCTGTA
>JANNNQ010000063.1:0-3189 GCA_031398625.1 Pseudomonadota bacterium
AGTTCAACCTCAGTGCCCTGTCGGACACCAAGTCGCTGTTTCGCTTCGAGCTGCAGAGCCTGCCGGCGGGATTCATCGAGCAGGCCGGCATGTCGACGCTGTTCTCGGCCTGGAACGCCGCGATCTACGTCAACCAGATCGAAGATGAACGCCTGGACAGCGTCGTGACCAACGGTGCCTATCTGAATGCCACCCAGTCGATCCTGCAGAAGCATGGCGGCCTCTGGTTCAACGATGAAACCTTTGTGGTAACGCGGCACTGAGTAGCCAATGAGAGAAGGCCAGACTGCAGTCACCGACCCTGCTCCCTCGATCAAGAACCGTCTCGCGGATTTCGTTGCCCCGGCGTCAATTGAGATCACTCCCCACGATGCAGGGTCGCTGCCGGAACTGCAGCGGCTGCTGCCGGCCGGCGCAACGGTATACATAGCCCATACCCCCAAGCTCGAACTGCAGCAGGTCGTGAAGACTGCGGCCCGGGTACAGCAGCTCGGGTTCAAGGCTTCGGCACACATCGCAGCGCGTGGGTTGCGCAGTGAAGCGCAACTGCGGGAGGCCTTGAAGGAGCTGCAGGGCGCGGGCTGTGACCGGATCCTGCTGATTGCGGGCGACTACGCAACGCCTGCAGGCCCGTTTCCCGGCACCCTTGAGGTTCTCGACAGCGGCGCGACCGTGGATTACGGCATGACGACGCTCGCGGTCGCAGGCCATCCCGAAGGCAATCCAATCGTCGGCGAAGCCGCCCTTGCTGCAGCCCTCGAAGCCAAGCAGACCTTTGCGCAACGCACCGGCACGAACGTGTTCATCCTGTCCCAGTTCGGCTTCAACCCCGAGGCCGTCCTGACCTGGAGCCGGCAGCTGTATTCGCGCGGCATCAAGCTGCCGATCCATGTCGGTCTTGCGGGCCCCACGCCGCTACCCAAGCTGATCCGCTACGCAATGCGCTGCGGGATTGGCGCTTCGTTGCGCACGCTCACGCAGAAGAGCAACGGCCTCGCGGGCTTCGCCAGTCTCGCCCAGGTCAACACGACGCCGGACGAAGTGCTGCTCGGCCTGGTTGACGGACGCGATCCCGCATTGCCAGAAGCCATTGTCCAGCCGCATTTCTTTTCCTTCGGTGGCTGCGTAGAGACCGCGCAGTGGCTGCGCACGGTCCGTGAGGGGAACTTCAGGATGCGCAGCGACGGCACCGCCATCGTCCTGTAAACGCCGGCGCTGCCTGGCACATTCGAGCGCGTTTCGCCTAGACTCGTCGGGCTCAACAATTGCGGGAATGCCCATGTCCTCAGCAAAGACTCGTTCGTTCTGTCTGGCCGGACTGTGGATGCTGTCGAGCGTTGCGCCGTCAGCGCAGGGCGCGGAGGCGCCACTGCCGGCATCCCCGCAGGGCAGCGCTTTCTGGGATACGGTGCCGACTCGGCTGCCCGCAGACGCGAAACGAGGCGACCTGCTGTGGATCCAGGAGCGCAACGACGGGCCGACGACCGCGCTCGCTTGGAACATCGTGTATGTGACCGAAGGGGCGGCCGGCCGGCTTGAATACGCTTCCGGCGAGGTGTACCTGCCACGGACGGGCAGAGCGACTCCGCATCGCGTACTCGTCTGGGGAACGGGCACCGCAGGATTCCAGGATTCCTGTGCTCCGTCGCGCACGCCCCTCTATCGCGGCAACCGGACGACCCGCGTCCCGGCGATCGAAGCGCTGCTGGAGCGCGGCTATGCCATCGTGATGAGCGACTATCAGGGGCTCGGGGTTCCCGGACCCACCGCGTATCTGAATGGTCCCTTGCAGGGCAAGGCGTCCCTCGACATCGTGCGGGCCGCCATGAAGCTGCCGAATGCAGCCTTGAGCAACGAAGTGGGTCTGTACGGATTTTCCCAAGGCGGCCAGACAGTACTGTGGGCCGCGCATCTGGCTCCGACTTACGCGCCGGAGTTCCGGATCGTGGGCATCGCCCCCATCGCGCCGGCGGCCCGTCATCTGGACCTGTCGTTCTATGACCTTGGCATCCCGGAGAACGCGGGCTACTTCATCTCGAGGATGGCCGGGCTCAAGGTCGGCCACCCGGAGCTGCGGCTGCAGGACATCCTGACGCCCGCCGGCATGGAGATGCTGCCTGCCATGTCCTGGGGCTGCTACGAGATCTTCGGCGCCGCCGCAGCGCTGAAAGAACCGTACGCGAGACGTGAAGCACTGGCCGAAGGCACATCGTGGCACGCCTTGCTCACGGCCAACGACCGGTTCCTGCCCCTGCCTGCCACGATCCCCGTGCTGCTCATCCAGGGCGACAAGGACATCGACGTCCCCGTCCATCTCACGCACGAAGTGCGCCGCGATCTCTGTTTGCAAAAGTCCCCGGTCGACTATCGCGAGCTTCCGGGAGTCGGGCATATCGATGCAGTCCCGCCTGCGGCGGCGTTGCTGCCCGACTGGTTCGATGCAAGGTTTGCTGGCCGGGCTGCAACAGGCAATTGCCCCTGATGCCTTGAGGCAATCCGGGATTCCAGTCATCTGGGGTTCAGCTTGGGCCGCGTAATTTCCTGCCCATCACCGGCCTGGCGGTGAACAGGCAAATCCGGGAGAACAACATGATTCGCAACGTGCTCGTGGCTGCCGTGCTGGTATCCACCCTGGCGGCCTGTGCCTCTCCTTCGCCGGGGGGCGTGTATTCACGCCGGGATGTGCAACGTGCCTGGACGGTGGAACAGGCCACGGTCGCGGATGTCACGGAGGTCACCATCGAAGGCCGCAATACCCGCCTCGGGCACGTCGGGGGCGGTGCCATCGGCTGGTCGCTGGGGCGCAACGTCGGTCGTGGCGGCGGGAGGGACGTGGCGAGCGCCGTGGGTGCCGTCGCCGGGGCAGTCGTCGGCGAGAAAGTCGAACGCGATCTGCGCAGCGAAAAGGGTTACGAAATCGTGGTGGACATGGACAAAGGCGGCTCGCTGGCCATCGTGCAGCCCAAGGACCAGACGTTCGCACCCGGCGAAAAAGTCCGGGTGTATACGCGCCGCGATGGCTCGGCGAGAGTCGCGAAGATATAGAGAACCTAGCAGCCTGTCGGGCTTAGCGATGGATACAAGATCAACGGATAAGCGATAATCACGAACAGTTTCCTCTGGAATGATCTCCGCCATGAGCAACTTTCGACCGATCAACCGTGACACTGGATACTTGCTGCCGCCGTC
>JANNNQ010000064.1:0-22949 GCA_031398625.1 Pseudomonadota bacterium
GACGGACGGACCCGCACAAAATCCAGCTCTACCTCGTGCCGCGTGGCATGCCGGCCGGTGCGCCGGTGGTCAGCACCGCACTCGCCAATGACGGCACGTCGTTTTCGGGTGGCTGTAGCCCTCCTCGTGCCCCTCTCCGTCATCATCCTCGCGGCCGGCCAGGGCAAGCGCATGAAGTCGGCGTTGCCGAAAGTGCTGCAGCCACTCGCCGGCAAACCCCTGCTGTCCCATGTGATCGACGCGGCGAGATCACTGGATGCTGCGAGCATCCACGTGGTTTACGGCCACGGCGGCGAGCAGGTACGGCAGGCGTTCGCCGCGGAGAAGCTTGAGTGGGCCCTGCAGGCGGAACAGCTCGGCACTGGCCATGCGGTAGCACAGGCGATGCCGGGAGTCCCTGACGATCACCTGGTGCTGATTCTCTATGGCGATGTGCCGCTTATCCGCGCCGACACGTTGCAGCAGCTCGTCGCCAGCGTGGATGAGCACTCGATCGGCATGCTGAGTGTCATCCTGCGCGATCCGACGGGCTATGGTCGCGTCATCCGCGATCATGGCGGGAATGTCGTCCGGATCGTCGAGCACAAGGATGCAAATACGAAGGAACGCGCTGTCCCCGAAGGCAATACCGGACTCATGGCCGTGCCGGCGCAGCGCTTGCGCAAATGGCTTGACGCCCTTAGGAACGACAACAGCCAGGGCGAGTACTACCTGACGGACATCGTCTCGATGGCGGTCCGCGACGGCCTCAAGGTGAAGGCACTGGCCGCGCCCACCGAGATGGAAGTGTTCGGCATCAACGACAAGGTGCAGCTGGCGCAGGTCGAAGCCGCCCTGCGGCAGGAGCGTGCGACCCGGCTCATGCTGGAAGGCGTGACGGTGATCGATCCGGCGCGACTCGATGTGCGCGGATCAGTGAGCGTGGGCCGCGATGTCACCCTCGACGTGAATGTCGTGCTGGCCGGCAACGTGAAGCTGGGTGACGGCGTACGCGTCGGCCCCAACTGCTGGCTGGAGAACTGCGAGCTGGGTGCCGGCACGGAACTGCTTCCCAACTGCGTCGTGGTGCAGGCAGCGGTAGCGGAGCGCTGCGTCATCGGGCCGTTTGCCCGATTGCGTCCGGGCACCCGCCTCGAGGCGGGCGTGCACATCGGCAACTATGTCGAAGTGAAGAACACGCAGATGGGGCCCGGCGCGAAGGCCAACCACCTGACCTACCTCGGTGACGCCACGGTGGGCGCGAAGGCCAATGTGGGCGCCGGTACCGTCACCTGCAACTACGATGGCGCGAACAAATCGCGGACCGAGATCGGCTCGAACGCGTTCATCGGGTCCGGTACCATGCTGGTTGCCCCGGTATCGGTGGGCGACGACGCCAACATCGGTGCGGGTTCCACCATTACGAAGAATGCTCCAGCGGGCAAACTCACGCTGGCCCGGGCCAAACAGGTCACCCTCGACGGCTGGAAGCGGCCGGAGAAGAGGAAATAGGGCGCCTTACCTGCCTACCCGCTTCGTCGGGCAGAGTGTGACTGGCTACATAATCCCCTCCCGGTCATCCGGTAGAATGCCGGCACCCTTCCCGGTCCCTAAAGGCCATAAGCATGTGCGGAATCGTTGGCGCGGTCGCGGAACGCAACGTCGTTCCCATCCTGATCGACGGCCTCAAGCGCCTTGAGTACCGCGGTTACGACTCCGCGGGCGTGGCAGTCCTGAACGGCACCCGTCATCTCAAACGCCTGCGCACCGTCGGCAAGGTGCGGATGCTGCAGGAAGCCCTCGTCGACAACCCGACCGAAGGTCACCTCGGGATCGCCCATACGCGCTGGGCTACCCATGGCGTGCCGTCCGAACGCAATGCGCATCCCCACATCTCCCACGATGGCATCGCCATCGTGCACAACGGCATCATCGAGAATCACGAAGAGCTGCGGGATGAGCTCACCAGCGCGGGCTACGCCTTCACGTCGGAAACCGACACCGAGGTGATCGCCCACCGCATCCATTTCCACAAGAAGAAGCTCGGTGACCTCTTCAAGGCAGTCCGCGCGACCGTCTCGGAACTCGAAGGTGCGTATGCGCTTGCTGTCGTCACGGAAGAGGATCCTGACTGCATCATCCTCGCGCGCGTCGGTTGCCCCGTCGTGATCGGGCTCGGCAAGGACGAGAATTTCGTTGCCTCCGACGTTGCTGCCCTGCTGCCGGTCACGCGCCGCTTCATCTTCCTCGAGGAAGGGGATGTCGCGGAAATCCGTCACGATGGTGTCCGCATTCTCGACAGTGGCGGCAATACCGCGCAGCGCCCGGTGAAAGAAAGCTCGCTCTCGGCCGATGCGGCCGAGAAGGGCGAGTATCCCCACTACATGCTCAAGGAAATCTGGGAGCAGCCGCGCGCCATCGCGCAGACGCTTGAGGAACGGGTTGCGGGTGGCAAGCTGCTCGAAGCCGCATTCGGGCCCGCTGCAACCGAGGTTTTCCGCCAGGCGAAAGCCGTCCAGATCATCGCGTGCGGGACGAGCTATCATGCGGGCGCCGTTGCGAAGTACTACATCGAGCAGATCTGTCGCCTGCCCTGCTGGGTCGAAATCGCCAGCGAGTACCGCTACCGCAATCCCGTCGTGCCGCCGAACACGCTCTTCGTCACGATTTCGCAGTCGGGTGAAACTGCCGACACGCTGGCGGCCCTGCGGATGGCGAAGCAGGCCGGCTATCTGTCGACGCTCGCGATCTGCAACGTGCCCGAAAGCTCGCTCGTGCGCGAATCGGAGCTGGTGCTGCTGACGCGCGCGGGTCCCGAGATCGGCGTGGCGTCCACCAAGGCTTTCACCACGCAGCTGGCGGCCCTCAACATGCTGGTCATTGCCCTGGCGAAGTTCAACGGCGCCGACACGGAACGCGAGCGGGGCCTCGTGCAGCGCCTGATCGAGATTCCCGGACTGATCGAGAAGACGCTGCATCTCGAGCCGGTCATCAAGGAACTCGCGAAGCGCTTCGCCGACAAGCAGCACGCCCTCTTCCTCGGGCGCGGGCAGATGTATCCGATCGCCCTCGAAGGCGCGCTCAAGCTCAAGGAAATTTCCTACATCCACGCCGAGGCGTATCCCGCCGGCGAACTGAAGCATGGCCCGCTGGCGCTGGTCGATGCCGACATGCCGGTGATTGTCGTAGCGCCGAACAACGACCTGCTCGAGAAGCTGAAGTCGAACCTGCAGGAAGTGCGGGCCCGCGGCGGCGAACTCTTCGTTTTCGCGGATCCCGATGCAGGCATTCTCCCTTCCGATGGCGTGACGGTGCTGACGATGCCGAAGCATGTCAGTCATTTCCAGGCCCCTGCGGTGTACACGGTGCCTCTCCAGCTGCTCGCCTATCACTGCGCCATCCTCAAGGGCACGGATGTCGACCAGCCCCGCAACCTGGCGAAGAGCGTGACGGTCGAATAAAGCCGCAACCGGTCGACTTTGTCGACAAGTAGGCCGCTGGCAAGTGGGCCGGTTCTACCGGCAGGTAGGCTGACATTGTCAGCAAGCCAGATTGTTTCATTCTGGCCTGCCGTGAGGCCCACCTGCCGACAAAGTCGGCTTACCTGCCAGCGGCCTACTTGTCGACAAAGTCGACCGGTTGCATGCCTTCATTTGGCCGCTCCTTCCAGAACCGCTACCATGCCGGCCTCTTTTGCTGCGAATTCCAGAGGGTCAGTTCATGGTCGTTGCGCACAACAAGGTAGTCAGCATCCACTACACGCTCACGAATGATGTCGGGGCGGTGCTGGACAGCTCCTCGGGCGGCGAACCGCTGGCGTACCTGCATGGCAACGGCAACCTGATTCCCGGCCTCGAGAAGGCGCTCGAGGGCAAGGGAGCGGGCGACAAGCTCAACGTGAAGGTCGCAGCCGAAGACGGCTACGGCGCCCACGACCCCTCGCTGATCCAGGATGTGCCGCGCCGCGCTTTCCGCGGCATCGACAATATCCAGGTCGGCATGCAGTTCCAGGCCGATTCCAACCAGGGTCCCCGCATGGTCACCGTCACCCGCGTGACGGGCGATATGGTGACAGTCGACGGCAATCATCCGCTCGCAGGCGAAGCGCTCAACTTCGACGTCGAGATCACGGGCGTTCGCGAACCCAGTGACGAAGAACTGGCACACGGGCATGTGCACGGACCCGGCGGGCATCACCACGATTGAGGATTACTGCGGTGCAATAAGGCGCACTGAGGGGAAGCAGCCTTGGAGCCTCTCTGCACCGCTAGCGCACCCCCGTGGCGCGGACGCGCCTACGGGATACGGAGGGGCAGTCGCTTTCATCAGCATTCACGGAATGAATTCCGCGCAAATCCTGCGCAAATCCCGCGCCACTCCTGCGGATTGAGCGCGTTTTGGAGCTTTGACTCCTCCATCCGCACTGCGCCTGGCACAAACCATGCTGGTGGCAAGAGGGTACCGCTTCAGGTGCAGCCTTTCCTGCAGGAGGACTCATGGAAATTTCGGCATCGACAGCGCAGCCCAGGCGCGCCCGCTCCCCTTCACCGGTTGCCAAGGAAGCCAAGCCCGCGGCAAGCAAAGCAGCCGCTCCGCGCAAGTCCAGGAAGCCTGGTGTCGTGCCGCCGACTCCCGAGGAAATGCGCGGGAGGATCTCCATGGCTGCATACCACCTCGCGGCGGGAAGGGGATTTGCTCCGGGCCATGAGATGGAGGACTGGCTGGCTGCCGAGAAGCAGGTCCTCGCCGCCATCCGCTGAACTGCTGCGCGCCTTCCCCCGCGGGGCGCGAAGAGTAGAATCGTGGCGCTTCCAGGCGGGAATCCACCCGCCAGCAGCGGGGGACAGCATCATGCTACGCGTCAAGCATCTGCTCGCGCCTGAGGCCCGTGAAGTCTGGACCGTCGAAGCCGAAGACCCGGTTCTCGAAGCGATCCAGCTGATGGCAGACAAGCACATCGGCGCCCTGCCGGTGATGCGCAACAACGCCATGGTAGGAATCGTCTCCGAACGCGACTACGCGCGGAAGATCATCCTCCTCGGCCGCTCCTCCGCGGAGACGCCGGTCTGGCAGATCATGAGTGCCCCCGTTACGACCGTCACGCCTGAGGATACCGTGCACCATTGCATGCAGCTCGTCACCGAGCGGCGGGTGCGGCATCTGCCGGTAGTGGAGAAAGGGCAGCTCGTCGCGATCGTTTCGATAGGCGACCTCGTGAAAGCCGTCATCGAAGAACAACAGGAAACCATCGACCAGCTGCAGCGCTTCATCGTGAGCTGATGTCGATTCTTCAGGTCGATATGTAAGAGCTACGCGCTCAACCGGCGAAGCTCGCCTGCACAGGCAGGATTCCGCAGGCGAAGTCGTGGCATGGATGTTGCTGTCTCCCCTCTACAACGACAGGGAGGTTGCGATGCGAAGCTTCGTGGAACAGGCGCCCCGTATCCTGCTGCTGACCTCGGGACTCGGCACGGGCCATTCGCGTGCCACGCAGTCCATCGAGCGTGCATTGCGCGTGCAGGCACCGCTGTGTGAAACGCGCACCATCGACTTCTGGTCGCTGATCAACGCGGAAGTGGGCAACGCCATCCAGAAGACCTACCTGAGGCTGGTCACCGAACATCCGGGTCTCTATCAGCGGCTGTACGAGCTGGATCAACACTGCTGGCGCAACATCCTTGAGCGTGGAGCGCCCTTGCCGGCACTCATTCATGAGCTGCGCGATTTCATCGTCCAACCTGCCGACCTCTCTTTGACGAAAGCGGAACGACACTGGTTCGACCGGCTGCTGTTTCGCCAGCTGCTGATCGTGCTTGCCAGGGAGTCCGCCCCTGCCTTGCCTGAAGCGCCGTTCCGCGGGTTCTGGAAGCAGGCTGCCGTGCATCGCAGCTGGGCCTTGCTGACCAGGCGCCTGCAGCGACAGGTGGAAGGCTTTGCACCGGATGTCGTGATCGCAACCCAGGTCAACATGGCTGCACTCGCGGCGCGCCTGAAGAAGCAGGGCAGGCTGCAGGCACCGCTCGTGGGAGTCATCACGGATTTCGGCGTGCACGATTTCTGGCTGCAGTCGCCCATCGATACTTACTGCGTGCCGGATGAATCGATGCGAACGAGCCTGCAACAGCCATCGCAGCCCGTCATCGAGGCAACCGGCATGCCGCTCAGCACGGATTTCGATCAGCCACCCGATCTTGCGCAGGCGCGCCGCGAGCTGCAGCTGCCGCCAGACAGACCTGTCGTGCTGTTGCTCGGCGGCGGCCTGGGATTGGGAATCGAAGGAACGCTCGCGCACCTTCTTGAGTCGATTCCCGAAGACACCGCACCGCTGCTGATCGTCATGGCCGGTCGCAACCACGACCTCCGGAACTCGCTGCAACATGCCGCCGTGACTCGCGCCGCCTTGGCGAGGGACGCTGTCCGCGTTCAGGAGTGGACAGACCAGGTCGCCAAGTTCATTTGCGCCGCCGATCTCGTTGTCGGCAAGCCCGGCGGCCTGACTACTGCCGAAGTGCTGGCCTGCGGCCGGCCCCTGTTCTCGACCTGTTCGCTCGGTGGACAGGAGTCCTTCAATGTCGCTTACCTCGGCAAACAGGGCGTGGGCGGGTTGCTGGAGGAAAGACGGCTGGCGCAGCGAATCGTCGCCTTGCTGGACGACAGGCCGGCACTGGAGCGGATGCAGGCAAAGGCAGCGGAGCTGGGCAGGCGTCGCGGAGCAGGGCTCGTTGCGAGCTGTGCCTTGCGGCACACGGAAGAGCGCGCGGCGAGCTCCGGGACTCCGGCACGTCAGCGTGCCGGGTGACGCCCGCACTCATGCTGCAGGAACTGGCCATTCGCTGCTTCCGCACCTGGGACCAGGTCTATCATCGTCACCACGATCTAAAGCCCGTGGGACCGATGCTGTTTCTGGGTACCGAGGTATACCGGGAACCGGAGCGTGAATTCGCTGACGGCACGATCCTGCGCATGCACGACACGATCGGCGTCCTGCACTTCAACAACACGCGGATTGCAGCGTTGGGTCAGGGCCTGAGTCGGCACCAGGCAGCGTGGGAGTTTACCCGGCAGTTGCGCGCATCCCTGGAGGCACTTGCCGAATGGGCTGCTTCGCATGAAGGTGCTGCACTCAAGGCGTATCAGGGGACCACCTGGATGCAGCCGCATGGACTCAAAGCGGGCTTCGCGATCGAGCCTCTGGCCCCAAGCTGGCGAACCCGCTGGCTGCGGCTGCATTTCCGGATGCTGCGTCTGTGCTTCTCGCCTGCGGCGTTCCGCTCCGCGCGAACCGTGCTCGAGCCACGACTGTTCTGGATCACTCGTGCGCAGCTGCGGCAGCATTTCTCCAGGCCTTCGCGCTGAAAGATTCCTGACAAGGACTCCCGCTGCGAGAGCGGCCCGAGGCAGGGTGTCATCGCCCTGCTTCCCGGCCCGCGGAGTTCCAAGAACAGGATGGCCTAAGGAAGCTCTGATTTACCTACATGTGTCAAGCGAACAGCGAAGCAACTGATTGAAAGACCATGGTTGAAAATGCGTCGCCAGTTTCAGATAGCACTATTTCAGAGGTTCCCTAATTGAAAAAGGGCCTTTATACTCCGGCGCGTTTCTGTGCTGACCAAGGCAGCGGGTACAGAAAGTCGTCTCCATATCTGACAAGCCTAAGGGGATTATGTATGCAGCCATCGAATAACAATAAGAGCTGGGATACAGATTACGAGTGGAAGATCGTCCTGCTCCTGGCCCTGGGCTTCGGCCTCGTGGGCATGGACCGCTTCGTCATCAACTCGATGTGGGGCACCATTGCCGCAGACCTGGGGCTGAATCCCGGGGCCATCGGCACCCTGGCCGGCCTGACCGGCGTTTTCTGGGGCATCTTCGCGATCATCTTCGGCAACCTGGCCGACAGGATCGGCCATCGCAGGATCCTCATTCCGGCGGTGTTCCTCTTCTCGCTGGTCGGCGGCCTCACCGGCCTCGCCGGCAGCATGATGTTCTTCGTGCTCATCCGGGCGCTGCTCGGCGTCATGGAGGGCGGTTACACACCGACTTCGTTCGCTGCGGTCGCGTGCGCTTCCAAGCCCACCCGGCGCGGCCTGAACCAGGGCCTGCAGCAGTGCGGCGTGTCCCTGCTCGGGCTCGCGCTCGCTCCCATCATCGCCACGCAGCTGTTGAACGCCGGCCTTTCCTGGCGCTGGGTCTTCGTCATCATTGCTGCCCCCGGCTTCATTGTCGGCCTGCTCCTGATCAAGGTCCTGCGTGAGCCGAAGGACACCATGGGTGCCGCGGCCCTGGGCATCGTCGAGCACGCCAAGGGAGAGTCAGCCAGCGTTTTCGCGCCGTTCAAGAGCTACAACATCGTGGTCTGCATGATCGCGCTGTTTGGCGCCATGTGTGGTCTCTTCACGCTGGCGGCGATGGTGCCGGTGTACCTCGAGCTCCAGCTCAAGTTGCCGCTCGCCGAAATGGGCGTGGTCACGTCCGCCATCGGCTTCGGCGGGTTCTTCGGTCAGTTCTCGTGGCCCGGGCTGTCGGACAAGTTTGGCCGCAAGCCCGTCACCATCGTGGGCTTCCTGATGGCCGCGCTCTGCCTCTACTGGTTCATCCAGGTGCAGAGTGGTGTGGGCGCGTTGTTCCTGCCGCTGTTCCTGGCGACCTATTTCTGCTTCGGCAACATCGCGCTCATCACGGGCCCGATCGCGACGGAATCAGCGCCGGTGGGCGCAGTCGCGGGTTCGATCGGCATGGTCGTGGGTGTCGGTGAGATCTTCGGCGGTGGCCTCGGCCCGATCACGGGTTCGTTCGTCATCCCGAACTACGGCTTCGGAGGCCCGTTGTATGTGGCCCTGTTCGGCATGGTCTTCGGCTTCGTGGCCGCGCTGTTCCTGCGCGAGACGGCGCCGATCAAGACCGGCTCGGCGGTGACCCACCCTGCAGGGGGCCACTGACCCCCAGGGTTCCGGCTGGAAGTTCAAGGGGCGGGAGCGATCCCGCCCCTTTTTCTTTGCCCGAGGAGAACCCGTGCAGGCAACGTTCCGCCGTTCCGGTCAGCGGCCGGCGCCTGCCACGGGCATGGCGTCATCGAGGAGTCGCCGCCGAGTCGCGCGGTTGACCGCGCTCAGTACCGCGAGCAGCGATGCCGTCACGATGTTGCCGTGGATCCCTACGCCGAAGAGCGTCACGCGCGACGGCGTGGTGACTTCGACGAAACACACGGCCCGCGCATCGCTGCCCGAACCGATCGAATGCTCTTCATAGGAGAGCACGTCGCAGCTCAGCCCGAGTGCATCGATCAATGCATCGATCGGCCCGTTGCCTCGCCCGGAGAGCACGGCCCCCTGGCCGTTGCAGCTCAGCTTCACAGTCAGGCGTTCACCGTCCGAACCGTCATTGGCGGTGGCGAGCTGGTGAGACCGGTATTCGTAGGCCGTCATGCCCTTGAGGTACTCGCGTTCGAAGAGCTCCCAGATCTCCGCGGCACCCAGTTCCTTGCCGGTTGCATCCGTGACCGCCTGCACCGCCTGGCTGAACTCGATCTGCAGGCGCCGCGGCAGCACGAGCTGGTAGTCGCGTTCCAGCAGGTAGGCGATGCCGCCCTTGCCGGACTGGCTGTTCACGCGAATCACGGATTCGTAGGTGCGGCCGAGATCGCGCGGATCAACGGGCAGGTAGGGCACTTCCCAGACATCATCCGGCTTGCGGGCCGCGAAGCCCTTCTTGATCGCGTCCTGGTGCGAGCCCGAGAAGGCGGTGAACACGAGATCGCCGACATACGGATGCCGCGGATGAATAGGCAGCTGGTTGCACTGCTCGACGCAGCGCGCGGCTTCATTGATGTTCGAGAAATCGAGACCCGGATGCACGCCCTGCGTGTAGAGATTCAATGCGAGGGTCACGACATCGACATTGCCCGTGCGCTCGCCGTTGCCGAACAGCGTCCCTTCCACCCGCTCGGCGCCCGCCAACACCGCGAGTTCCGCCGCAGCCACGGCAGTGCCGCGGTCATTGTGGGGATGCACCGAGAGGATGACCGAATCGCGCCGTGCGACGTGCCGGCCGAACCACTCGATCTGGTCGGCATAGATGTTCGGTGTCGCCATCTCCACCGTGGCCGGCAGGTTCAGGATCACCTTGCTCGTGGGTGTGGCGTTCCAGACTGCCGTCACTGCATCACAGATCCCGATCGCGAAATCGAGTTCGGTGCCGGTGAAGCTCTCGGGGCTGTACTCGAATGTCCATTCCGTATCGGGTTGCCTGCGGGCCTGTTCCAGCACACAGCGCGCGCCCTGCACGGCAATGTCGACGATCCCCGCCCGGTCGAGGCCGAACACCACGCGCCGCTGCACGGTTGAGGTGGAGTTGTACAGGTGGACGATCGCCCTCCGGGCACCGCGCAATGATTCGAACGTCCGCTCGATCAGTTCGGACCGGGCCTGCGTCAGGACCTGGATCGTGACGTCGTCCGGGATCAGTCCGCGTTGGATGAGGTCGCGCACGAACTGGAAGTCGGTGTTGGAAGCCGCCGGAAACCCGACTTCGATTTCCTTGAAGCCGGTGCGTACCAGCAGGTCGAACATGCGCCGCTTGCGCGCTGCATCCATCGGTTCGATGAGCGCCTGGTTGCCGTCACGCAGGTCGACGCTGCACCACGTGGGTGGCGCGGTGAGGGTTTTGCCAGGCCAGGTCCGGTCGTTGAGGTCGATTGGCTGGAACGGGCGATACTTGGAAACGGGGTTCTGCAACATGCGAGGATCCTCTTGAAGGATCGGCCGAAGGATGGGCCAGCTTGAAACTTGGGGGTTAAGGTGGCGTCATGGTGGACGCCTGCACGGGGGTTATTGCGTCAGGCGACGCAGGTGCAGGCGCGCACCCGGAAACGAGCTGCCGCGTGGGGGCGGAACCATCGTTTGCCGGGAAGTACGCATGCGCCGAACATAGCAGTCAGGTTGGGGGGCGTGCAAGGCTCTGATCCCTGGAGGGGATGGACTGCCGGCCCGCCGCCTCAGCGTGCGAGGAAGGCTCGCAGCGGTTCAGCCGAGAGAGCCGGCGCTTCTTCCTGAGGCAGGTGTCCCACTTTGCCCAAGGGAACCAGCGTGCTGTCGGGCAGGGCAGCCACGTAGTCCGCCGCATTCGCGAATGGGATCATCCCGTCCTGCTCTCCCCACAGGAGAAGCACGGGCGCCGATATCCGGCGCAGCAGCGGCAGGGGATCCTCCAGCACGGTCTGCTGCATTCTCTCCAGCATGGCGTCTCGCACACCCGGAGCCAGCATCAGTTCGTAGTAGCGTGTCACCAGCTCGTCGGTCAGTACGGCGGAGCTTGCATAGCCTGGCGCAAGGTTCATCTTCACCATGGACCTCGGCAGGAAGTAGCGCATCAGCGTAAATGGCGCAGGCAGATCGGGCGCCTTGCCGTACTCGAAACCGGGGCTTGCGAATCCATCCGGTGCAACCAGGACGAGCTTGTCCACGCGCTCGGGATGCAGGGCGGCAAACTTCCAGGCAAGCCGGCCGCCCAGGGAGTTGCCCGCAAAGGTGGCCCGCGGAATCGCCAGTGAATCCATGAGCGCGAGCACCACGTCCATGCTGCGTGCATCGGTGTAGTCGCCGGTCGGATCCGGACCGGTGAGACCGAAGCCTGGCAGGTCGAAACGAATGACCCGGTACTCCGGCAGCAGCGCCGCCCAGGCATCCCAGGTGTGCAGGCTCGAGCCGAATCCATGCAGCAGGATCACGGCTGGCGCCGTCGCCGGCCCGCTCTCGCGGACGTGCAGGCGCAGCCCTGCTACTTCCCGAAACGGGCTGGGCCCTTTTGCGTAACGGGCCTCCAGTTCCTTCCGCGGACGGTCCGGGGTCCAGGCCCATGCCGCACTGAGCACCAGCAGGACGAGGAAACCAGCGAAGATGCCAAGCAGGATTTTCATCGGCTCCATTCTGCCCGATGGCACCCCTCGAGTCAGGACCTCACGCATGCCCGCGGGCAGGAACAGGTACCCGCGGCAGACGTCTCGTTGCACGGGAGACCTCCCTTCTTATAGGGTGCGCAATGTGTGCAGACCGCTCCTCAACCTGGCCTTGCCGTCCGGGGTTACCGCCACCTCCCGTCGGACTCGGCGATGAGTGCCATTGCCGATCTGCGAGCAGCCACCTGGGCGTCGCACCAGCGTCTCGAGAAGCGGCTCGATATCCAGGCGCGTTTTGCCAGCCAGGTTGCGTACCGTGGGTATCTGGTGAAGATGTGGGGATTCTGTGCCGGGCTTGAACGGCAGGTCGGCAGCGACGCATTTGGCGACGCGCTCACCGACTATCGGCACCGCCGCAAGCTGCCCCTGCTCACGCGCGACCTCGCGGCACTCGGCATCGATCTCCCTGCCATTGAGCAGCTGCCGCGTTGCGAGTCGCTGCCGGAGTGTCCTGATACGGCTTCGGCCTTCGGCTGTGTCTATGTCCTCGAGGGTGCGACGCTGGGCGGACGCACGCTGCTGCCGCTCGTGCAGAGGAACATCGGGCTGACTGCGGCGACGGGTGCCGCTTTCCTCTCCAGCTACGGGGCAGCCGTCACCGGCATGTGGCAGCGCTTCGGCAGCGCGCTTGATGCCTGGTGCGAAACACCGGCAAGGCGGGATCGTGCTGCGGCTGCGGCCGTTGCCACGTTCGATACCCTCGATCACTGGTTGTGCGGACCTTCACGATGAACGACCAGGAAGTAAGGTTCGGGGAAGCGGACCTCACGACGTGCGATCGCGAGCCCATCCACATACCGGGCTCCATCTATCCGCACGGCGTCCTGCTGGTGGTGGATCGCCAGGGGCTCGGCATCGAACAGGTCGCGGGCGACACGAAGTTCCTCCTCGGCATCGAACCGGATCGTGTCTTCGGGCTGTCGGTGTCGACGCTTCTCGAAACCGATTCCGAAGCGTTTGTCAGGGCGCACCTCGATGCGTCGACCACCTTTGTGCCACCGACGATCCGCCTCGGTGTGCGGTCGCGGAGCGGTTCCTTGCCGCTCGACCTGACGCTCCACGCCGTCGACCGCACGGCGATCATCGAACTCGAACCCGCGCGCCGCACGACGACCAGTGCGGGCGATCCCATCGCCCAGCTGAAAACATTGCTGGCAGCGCTGCAGGGCACCGCGAGCGTGGCGGACTGCTGCCAGGCTGCCGCAATCGCGCTGCGCGCCGCCACGGGCTTCGATCGGGCCATGGTCTACCGCTTCCTGCCGGATGAAAGTGGCGAAGTCGTGGCCGAAGATGCGCGCGACGGACTCGAGTCCTACCTCGGCCTGCATTATCCGGCCTCCGATATCCCGAAGCAGGCCCGTGAGCTGTATCGCCGCAACTGGCTGCGGGCGATTCCGGACATCGACTACGTTCCGGCGCCACTCCGGCCCGAGACGAACCGTCGTACGGGCCAGCCGATCGACATGAGTCACTGCGCGTTGCGCAGCGTATCGCCGATCCACCTCGAGTACCTGCGCAATATGGGCGTGGGAGCGTCGCTCTCGGCGTCGATCGTCTGCCAGGACCAGCTCTGGGGCCTGCTGGTCCTGCATCACTATGCCCCGCGCCATGCGTCAGCGGATCTGCGGGTGGCGTGCGAAGCCTTCGCGCAGATGTTCTCGTTGCAGGTCGAGGCCCGGGCACAGGCGGAGATTTCAGTGCTGCGCATCGAAGCACGTCGCATCCGTGAGGAGATGGTCGCGCGTTTCACGGGCAGCAGCGACATCGGCCAGAGCCTCGCGTCTCCGGACTTGCTCCGCTATGCAGGAGCCTCCGGTGCGGTCGTCCACCTCGACGGGCGGACCCACTTCGTGGGTGCAACCCCGGCTGCCGCTGCCATTTTCGCGCTCGTCGGCTGGCTGAACGGCCTCAACCGGACGTTGTTCGCGACCGACCGGCTGTCGGCGGAGTATCCACCCGCAGCCAACTACTCCCGCATCGCAAGCGGCCTGCTCGCACTCGGTGTCTCGCGCGAACCCCGCGACTACGTGCTGTGGTTCCGTCCCGACATCGGGCCAACGGTCCGTTGGGCCGGCGATCCCTCGAAGCCGGTCAAGGTCGACCGCCACGGTGTGCGCCTGACACCCCGCGGTTCATTCGCGGTGTGGCTCGAGGAGAAGCGGATGCAGTCTGCGCCGTGGTCGGACGTCGACCTCGAAGCCTGCGAAGCCCTTCGGGTCGTCCTGCTCGAGAGCATCCTGAAAAGCGTAGGAATTGCGCAGCGGGAGCGCGCACTCGAGGAAGCCACGGCGATGGCTGATGAGCTGGAGCGCCGCGTGGTGAAGCGTACGGAGCAGCTCCATGCACTCGCCTCCGAGCTGGAAGCCGTGGAGGACCGGGAACGGCGGCAGATCGCCCGCGATCTGCACGATGACCTGGGCCAGACGCTGGCAGCTGCTCGCATCAGGCTGGCCGGACTCTGCAACGACAAGCGCGCCGAAGTGCGCAGACTGGCGGGAGAGGTCGACGCCCTCATCGACAAGGCCAACAGTTCGACGCGGTCGCTCGCTACCCAGCTGGCACCTGCGGTGCTGTACGAACTGGGACTGATTCCTGCACTCGCGTCGCTGGGTGAGGAAATCGGGCGTACCTTCGGGCTGCAGGTAAGGGTGAGCGACGATGGTCGCGAGAAGCCGCTTTCCCAGGAGGCCCGCTCGATCCTCTACCGGGCCGTGCGGGAGCTGCTGATCAATGTGGCCAAGCACGCGGCGACCGACACGGCGACCGTGGAATCCCACCGCAGGGACGGCAGGATCGTGGTACACGTTACCGATGAAGGTGCCGGTTTCGATCCTGCAACGACATCCGGCCGGAGCCTGGGGCTGTTCAGTGTCCGTGAGCGCCTGCTCATGATCGGCGGCCTGGCCGAAGTCAACTCCGCTCCGGGCCAGGGGACGGTGGTGATGCTGAGTGCGCCCCTCGAGATCGAGGGTGGCTCATGAAGATCCGCGTGTTGCTGGTCGACGATCACCGCATGGTGCGCGAGGCGCTTCGTGAGGTGCTGACCAAGGTACCGGACATGCAGGTGGTGGGTGAGGCGGGCAATGCGCACGATGCCATCCTGCAGGCGCAAGCACTCGCGCCGGATGTCCTGGTACTGGATTTCAGCCTGCCTGACCTGAATGGCGTAGAGGTGGCCGCGCGCCTGAAGGACGCGGGCAGCAGTGCGAAGATCGTGGCCCTGTCCGCTTTCTCCGACAAACGCTTTGTCACGGCAATGGTGCGTGCCGGCGCATCGGCATACGTGACCAAGTCCGCCGCCGGTACCGAACTCGCACAGGCGATCCGTGCAGTCGCGGCGGGGCACGGGTATTTTTCGCCCGAGATTGCCGGAACCCTGCTGTCCGAGGTGCGCGATCCGGCATCCCCGGGAGAAACCCAGCCGCTTGCGCGGCGCGAGCGCGAAGTGCTCCGGCTGATCGCCGAGGGGGTGCGCTCGCCTGCGATCGCCAGCCAGCTGCATATCTCCGTTGCCACCGTTGAAGTCCACCGGCGAAACATCATGCGCAAGCTGGGCCTGCGCACTGTCGCTGAACTGACCAAGCACGCCATCCGCGAAGGCATCGTTTCCCTCTAGCCAGCCGCCTACCTGTTTCCCGGTACTCACGCACCGGGGTATCAGGGATACTTGTGCAGTGCTCCAGTTGCTACGCTGACTGCGCAAACTCATGCGCGTCACAATGCAAAGAAGGACTGTGGGTGGCTGACAAGGCAACTATGCGTGCCACTCACTTCGTGGAGCAGGCTGAACAGTCCGCCGACTGGCTCCTGTCAGTGGCTGTGGAAGCGGTGCTCCTCGTTGATGCCGGTACGGGGAAAATCGTGGAAGCCAATCCGGCCGCTGCGGTATTGCTCAAGAGCCGGCGGACCTTCCTGCTGGGCACCCGGCTGTCCGACGCGTTCGGCGCCAGCTGCACGACGACGATCGATCACTCGTTTGCAGCAACCTGTATCTCCGGCAGCGCGTCGCCCCTGATCGTCAGCACCCGCGATACGACGGCGATGCTCAGCATCACGCTGTCGCTGGTAAGGACGCGCAACGCCAGCCATGTCTTGGTACGCCTGACCCCTGCGAGCGGGGGAGGCGCTTCGGCGCAGCGCGGACCGTCGCTGGTCGAGAACCTGATTTCCAGCACTTCCGATGGCTTCGTGCTGACAGACAGGCGGTTCCGCGTCGAGTTCGCCAATCCCGCGTTCATGCGCCTCGCAAAGCTCGCTGCATCCGCCAGCGTGGAGGGCAGATCGTTGAGCCAGTGGCTTGAGTTCTCGCCGGAGGATCTTGATTCCCTCAAGGAGCAGCTCAACGAGCGCCAGGCACTCGTGTCTCTGCGAACGACACTACGCTGCGGGCGCGGCTCTGCGCTGGACGTGGAAGTCCATGCCGTCGCGGTGCCCGACGGGCCGAATGCCGGCTGGGGCTTCATCATCCGCGAGGCACACTCGCAACAGTCCCACGCCCCGATCATTCCTGCCGGGGACAGCCGCTCCAGTCACTGACGATCCGGCTGCGCATGCCGGATGCCGGCATTCGCCAGGTCAGGCTGACGCGGGCAAAACGCAGTTGGCGCAGTCGTCTGGCGAGACGGTCGGCATGCTAACGTCCACGGCATGCGGATCCTCGCCATCAACAGCGGCAGCTCGTCGGTCAAGGTCGCATTGATCGACTCGGGCGCGCGACTCCTCGACATCAGGGCACTGCATCTTGGCACGGGAGCGAGCGAGCTGCTCGTCGACCATGACGCAAGTCCACTAGGCGCCGAGGTCGGCCGCGGCGAGGCCCTGGAACGCGTGCTCGCCGCCGTTGCGCAACATCCGGCCGCGGGTGGCATAACCGGTGTCGCGCATCGCATCGTGCATGGCGGAGCGGCGTTCTCCGCGCCAGCGCTACTCGATGACGCCACCCTCCACCAGCTGGCAGCGCTCGATTCGCTCGCACCCCTGCACAATCCCCCTGCGCTGCAAGGCGTTGCAGCAGCGCGGCGCACCTTCCCTGCGGTGCCGCACGTCGCCGTCTTCGACACCACCTTTCATGCGACGCTGCCCCGCGGCGCGCGGGAGTACGCGCTGCCTGCCGACCTTACAGCAGAGCACGGCATCCGCCGGTTCGGTTTTCACGGCATCAGTCATGCCCACGTCGCCGCTGCAGTCGCGCGTTACCTGCAAACGCAACCGCAGGCACTGCGGATCATCTCCTGCCACCTCGGCAATGGCGCCAGCATCACGGCGATCGAGCAGGGCCGCAGCATCGACACGAGCATGGGCATGACTCCGCTGGAGGGCCTTGTCATGGGCACTCGCGCGGGCGATCTCGATCCGGGCATCCTCCTGCAACTTGCAAAGACCGGTGGATTCGGTCCGGGGGCGCTGGACCGATTGCTGAACGAGGCGTCGGGTCTCAAGGGCATGACAGGCACCGAGAACATGCGGGAGATCGAGCAGCGGGCAGTGGCGGGCGATGAGTCGTGCCTGCTTGCCATCGAAGTCTTCTCGCACCGCGTTCGCAAGTACCTTGGCGCCTATGCGGTGGCCATGGGAGGCCTTGACGTCATTGCCTTCACAGGGGGGATCGGGGAGCACAGCGCGACCGTCCGGCAGCGCATTGCGCAGCAGCTCGAGTTCCTCGGCGCGGTGCTGGACGAAGACCGGAATCGTGATCTGCGGCTGACGTTGCACATGCCGGTGCAGGAGATCTCCGCGCCGCATTCCAGGGCCCGTATCGTCGTCGTGCGGGCGGACGAGGAAGCGGCAATGGCCGCGACCGCTGCGCAGTTGCTGGGTGAACCTGCGCGCGAAGTTCCGGCAGCGACTTTCAGCACGCCGTAGCGCTCATTGCCGGCCACGCCAGACCCAGGCGCGGATCTCGGGCAGATCGATCCCGTAGCGCGTGATGTAATTCCGATGCTCGGTCAGCCGGCGCGCGATGCGGTCGCGTACCACATCCGCCTCGGCACCCACGGAGGGCAGGAAGCGCAGCGCTGTCTGCACGAGGTGATACCGATCGAGTTCGTTCAGCACCGTCATGTCGAAGGGCGTCGTGGTGGTGCCTTCTTCCTTGTAGCCACGGACATGGATGTTCCCGTGATTCCGACGCCGATAGCTGAGCCGGTGGATCAGCCACGGATAGCCATGGAATGCAAAGACGACAGGCCGATCGAGGGTGAACAGCGCTTCGAATTCCGGATCAGTCAACCCGTGCGGATGTTCCTCGCGCGGCTGCAAGGACATGAGATCGACCACGTTGACGACACGCACGCGCAGCGCTGGCAGCCATTCCCGCAGGAGCATGACGGCGGCCAGTGTCTCGAGGGTCGGTACATCGCCTGCGCAGGCCAGCACGAGATCCGGCTCGTGCCCGTCTTCGTTGCCGGCCCATTCCCAGACGCCGATCCCGGCACGACAATGCTGTTCGGCACCGGCTATCGACAGCCACTGCGCCTCCGGCTGTTTGCCCGCGATGATGACGTTCACCAGGTTGCGGCTGCGCAAGCAGTGGTCGGTGACACAAAGCAGCGTGTTGGCATCCGGCGGCAGGTAGATCCGTACAACCTCGGCCTTCTTGTTGGCGACATGATCGATGAACCCCGGGTCCTGGTGGCTGAAGCCGTTGTGGTCCTGGCGCCAGACGTGTGAAGTCAGCAGGTAGTTGAGTGACGCGATCGGCTTCCGCCAGGGGATGCGATTGCAGGTCTTCAGCCACTTGGCATGCTGGTTGAACATCGAGTCCACGATGTGGATGAAGGCCTCGTAGCAGCTGAAGAAACCATGCCGGCCCGTGAGCAGGTACCCCTCGAGCCAGCCCTGGCACTGGTGCTCGCTCAGCATCTCCATGACACGGCCTTCGGGCCCGATGTGCGAATCACCGGCGATGAGTGTCGCTGTCGAGTTCCGGTCAGTGATCTCCAGCACCTCATTCCAGCGATTGGAGGCCGTTTCGTCGGGGCTCACGATGCGGAAGTTGGCATTGTCCTGGTTCAGCTGCATCACCCGCGCGAGATAGCGACCCTGCACGCGGGTGGCTTCAGCGATGCAGCTGCCCGGCGACTCAACGGCAACCTCGAAGTCGCGGAAGTCCGGCAGCTTGAGATCCTTGAGCAGCAAGCCCCCATTGGCATGCGGATTCGCGCTCATGCGTCGCAACCCCGAGGGAGCGAGTGCCTGCAGTTCAGGTCGCAGGTTGCCATTCTCGGCAAAGAGTTCCCCGGGACGGTAGCTGCGCAGCCACTGTTCAAGCAGCAGGACGTGGGCTGGCTTTTCCGCCAGTTCCGAGAGCGGAACCTGGTGCGAGCGCCACGTCCCCTCGATCGCAATTCCATCCACGGTGGCAGGTCCGGTCCAGCCCTTGGGGGTATCGAGTACCAACATGGGCCAGCGCGGGCGGTGCCCGAAGCCGCGGGTACGCGCGTCCATCTGGATGGCGCGGATCCGTTCGATGATCAGGTCGAGCGTCGCCGCCATCGCACGATGCGTGGCTGCAATCGAGTCTCCGGCGGCATGGCTAATGAAGAAAGGTTCGTGCCCATAGCCGTTGAGCAGGCTCGAGAGCTCATCCCGCGGAATTCTGGCCAGCACCGTTGGACCTGCGATCTTGTAGCCGTTGAGATGCAGGATCGGCAGGACGGCGCCATCGCGCGCGGGATTCAGGAACTTGTTTGAATGCCAGCTGGTGGCGAGCGCCCCGGTCTCCGCTTCGCCATCACCAATGACGCAGGCGACGAGGAGGTCCGGATTGTCGAATGCGGCACCATAGGCGTGCGACAGCGCGTAGCCGAGTTCGCCGCCTTCATGCAGGGAGCCCGGTGTCTCGGGAGCGGCATGACTGGGAATGCCTCCGGGAAACGAGAACTGGCGGAACAAGCGCCTCAGTCCCTCCAGGTCCGTCGGGACGTGCGGATAGACTTCGCTGTAGGTGCCCTCGAGCCATGCATTCGCCACCACCGCGGGACCGCCATGTCCCGGCCCGGCGATGTAGATCGTATCCAGGTCGTGCTTGCGGATGACGCGATTGAGGTGCGCCCAGATGAAATTGAGCCCGGGCGTCGTGCCCCAGTGGCCGAGGAGTCGAGGTTTGATGTGCTCGAGGGTCAGCGGGACGCGGAGCAGGGGATTGTCGAGCAGGTAGATCTGGCCAACCGAGACATAGTTCGCCGCTCGCCACCAGGCGTCAAGCAGGCTCAGATCGTCGGTGTCGGTCATGTCCATCCGTGGTTTGTAATTCCTGCACGACGCCATTCAGCGCGAGTTTCATCCGGACGAGGTGCGCCACTGAGCGTACTCCCATTTTCTCCCTGGCACTGGACCGATGGCGCTCGACGGTGCGATCGCTTGAGGAAAGGTCGATCGCCATGACCGAGTTGGCGCCCGTCGACCAGCCTCCCCACCACTTCGCGCTCGCGCGGGGTCAGCGTCTCGAAGCGCTGCCGGAGGTCGTGCTTGGCTCGGCGCCGCGGCGGAAGCGTACACTCGGTCTGTCATGCAAGAACTCGGCGAAATCGATGCGTTGGAACTCATTGATCTCGGGAGCCAGTCAAACCTGCGCTTTTCGCTGGTTCCAGATGCAAATATCAAGGACAGCCCTTTGCATCACCCTGATTGGCAAGGGACATGAATCATGCATGACCGCAAGCAGCTGTCCCTGTACGTGATGGCGTTCGGATTGTGCCTGGGCACGGGTGCCGACGCGCAGGAGGCCGTGGGGGAGCGCGTGGAAAGCGTGCTGCGCCTGCGCGCGGATGCGGATCATGGCCGCGAGGTCTACGGCCGCAGTTGCTCAAGCTGCCATGGCCGCACCGGGTGGGGTGATGCCACGGCAGCAGTGCCTGCGCTGGCGGGGCAGCGGCCGAACTACCTGGTGAAACAGCTGGCCGAAGTCATCGAAACGGATCGGACGCTGCCCGAGATGCATCGACTCATGGCCCGCTGGCAGTTCGAGGATCCGCAGACGCTGCGAGACGTGGCGACGTTTCTCGCCGATCTTCCGCCCACTCCCTCACCCCAGCAGGGTGCCGGACGCCAGCTGGCCGAGGGACGACAGGTGTACGAAGCGGAGTGTGCAGCGTGTCACGGCCGCTTTGGCGAAGGCGACAATCCGGCCTATGTGCCGGCGTTGCGGGGCCAGCACTTCGCGTACCTCAAGGTGCAGACGCAATCTCTTGCCACCGGGCACCGCACCGGCATGGATGGCCAGGGACAGGAACGACTGCGCACGTTGTCATTGGCCCAGCTCGACGCGGTTGCCGATCATCTCTCCCGCCTGCCCAGCGAACGCGATGCCGTTCCCGATGGCAATCCCTTCGTACCCGGCGGCGAGTAGCCGCAGTCCCTCAAGGAGTTCTGGCAATCTTCTCCGAAATTGGGGAAATTGGGGACTGTCCCCAAGATCGGGGACTGTCCCCAATTTCCAGATAAGGAGGCCACCCGGATGCCGTTCGACTGTTCCAAATGCCCCGGCTACTGCTGCAGCCATCCAAGGATCGAGGTGAAGGACAAGGACATCGAGCGGCTGGCGAAGCACTTCGGCGTTTCGGTGTCAGTCGCGAAGAAGCGCTACACGTATCGCTACAAGACGAAGGACGCCGACGAGCAGATCCTCAGGCACCACAAGGATCACGTCTACAAGACCATCTGCCGCTTCTTCGACCGCGACGAGCGCAAGTGCACCATCTACGCCGCCCGCCCCGCCGTCTGCCGCGTCTACCCCTACGGCAACAAATGCGGCTACTACGATTTCCTGAAGTTCGAGAGAGAGCATCAGGATGATCCGGAGTTTGTGCCGAGTGCTTAAGAGGCAGCGTCCGGGCCAGAGGCTATTTTCGAAAGCGCCGCAAGTACATCCATGTAGGCTCCGGGTTCGGCTCCTGCCTCACACGGTTTCAAAAATAGCCTCTGGCCCGAACGCTGCTCCGAATCCGAAGAGCAGACGGACATCGAGAGGAGCAGACCTTCAGCCCAAATTTGGTAGAACCCCTCATTCGTAATGAGGTGTTCCGGGAACCGCGCTGCACAAATCATCCATCCACTCTTGTATTTCAGTTTGTTCCGCTTATTCTCAGTATCGGCCGCGCTCCGATGGCCAAGACTTAGCCAATTCCCTGCGAAGCCGAGCACAGCGCTTGGCGGGTACGAGCACCGGGTCTGCGAATTGCCGGGCAGCGTCGTCAGGGATAGGAATGCTGGGTGCTGCACGTGTGTCCCCGGAAGGATAAAGCCGCGCAGGGATGCGGACGGGGATAGCGATACCAGACTCAATCCGAGCGCGGCCAGCTTCACCTATTGTCACGAGCCGTATTGGGATCTGGGATCGGCATTCGGTTACTTCTCACGAACAACTCTAAGTGACCCAATAACCGATACTCGGTACGCCGCAAAGCCTTGGCGGCACGAGCGGAGTCTAAGCCAAAGCTGAGACTCTTCGGGTGGTGTCTACCGGCGACCGGCCACTCAGTCACCAAGCTTCCTCATCTGTGAGGTTTTCTGGCTTCCAATCAAGCGCGATCACTATTACATCAACTAAACTTTTGGAAAATGGATCGAGGGGTGTTGGGATTGTCCTCGTTAACGACATCGGAGCGGCGAAAGCTGGAGCGTGCGTTCGGAATGGGCAGTGGCTATGTGCTTAACTTTTCCGACCGCACCTATGCCGACTTCTTCGACGAATTTGTGCGACGGAACATCAATGACTCGAAGTACTACGCGCAGGGTTCGTCCAAGGCAAAGCGGATGCGCTGCTTTTGGGACATCGAATCTGATGCGGTCGTCGCCCGCCTAATCGACGCACTCGTAAAGCACGGATTGGACGAACGCTTGCTTCGTCCTGGCGAATCCGCGGAGCACGCAATCGACCTAGCAGCCTGTCGGGCTTAGCGATGGATACAAGATCAACGGATAAGCGATAATCACGAACAGTTTCCTCTGGAATGATCTCCGCCATGAGCAACTTTCGACCGATCAACCGTGACACTGGATACTTGCTGCCGCCGTC
>JANNNQ010000067.1:0-39874 GCA_031398625.1 Pseudomonadota bacterium
ACCTGAAGCGCAAAATCAACACCTTCGTCGAGCATTACAACCAACACCCCAAGCCCTTCAAGTGGACCGCCACCTCTGAGTCCATCCTCGCCAAAATCGAAAGACTCTGTAAAGTTATCAACGGGACATCACACTAGGGAAGCTCTGATTTACCTGCATGTGTCAAGCGAGCAGCGATGCAACTGATTGAAAGACCATGGTTGAAAATGCGTCGCCAGTTTCAGATAGCACTGTTTCAGAGGTTCCCAGCCCATGAATCGGGACACACCCTCGGGGCTGCTTGTGCAGCTTTTCCATACGGCTGTCGCTGCGGTTTCTGCAGAACAGGCGCTGCGTGGCTGGCTGCCAAAGGAACCTGCGAGCGGCCGGACGCTGGTGCTGGGAGCGGGCAAGGCGGCTGCGGCCATGGCGGAAGTGGCAGCGCGCGATATCCCGGGGCGCGTTGCCGGTCTGGTCGTCACGCGCTACGGACATGGCTTCAAGCCGGGCAATGCAGCGGCATCGATCATCGAGTGCCTGGAAGCCGGTCACCCGGTTCCCGACGCTGCCGCGCAGCAGGCCGCAACCCGCGTGTTCGAAACCGTGCGCACGGCCGCTCCCGGTGATCGCATCGTTTTCCTTTTGTCGGGTGGTGCGTCGTCGCTGTTGCCCATGCCGGCGCCGGGACTGTCGCTCGACGACAAGCGCCAGGTCACGAAAGCGTTGCTGGAGTGCGGAGCGCGCATCGACGAGATCAACTGCGTCCGGCGGCACTTGTCCGGCATCAAGGGCGGCAGGCTCGCTCGTGCCACGAGTGTTCCCATCCTCACGCTCGCGATATCGGATGTGCCGGGCGACAATCCCAGGGATATCGGTTCCGGTCCCACGGTCCCGGACAGCACGACGCTCGCAGATGCGCGCGCGGTCCTCGCTCGCTACCGGCTGCAAGGGCCGGAGTCGGTCCGGCGCGCGCTCGAATCACCCGCGAATGAAACGCCGAAGCCTGCGCCGGATGACGCTGCCCGGCTCACTACGCGTATTGTCGCCACTGCCCAGGATGCGTTGACCGCCGCGGCAGATGCGGCAAGACGGGCCGGCTGCGAAGTGGTACTGCTGGGCGACAACCTGGAGGGGGAGGCGCGCGAGCTGGGTGCGGCCCATGCGGCCCTGGCCCGGGACTATGCCAGCCGCCCGGGGCGCTGGTTGCTGCTCTCGGGGGGCGAGACGACTGTCGAAGTGAGAGCCCAGGGAGGCCGGGGAGGCCGGAACCTGGAATATCTGGCGGGTGTGGCCGTCGCGCTCGATGGGCATCCGGGCATCCACGCGCTTGCGTGCGATACCGATGGCATCGACGGTACCGAGGACAACGCCGGCGCGCTCCTGGCTCCCGATACGTTGCGGATGGCGGCGAATATCGGGTTTGACGGCCGCGAAGCCCAGGCCCGCAACCGCACGTACGACCTGTTCGCGAGCGCCGGCGCACTCATCGTCACGGGGCCCACGCGCACCAACGTCAACGACTTCCGCGCCCTGCTGGTCGAAGGGCCATAAGCCAACAGCATCCCTTTCCGGTCCAGAATCGTGTCTGGCCCGGACTACGCGCGCGCAAAAAAAATCCGGCGCCCAAGGGCACCGGATTTCCGAATCATCGCCTGGGGCTGACCCGCGGCATGGGATTCGTTATTGGCTTACCAGCGGCCACCGCCGCCGCCACCACCGCCGCCGCCACGCGAACCGCCCGTCTTTTCCTGCGCCTCGTTGACGCGGAGGGGGCGGCCGTCCATCGAGTGGCCGTTCAGGCTCTGGATGGCGCGGGCTGCATCGGTTTTCGGCATTTCGACGAAGCCGAAGCCGCGGGGACGACCGGTGTCGCGATCATTGATCAGCGCAACCGATTCCACAGTGCCGTGCTGCGAGAACAGCGCGCGGACTGCATTTTCGTCAGCGGTGAAAGGGAGATTACCAACGTAGATTTTGCTCATTGAAAACTGACTCACGAATTTCCGAAAACGCGCTGGAAAACAGGCACCCGTATCCGGGAGACGGTCAAGCCAGGCGGTTCAGAAGGAGAACAAGACAGCGGGCTTCGGGGCTTTCGCGGATCGCTCGCGCGGAAACTTGAGGCTTGAACTGTCGCCTTAGGTTCGAAGGCGCTTCGGATTTGAGGGCTAAGGGGTCGAAAGCCGGAAAGGCGGCGACCGAATGGCGGACAAAGGAGAAAAGCTAACGGACCGCGGCGGACTATACGCGCTTGCCAGGTGGCTTGCCCGGGAATTTTTTGCGCCGGCGCGATTTTAAGTGAACGAAGGTTCTCGTATTTGTCCCGAATACGGGATACGGTATCGGGATGAATGCACCCCGGACTGAAGCAGCAATCGACACCCTCCCTGTGGACGGGTCCTATTGCCTCGTATCCATCGCCAAGGCGGCCGCCCCGTTCGGACCGGATGACCGTGACTGGCATCGTTATGTGATCTCCCAGGGCGACAACCAGATCGTGGGCCATCGCTCGGGGACGCCTGCCGAGGCGCGCAAGGCCGTCGAGGACCTGATCCTGCAGCTCAATGCCCGGCGGATCGTGAAGCCGAGCCGGGTGCATCTCACCCTCAACAAGAAAACCTGAAGGCTTAGGCCGATTTCATCGGCAAACGCCCTGGCGGCGAATGGTCGGCCAGGCCGACAAATGGCTCTGGCGAGCAAATGTCCTGAGCTTTGCTGACCTTGGTCAGCCATTTGCTGCCAAAGGCAGCCATATGCCAGCGGCCATTTGCCGACAGAGTCGGCCGGTCGCCCTTGCTTACCTTGTAAGCAAGTCTTTCCTCGGCTCGACCCACGGCGGAATCCGCCTGGGGCACTCGTCCATCGCGGGTCCGACTTCGACTTCCGCCATGCCGAGTTCGGGTTCGCGGTCGTAGCGCAGGTCGCCCACCAGCCAGCCGTCTTCCTGGGCGGTCATCCAGGGAACCCGCGCGAACTTGAGCAGCGCCCGAACGGCACAGTAGTCGCTTGCCAGCGTCGCGGGCAGATCACGTGGCATCGACAGCTCTCCGCCCCAGGCGATTTCGTCGCTGGAGGGCACCGTCATCGGCCTGAGCGGAGCCGTCGACTCTCCACCCAGCGTGCGCAGCGGGCAGTCGCTTGCGGGTATCCACTCCGGCAGGAGGGCGTGCGTCGCCTTGCGTACCAGGTAGCGGTCGCCCTCGATCTGCACGAGGAACACTTCCCGGCAGAACGGGTTGACAGGCATCGGTGTCAGCACGCGATCCAGGGTCCGGGTGCCGGGAAAGGTCTCGCCCAGGATCGTGCTGATCCGCGCATCGGCCGCGTTGCCACTGACGAAGAAACCCACCGTCAGCAGCAGCCAGGCGCCCACTCCACTGGCTAGGGCAGTCCGCGCCGTCCCAAGGCGGCCGATGGCGGCGAGGGCAACCGTGAAAACCGTGAGCGCGGCGGCCAGTGGCAGCGGCACGAGCCCCGTGCCGATGCTCAACGCGATCCCTGCGAGCAATACGAGTGCCACCAGCGCTCGCGTGAGTGCGCTGCGCAGCGTGAACAGCAGCGGCGTCGCGCAGGCCCAGAGCAGCGGCTCGACGATGAACACGGCGTCCCCGTAGAACCAGCGATTGTCCACTGGCCAGAAGGGATGGAGGCCATAGCTGTTCGTGAAATCGAAGCCGAGATGCAGCAGCGGCGCGAGCAGCGCGAGGGCGATGAGGAACCGACCATCGTGGGGCGACGGTTCGAGACGCCGGTATCGCCACCACGCCCTGACCGCGCAGTACAACACCACCGAAATGAGCAGCGCGCCGATCACCGTATGCGTATGGCCGCGGTGATGGAGGACATAGTCGAGGCTGTTGCCGCCCAATCCCGTGTAGAACAGGTCGGCATCGGGCAGGTTGCCGCCGACCATCATCAGGCCGATGGCAAGATTCCTGCGGCTGTTCCCGGGCAGCCCGGACTGCGCGTCAGGAGTAAATCGCTGCGCAGTCTCTCCGACCAGCGCGCTGACCAGCGTGTGGGTAAGGTTGTCCATGCGAATTGACCGCGCTTAGCCTGATATTCCGAATGCGTCGGCGAGCAGCTCGTAGGAGCGGCGTCTCGCCTGGTGGTCGTGGGTGATGGTGACGACCAGCAGCTCGTCGACTTCAAGGGCAGTTGCCATCAGCGTCAATTCCTCCCTCACCCGTTCAGGCGTGCCGATGAAATGCGCGGGCCATTCCTGCCGCTCGGTTTCCATGCCGGCATTCGAGCCGAGTTCCTGGAGCGCTGCCTCAGGGGCAGCGATGGGCCCCGGCATTCCCTGCCGCAATCGCTGGCGCAACAGCCGCACGCTGAGACTCAGCCGCTCGGCCTCCGCCTGCGTCGCAGCGCAGATGACCCCGACCGCGGCGATGGCTTCCGGACGGTCGCGATACTTCGAGGCCATGAAGCTTAAGCGGTAGCGCCCGATGGCATCCCGCGTGGATTCGCCGCTGAAGAAATGCGCGAAGGCATAGGGCAGCCCGAGCTGCGCTGCGGCAGATGAACTCCCCAGGCTCGAGCCGAGCAGCCAGACGTCCTTGCCGCTCAGCGAGCTGGCGGGCAGCCGGATGCGACTGAAGGGATGGCCGGGAGGAAAGTCCTGGTCAAGGAAGGCGAGGAGTTCATGCAGCTGTTCGCCGAAATCGTCGGCCATCGGCCGTTCGCTCCGGTCCCGGCGCAACGCAAACGTCTCTAGCGGTCCGCCACCGGGAGCCCGGCCGAGGCCAAGATCGATGCGGCCCGGGGTCAGCGCGTCCAGCATCGCAAAGGTTTCTGCCACCTTGAACGCGCTGTAGTGGGGCAGCATCACTCCGCCCGATCCGAGGCGGATACGTTGCGTCTCGGCGCCCAGTCGGGCGAGGAGGATCTCGGGCGCGGGGCAGGCGAGCGAGCCCATCGAATGATGTTCCGCCACCCAGTAACGCGAGTAACCCAGGCTGTCGGCAAGCCGGGCGAGGTCGAGCGTGTTCCGGAGCGCATCTGCAGCGGTCTGGCCCGCAGAGATCGGTGCCTGGTCGAGGACGGAAAGGCGCATCTTCTGATGATTGACCTGTTCGCGCTGGCGGAAGACTCGCGAGCCTAGCACGGCATCCCGCCAGAGCTGAACGCGAGCCGCCTGCAAGAGGGACGAGGGCGATCTGTTCGCTACCGAACAATCGAGGCCAATTGGGGCTACACTCTGCCGCCAGCTTCTCGCGATGGTTCGCTCGCCGGCTGGTTCATACGGATGTGTGGTTTCCGGGAGCGCGGCGATGGTCTCACCTGTTTCACCGAGCGAGAATCAGCTGCTTGCCACCTTGCCTGCAGCGGATCGCGAGCGCTTGCAGGCTCACCTCGAGCTCGTCCCGCTCGGGCTCGGGGAAGTGCTGTACGAATCCGGAACCCGCCTGCGGCATGTCTATTTTCCGACGGACTCGATCGTTTCCCTGCTCTATACGATGGCGGACGGGGCGTCGGCTGAAATAGCCGTGGTCGGGAACGAGGGCCTGGTCGGCGTATCGCTGTTCATGGGTGGGGAGACGACGCCCAGCCGCGCAGTCGTCCAGAGCGCAGGCAATGCCTATCGCCTGGCCGGCAAGCTCCTGAAGGAAGAGTTCGCCAGGGCAGGTGTCATGCAACACCTGCTGTTGCTGTACACCCAGGCGCTGCTGACCCAGATGGCGCAGACAGCGGTCTGCAACCGGCACCATTCCCTCGACGAGCAGCTCTGCCGCTGGCTGTTGCTGAGCCTCGACCGCCTGCCCTCGAACCAGCTCGTGATGACCCAGGAGTTGATCGCGAACATGCTGGGCGTGCGTCGTGAAGGCGTCACCGAAGCGGCGGGCAAGCTGCAGAACGCCGGGCTGATCCGCTACAGCCGGGGCCATATCACCATCCTCGACCGGGCAGGCCTCGAGGGCCGGGCCTGCGAGTGCTACGCCGTCGTGAAGAAGGAGTCGGACCGGTTGCTGCCGGCGTTCAAGCTGGTCGCACGCAGTTACTGATCGTTCCCCCGCAGCACGCCTCTCCGTACGGTTCCGTACCGACGGATCGGGCGGCGCACCTCAAGGTGGTCATGCAGCCCCGGTTGCGGACTGCAGCCGGCATCCCCGCCCGGCGCAACGACTCCCACCCGCAATGACTCCATCGATACAGGCGCCCCACACCAATCTGCTCCTTGCAGGGCTGCCCCCGTCGCTGCAGCGCCGCTTCGTGGCGAGCTGCGACCTGGTCAATCTCGACATCTCGCAGGTGCTGAGTGAAGCCGGCGCGCGCGTCAAGCACGTCTTCTTTCCCCTCGACAGCTTCATCTCCCTCATCACGGCGCTGAACGAAAACGAAAAGCTCGAGGTGGGGATCATTGGTGACGAGGGCATGCTGGGAACCTCCCTCATCCTGGGCGTGGCCACCTCCTCCCAGCATGCGCTGGTGCAGGGAGCGGGCAAGGCCTTGCGCATGCGTGCGGCCGATTTCAATCGCTACTGCAAGCAGAACGGTGTCTTGCGCGAGGCGCTGGGCCGCTATCTGCACGTCGTGATGAGCCAGCTCGCGCAGACGGCGGCCTGTGCCCGCTACCACGTCGTGGAGGCGCGCCTTGCCCGCTGGCTGCTGCTCACCCGCGATCGGGCGCACGCGGACCGGTTCCACATCACCCATGAATTCCTCGCCTACATGCTCGGTGTGCGGCGGGTCGGGATCACCCAGGCCGCAGGGGCATTGCATGCCCGCGGCCTCATCACCTACCGGCGCGGGGAACTCCGCATCCTCGATAGCGCGGGTCTCGAGGACGCCTCGTGCAGATGCTATGAGCAGAGTCGGGTGATGTACGAGCAGCAGCTTGGGCGTCGTCGTGGAACGGACCTTCGATAGCAGGGGAATACCGTTGAGTGGCGCGCTGCAGCGCCTGTTCGGGCGCGACTCGCCGGATTCGCCCTGGAACTCGGATCGCATCATTCGCGAGGAGCTGTTCAGCATCGAACGCCTCGAGGGTCACGCGGCAAGCCTGGCCGAAGCGCAGGAGGTGACCGCACAGCCGCTGCGGCGGCTGTCCCTGAACGCAAGGATGAATGACAACGCGGCGGTGCTGCTGGGGGCCTATCGGGCGATCGCGGCAGCCGTGAACGAGGGCAGCTCGATCACGCCTGCCGCCGAGTGGCTGATCGACAACTACCACCTCGTCGAAGCCCAGATCCGCGAGATCCAGGTGGATCTTTCGCCGGGCTATTACGCGCAACTGCCAAAGCTGGCCAGCGGCCACCTCGCAGGCTATCCGCGGGTCTTCGGCATTGCGTGGGCGCTCATTGCACACAGCGACAGCCGCTTCGAATCCGCGACGCTGCGCCGGTTCGTCAGCGCCTACCAGGTGGTCCAGCCCCTGACGATCGGCGAACTCTGGGCCATCGCCATCACGCTGCGAGTCGTGCTCGTCGAGAACCTGCGGCGGGCAGCGGCGCGGATCGTGGACAGCCGCGGTGCGCGCGAGGCGGCGGACCGGGTGGCCGACCAGCTGCTGGCGGTGCCCGGCGTCCTCGCAGACCCTGGTGCGCTGCGCCGCCATGCACAGCACGAGCAGGACCTGCCGGCCGCGTTCATCGTGCAGCTGGTGAAGCGCCTGCGCGATCAGGATCCCAGCGTCACTCCGGCGCTGGCGTGGCTTGAAAGCCGCCTTGCCGCCCAAGGACTCACCGCGGACGAGATCGTTCATGACGAGCACCAGCGCCAGGGTGCCGCGAACGTCACGGTACGCAACATCATCACCAGCATGCGGCTGATCGGCGATGTGCACTGGCCCGAGTTCTTCGAGGAAGTGAGCCTCGTCGATGCCGCGCTACGGGGCGCAGGCGATTTCGCGGCGATGGACTTTGCGACGCGCAATCTCTATCGCAGTGCCATCGAGGAGTTCGCCAGGGGTTCGGACCTGACCGAACCCGAAGTGACGCGCGCAGTGATCGCCCTGGCAGGCGGCAGCGCGCCGGAACGCGTCCGCGAGCGGGATCCGGGCCACTTCCTCATCGGCCAGGGACGACCGCGTCTCGAGCGCGAAGTCGGTTATCGCCCGCCGCTGCGTCACTGGGTGAAGCGCAGGATCGTGAGACTCGGGCCTGCCAGCTACATCGGCGCCGTCTGTCTCGGCACACTCGCGATCCTGGCGCTACCGTTGCTGGCCATGGACTCGGCGGGCCTCGGTGCGACAGTGCTGGCACTGCTGGCCGCAGCGGGTCTCGTTCCCGCGATGGATGCCGCAGTTTCGCTGGTCAACCGGGCAGTCACCGGCAAGGTCGGCGCCACCATCCTGCCGGGCCTGGAGTTGCGCGACGGCATCCCGCGCGAGCTGAGGACGCTGGTAGCCGTGCCGGTGCTGTTGTCGTCAGCTGCGGAAGTGCAGCTGCAACTCGAACGCATGGAGGTTCACTACCTCGCGTCGGTCGATGGGGAAGTGCAGTTCGCGCTGCTGTCAGACTGGACCGATGCCGCCCATGAAAGCGAAGCGGGCGACGCCGAACTGTTCTTGCTGGCGCAAGCCGGCGTCGCGCGCCTGAACAGGCTGCACGGACCCGCGCCCTCGGGCGATCGCTTCCACCTGCTGCATCGTCGTCGCGTCTGGAGCGACACGGAGCGCTGCTGGATGGGCTGGGAGCGCAAGCGCGGCAAGCTGCATGAGTTGAACCGGCTGCTGCGCGGGGCGGTCGATACCACCTTCGTTGCCGGTGGCTTGCACGGCGCCGGCGTTCCCACGGAGATCCGGTTCGTCATCACGCTGGATGCCGACACGAGATTGCCCCGGGAGACCGTGCGGCGACTGGTCGGCAAGCTGGCGCATCCGCTCAACCGCCCTGGCCTTGGACCGGACCAGCGCACGATCGTGGCGGGCTACGCGATCCTGCAGCCGCGCGTGACGCCTTCCCTGCCCGTGGGCCGGGAGGGCTCCGTGTTCCAGCGGATCTTCTCGAGCATGACCGGGATCGATCCCTACGATGTGGCGGCAGCCGATGTCTACCAGGACCTGTTCGGCGCGGGATCGTATGCCGGCAAGGGCATCTACGACGTCGATGCATTCGAAGCCGCCCTGGCCGGCCGCGTGCCGGAGGGATCGCTGCTCAGCCACGACCTGTTCGAGGGCACGTTCGCCCGCGCGGGACTCGTCTCCGACATCGAAGTGGTCGAGGAGTTTCCGTCGCGCTACGACGTCGCAGCCGCACGCAATCACCGGTGGGCGCGCGGCGACTGGCAACTGCTGCCGTGGATTCTCGGGCTCAGGCGGGGCAAGGCAGGCGAACTGCCGCTGCTGGGCCGCTGGAAGATGCTCGACAATCTCCGTCGCACCCTGTCGGCGCCGGCCAGCATCGCCTCACTGGTGGCGGGGTGGTGCCTGTTGCCGCAGGCGTTGCCGTGGACGGCCTTCATCCTCGCGACACTCGCGCTTCCCGCGCTGGTGCCCGTCCTCGCAGCCATCGTTCCCCGCCATCGCGGCATCCAGGCGCAAAGCCATCTGCGTGCGCTGTGGCATGACCTTTGTCTCGCACTGGTGCAGATCGGCTTGAGCATCGCGTTCATGGCGCACCAGGCCTGGCTGATGCTGGATGCGATGTTGCGCACGCTGTTCCGCCTGGGTATCAGCCGGCGCCACCTGCTCGAGTGGGTGACGGCGGCGCAGGCGCAGCTCAGCTCGCGACTCGGTCCGATCGGGTTCTATCGACGCTTCGGTGCCAGCGTGCTGCTGGCCGTTGCGATCGGTATCGCAGTGGTGGTGGCCGGGCGCAATGGCTGGATGGCCTTCCCCCTGGTCCTTGCCTGGTGCCTGGCTCCCGCGATTGCCTGGCGCATCAGCATGTCACCGCTGGTCGCCGGCCGGCTGGCGGTGCAGCCGCAAGACAGCCTGGCGCTGCGGCGGATCGCTCGGCGCACGTGGCGCTATTTCGAGACGTTCGTGACTGCGGGCGACCACTGGCTGCCACCCGACAATCTCCAGGAAGATCCCTATCCGGTGGTGGCCCACCGGACGTCCCCGACCAACATCGGCCTCTACCTCCTCTGCACGATCAGCGCGCGGGACTTCGGCTGGATCGGTATCGCCACCGCGGTGACAAGGCTGAATGCGACCTTCGCGACGCTCGGACAGCTGCAGTTGTATCGCGGCCATTTCTACAACTGGTACGGCACCAGCGATCTGCGGCCGCTCGAACCGAGGTACGTTTCTGCCGTCGACAGCGGCAACCTCGCCGCCCACCTGGTGGCGGTTGCCAACGCGTGCCGCGACTGGATCGAGTCGCCCCCGGACGGTTCGGCCTTTGCCGCAGGCAGCCGCGATGCCCTTTATTTCGTGCGGGAAGCATTGCTCGCCTTGCCTCGCGGCCGGCGGCTGCACGCAGTGACCCCGGCGCAACTGCTTGACCTGTTCGCCGTGCTGGAGAGACAGCTCGAAGCGGCCGCACTGCCTGAGCCGGATCGCATGGGCGGTCTCCTGCAGGCTGCGGCCAATCTGGCGGACGCGGCCCGGGCCCTGGCAGGCGAGTACGACGACGAGCCGCATGGTGACCTCGTCTTCTGGACCGAGGCGCTCCTGCACGGGCTTGAGGACTGGCACGCCGAAAGCCTGCAGACGCAGGCGACCCGGACACAGCTGAACGAACGCCTGGCCACCCTCGGGCAGACCGCTCGCCGCATGGCATGGGCGATGGAGTTCGGCTTCCTGCTGGACCAGGAACGCAAGCTGCTCGTCATCGGGTATCGCGTGGATGAAGGGGAAGCGGATTCCAGTTGCTACGACCTGCTGGCCTCGGAGGCGCGCCTTGCCAGTTTCTTCGCCATAGCGAAGAACGATGTCCCTGCGCGGCACTGGTTCCGCCTGGGCCGGGAAGTCACGCCGATCGGACCGGGCATCGCGCTGGTGTCGTGGTCAGGATCGATGTTCGAGTACCTGATGCCGTCGCTCGTCATGCGCGCACCCGCCGGCAGCCTCCTCGAGCAGACGAACCGGTTGATCGTGCGCCGGCAGATCGAGTACGGGAATACGCTGGGGACGCCGTGGGGGGTTTCCGAATCGGCCTACAGCGCGCGTGACCTGGAACTCACCTACCAGTATTCGAACTTCGGTGTTCCCGGCCTCGGACTGAAGCGCGGCCTGAGCGAGAACCTGGTGATCGCCCCGTATGCGACCGCGCTGGCTGCCATGGTCGATCCGGACGCCGCGGCGCAGAACTTCCTGAGGCTGGCTATGCTGGGTGCCCGTGGGCGTTACGGTTTCTACGAAGCGCTGGACTACACCCGCTCACGGCTGCCGCAGGACGCGAGGCTTGCCATCGTCCGGGCGTACATGGCCCATCACCAGGGCATGACCGTGGTGGCGATCGCCAACGTGCTGTTCGACGGCAGGATGCGGGCCCGCTTCCACGCGGAGCCCAGCATCCGGGCCACGGAGCTGCTGCTGCAGGAAGGCACGCCGCGCGACCTCACGGTCAGCCACCCCAGGGCGGAGGAAGTCCGGACGGCATCGCGCGTGGGCATCGAGGAGTTTCCCGAGGTACGCCGGCTGCACACCGCGCACACCCCCACTCCGCAGACCCATCTGCTGTCGAATGGCCGCTACTCGGTGATGGTGAGTGCCGCGGGTTCCGGCTACAGCCGCTGGCAGGGACTGGCCCTCACGCGCTGGCGTGCGGATGCGACCCGGGACGATACCGGTACCTATCTCTTCATGCGGGACGTCCGCTCGGGCGATGTATGGTCAGCGACACAGCAGCCCGCCGGCATCGATCCCGACAGGTACGCCGTGGCGTTCATGGAGGACCGTGCGGAGTTCGAGCGCGTGGACGCAGGGATGGTGTCGCGACTGCAGATCATCGTGTCGCCCGAGGACGATGCGGAAGTGCGCCGGCTCTCGCTGTCGAACACGGGGGACGAGGTGCGGGTGATCGACGTCACCTCCTGCTGCGAACTCGTCCTTGCGCCGCCGGAAGCCGATGCCGCTCACCCGGCGTTCTCCAAGCTGTTCGTGCAGACGGAGTACGTGGCCAGACCCGGCGTCCTCCTCGCCACGCGACGCAAGCGGTCGCCGGATGAGCCCGACGTGTGGATGGCCCATCATGCCGTCGTGGAAGGCGAGGTGCTGGGCCAGCCTGAGTTCGAATCGGATCGGGCGCGGTTCCTTGGCCGGGGCCGCGAAATCGATGAGCCCATTGCGGTATTCGATGGCCGTCCGCTGTCGAACACGGCCGGAACGGTTCTCGACCCGGTGTTCGTACTCCGCTACCGCGTGCGCATCCCTCCGGGCGCCACGGTCCACCTTTCGTTCTGGACCGAGGTCGCGTCTTCGCGGGCCGGCGTCCTCGACCTGTTCGACAAGCACCACGACGTCAACGCGTTTGGCCGCGCGGCCACGCTGGCCTGGACGCAGGCCCAGGTACAGCTGCGTCACCTCGGGGTAAATGCCGAGGAGGCCAACCTCTTCCAGCGGATTGCGAGTCACGTGCTGTATGCGGATGCGTCGCTGCGGTCGCCTGCGGCCACGATTCGCCAGGGCAGCGGCAGTCCGGCGGTCCTGTGGGCCCATGGCATCTCGGGCGACGTGCCGCTCGTGCTCTTCCGCATCGAGCATGTCGAAGATATCGCGGTCCTGCGGCAGCTGCTGCGGGCGCACGAATACTGGCGTCTCAAGAAGCTCGCGGTCGATCTCGTCGTGCTCAACGAACGCGGGTCGTCCTACATCCAGGACCTGCAGCTGGCGATCGAGTCGGCGGTGCGGACCAGCCAGTCGCGGCCGTCGCTCGTCGGTGACCGGGAAGCGGACGGCGGCCGGGGCACGGTGTTCGTCCTGCGCACGGACCTGATCGCTGCCGCAGCACGCGACCGGCTGAAGTCCATCGCCCGCGTCGTGTTTGCCGGCCAGTACGGCGATCTGGCGGACCAGCTCGATCGCAGGCTGGAACTGCCCAGGGCGCGCTTTCCGGCTTCTGCCCGGTGGCCGCTGCGCGAGATCGGACTGCGCGCCCCAGGTCCGGATGACCTCGAGTTCTTCAATGGGCTCGGCGGTTTCTCCGCGGATGGCAGGGAATATGTGATCCGGCTCGATCCGGGGCAGGCCACCCCCGCGCCCTGGATCAACGTGATCGCCAACGAGCGTTTCGGGTTCCAGATCGCGGCAGAAGGCGGCGGCTATACGTGGTCGCAGAACAGCCGCGAGCATCAGCTGACGCAATGGTCGAACGACCCGGTGAGCGATCGTCCCGGAGAAGTGCTCTATGTCCGTGACGAAGAGAGTGGCGCGATCTGGGGTCCCACGGCCGCGCCTTTCCGGGAAGAGCGCGAGCCTCATTCCGTGCGGCATGGCCAGGGCTACAGCCGCTTCGAATACAGCGCGCGCGGCATCGACCTTGAGCTCCTGGTGTATGTGCCCGTCGCGGACCCCGTCAAGATTTCCAGGCTGACCCTGCGCAACACGTCGACACGCCGCCGCCGCCTGTCGGTGACCGCCTATGTCGAATGGGTGCTGGGTACGCAGCGCGAAGTCTCGGCGCCCCACGTCGTCACTGCCATCGATCCCGGGACCGGCGCCCTGTTCGCCCACAACGCGGCCAGCATCCACTTCGGTTCACAGGTCGCCTTCGCGGACCTGGCCGACCAGCAGGCCTACTGGACCGGTGACCGGACGGAGTTCCTGGGGAGGCACGGCCGGCTCGACCGGCCCCAGGGGTTGCTGGTCGACGGGAACCTGTCCGGTCGCACCGGCGCCGGCCTCGATCCGTGTTGCGCGCTGCAGACCGTGCTGGAACTCAAGCCGGGCGAGAGCCGGGAGATTGTCGTGTTCCTGGGCGAGGCAGCTTCTGCAGAGGCAGCCCGGCTTTTGATTGCAAAGTACCGGGCGGCGGACCTCGACGCCGTGCTGCAAGCGGTTCACGAACAGTGGGAGGCGGTGCTCGGAACGATCCAGGTGAGCACGCCGGACCGGCCCATGGACATCCTGCTCAATCGCTGGCTGCTGTACCAGACCCTGGTGTGCCGGGTCTGGGCCCGCTCGGCGTTCTACCAGGCCAGCGGGGCCTACGGATTTCGCGACCAGCTGCAGGATGGCATGGCGCTCGTCCTCACGCAGCCCGCGATCGTGCGCGAGCATCTGCTGCGGGCGGCCGGCCGCCAGTTCCCCGAAGGCGATGTCCAGCATTGGTGGCTGCCGCCAACGGGGCAGGGCGTGCGCACCCGCATCTCGGATGACCGGATCTGGCTGGCGCTTGCCGCGGTCCGCTACCTCGAAGTCACGGGCGATGCTTCGCTGCTGGATGAGGAAGTCGCCTTCATCGAAGGCCCGCCGCTGGCAGCGGGCGCGCACGATGCGTATTTCCTGCCTGCGCCCTCGGCAACCACTGCCACTTTCTTCGAACACTGCGCGCGGGGACTCGATGCGAGCCTGGCAGTGGGAGAGCACGGGTTACCCCTCATCGGCACGGGCGACTGGAACGACGGCATGAATCGCGTTGGCGAACACGGCCGGGGAGAAAGCGTCTGGCTCGGCTGGTTCCTCTACCGCACCCTTTCCTGTTTCGCACCGGTGGCCCGCGCCCGGACTGACGTCGCGCGGAGCACGCGCTGGCTCGAGCACGCGGCGTCGCTGCAGGCATCCCTGGAAAGGACCGCGTGGGATGGCGCGTGGTATCGGCGCGGCTACTTCGATGACGGGACTGCCTACGGGTCCAGTGCCGATGACGAGTGCCGGATCGATTCCATTGCGCAATCCTGGAGCGTGATGTCCGGCGCCGCCAGCCCGGTCCGCGCCCACGCGGCGATGGCGGCCGTCGATGCGCAGCTGGTCCGTCGCGAGGACCGACTCGCCTTGCTGTTCACGCCGCCCTTCGATACCACGCCGCGTGATCCGGGCTATGTGAAAGGCTACCCGCCGGGGTTGCGGGAAAACGGCGGCCAGTACACGCACGCCGCCGCCTGGTCGGTCATCGCCTTCACCCAACTGGGGCAGGGCGAGAAGGCGGCAGAGCTGTTTGCGCTGCTGAATCCGATCAATCATTCGCGCACGCGCGCCGGACTGCGTCGCTACCGGGTGGAGCCCTACGTGGTGGCAGCGGACGTGTATTCCGTGGCGCCCCATGCCGGGCGCGGTGGCTGGACCTGGTACACGGGTTCGGCCGGCTGGATGTACCGGGCGGGCCTGGAAAGCATCCTCGGGTTCCGCAAGGAAGGCGCGTTCCTCGTGATCGCGCCCTGCATTCCGCGCGTCTGGCCCCGCTTCGAGATCCACTATCGCTACGCCGCGTCGCGCTACGAGATCGTCGTGGAGAACCCGCAGGCGGTCAGCGTTGGCGTGGTCCGCACCGAGCTGGATGGCGTGCTGCTGTCGGACTGCGAGGCGCGGATTCCCCTGGTCGATGATGGCAGTGTCCATCGGGTGCGCGTGATACTCGGCTGAAATGCGGTTGGCAGGGTGATGCAACAATCTTTGCCGCACCCTGATCACCCGACTCAGGGACGACTCAGGGACGACTCAGGGACGGCCGTTGCCCTGCCCGGCATCGGTGTGTTCTCATCCGCCCGCTGTCGCGGCAACAGGAGAATGACGATGCGGGGATTCATCGGCTCGTTAACGATGGGGCTGTCTGCGCTCCAGGTGGCCATGGCCCAGGCTCCCGCACCCGCACCTGATCCCGCGACCCAGCCCTTTGTCGCCGGACCTGCGCTTCAGACGAGCGCCAATGCCCGCACCTATGGCGGATTCCGGTTCGCAGAGAGCATCTCGTATGACGCCGAACGGGACCTCTACGTGGTGCCGAGCGCCGGGATCGCCCAGGACGTCCTGCCGAACGATGGCTATGTGTCGCTCATCAATCCGGATGGCACCGTGCATACGCTCAAGTGGATTGGCGTCAATCGCAACGGGCTTACGCTGAATCATCCGCTCGGCAGCGATATCGCGAATGGCATGCTGTACCTGGCGGATATCGATACGGTGCGCTGGTTCGACATGCAGACCGGCGCACCCCGGGGCAGTGTGCAGGTTCCCGGGGTGCTGCGCTTCAACGACATCGAAGTCGCCGCGGACGGCACGATCTATGGCACGCAGACCGGCGACACGAACAGCGAGACCTGGAAGGTCTTCCGCATTACCCCCAGGGGTGAAGCATCGGTGTTCGTCGCAGGTTCGCCGCTGGAAAGACCGAACGGCATTGCCATCGATCCTGCAGGCAATATCGTGGTCGTGAACATCGGCACCAACGATGTGCTGACATTCTCGCCCGCGGGCGCGTTGCTCAGGACGGAGAAAGCCGTTGACCCGGGCAACGATGGCATCGCCATTCTTCCCGACGGCACGAAGTACGTCAGCAGCGTGCGCCAGGGCACCGTGTCCCGCATTCGTCCGGGTCAGCCGGCGGAGATGGTTGCCTTCGGGATTCCCAATGCCGCTTCGATGACCTACGACTCGAAGCGTAACCGGCTCGTCATCCCCATGAACGACTGGAACGCCATCACCCTCGTCGACCTCAATCTGCCAGTGCCCGCCCGGCCTTAATGCGAGAACGGCGGGCGGTAGAAGGTGATCAGGCGGCCGGCCACCAGCACGATCAGCCAGGACGTGAGGGAAATCCCGGTGATCACCTTCGCGAGGGTCGGCGCATCGGCCTCGGCGGGCAGTTCCTGCAGCCGGCGGAAGACAGCGGTATAGAACACGGCGATGTTCAGGCCGGCGAGCAGCATGAAGGCGAGCTTCAATCGGAAGGCATCGTTGTACGCATATTGTTCCGGAAAGCCGGCGAAGAACGCGAGACCCGTCAGCAGGTTGATCACGAAACCCGCGATCCCGAAGGGCACGAGCCGGTGCAGCGCGCGGGGCGCAATGCCCTTGGCCATGCCGAGGACACGCAGGTCGAAGAGGCCGACCGAGGCGAGCAGCAGCGTCAGCCCGAGGTAGTGCAGGATCTCGAACAGCGGCCAGGTCCAGCCGTAGGTCAGCACGAACTCGGCCAGCCACGTGCTGCGGACCCACGCTTCCCACGGGGCGACGCCGGCCTCCATCAGGCGCCCTCGAAGTCGACGTACAGCCGGGTGTACGTGTATTCGAGCAGGCGGCCGAGGGCGATCGCCATGGTCCAGGCGACGAGCGACAGGGCCGCCAGCCGCTGGTGCCGTTGCAGCACCGGCCACAGGTCGAGCGGATCGTTCAGCACTTCCCGGCGCAGCACCACCGTGATCCAGACCCCCAGACCCACGCACGCGAGCTTGAGGTAGAAGAAGGGATTGGTGAGCGCCTTCGTCGGATAGGCGATGAGCAGCAGCAGGCCCGAAATGACGTTCATGGCGAGGCCCGTCCAGAACAGGGGCAGGAACTGGCCGAGCTTCCGCAACGGCAATGCAGTTGCGATCCCAAGCATCCGCAGGTCGATCGCTCCGCTGACCGCCGCCAGCATGCCCATCCCCAGCGTATGCAACACCAGGATCAGCGGAAAGGCGAACACGGTTTCGCTTTGCCCGATCCAGAGACTCAAGGCACTGCCTTCGATCCAGCGGAACACGGCGTCCATGGCGGGCCAGGTGTCAGCGGCCCGCGCCCTGCACGTCGTCGATGATTTCCTGCCTGATGTCGGCCATTTCGCGGGCGCGGGTGCCGCGTGTGCCATCGCACCGGTCGCTGCGCGGGCAATGCGTGCTGCGGGGACAGATGATGCGAGCCGGCGACTTCAACGCTTCCTCGACCCAGGCGATCCCGAGGACGTTGGCAATCGCCTGGATGCCGGCCACTGCCTGCCCGGGGATGGGTGCTTCGCCGTCCTGGGAGAGGCACGAGGAGGTGATGGAGTCGATGATCCCGTCCGCATCAAGGCCGTTCGACCGCAAGGCGGGATCGAGGTCCACGCCGACCGACAGGACGTGCGGGTTGCGCGCCATGTCCTGCACGCGGACGGAGTGGCAGCAGTAAAGCAGCGAGCGCTCGCCGGTGCGCAGGACTGAAATCTGGGAGCTGCGCTCGCGCGGTCCCTCGAGCATCCGGAAGACGGCCCAATGCGGGCAGGGATCCGTCACCTGGGTCAGGTTGCCCCACGGCAGCGGAATGCCGTTGCCACGGTACACGGCACGCAGGAATCCAGGCGGATACGCATCGAAGAAATGCCAGTACGGGTAGGGTGACACCTTCGTCATCCGCCGCATGATCAGCGCGGGCGTCACTTCGATCTTGCGTGCGGCTTCGATCCGGTAGCGCTCGCGCGACAGGAACCGCCTGAAGGGAATCTTGGGGCAGAGCAGGGCGCCGGCAAAGAAGCTGCACTCGAAGTCGCGCCAGGCGTGCAGCACGTCGTAGGGGTTGAGTCCGGCCACGCCCAGGGCCGCGCCGGCAGGGCTGCCACCGATCTCGCCGCCGGTGGCGTGCGCGGTTTTCAGGCCGTCTCCGCCATGCAGGATCTTGTGCCCGAGATGGGACGCCAGATCGAACTTGAGGCGGGCAGGGTCCGCCTCGAGGCTGCGATTCAGGTACACCGTGCGCGGTGCGTCGAAGAAGGAACGCATCATGCTGCGCACCTCGCGGTCGTTGTCCTTCGCGAGCAGCGGCTTGCGCTCGAACCACCTGAGTTCGAGGCCATGCTTCCTGCAGAGGCGGAACAGGTCGTCCACCGACAGCGGGAAGCGGCGCTCGCCGATGCTCTCCGCGGCCCGTTCGAGATCGGGGAAGTCGTTGTGCGACAGCTCCTGGTGCGAACGGATCAGCAGGTGCGCGAACTGCCGGCCGGTCGTGCCGGTCTGCGCGAGCAGCTCGGGGATGGCGGCCTGGAGCAGCTCCTTCGAGAACAGGAACGCGGGTTCAAACGGGACATGGACCGCTCCGCCTGCGGGTTCGCGTCCAATCACGGTGTCGAGTTCGGGACTGTCGTCGAGGAACCACGCGGGATCGCGCTGGAAGACTTTTGCCAGCAGCCCGAGCAGTTCGTCGGACGGCATGCGCTTGCCGCTCTCGATCATGCTGAGGTACGACACCGAGGGCGCGCGCGCAGCATCGGCCTGGATGCAGCGCGATGAGAGTTCCTCGAGAGTGAGGCGATTGCGTTTTCGCGAAGCGCGCAGTTTGGCGCCGAGGAAGTGGCTCTTCCGGTCGAAGGTCGTCATTTGCCAGCTCCGCTGTTCACCCCCAGTGCGCGTGTGAAATTAACAGTGTGAAGTTTCTATAGTCAAATTTCTCTCAAGTCCGGGCCTATAGTCGGGCCATGAACGCGACTGCCCCGCTCGAACTGCAGGAACCGCTGGTGTTACGCCGGATCGCGGCGTCGCCACACGAAGGCGTGCTGACCGCTGGCGCCCGGACGCTGCTGACGACGCTGCATCGCCAGTTCAATGCGCAGCGGGTGGGGCTGCTCGCCGCACGGAAGGACCGGAATGCCCGAATCGCTGCCGGGGAGCTCCCTGGGTTCCTCCCCGAAACCTGGCCGATCCGCGATGCAGACTGGAAGATCCGTCCCGTGCCTGCAGACCTCGCGGACCGGCGCGTGGAGATCACCGGCCCGCCTGATCGCAAGACCGTGATCAACGCGCTCAATGCGCCGGTCAAGGTGTTCATGGCGGACTTCGAGGATGCGTGCGCACCGACCTGGGACAACCTGCTGGCCGGGCAGCAGAACCTCATCGATGCCGTGCAGCGCCGGATCACCTTCACCGATCCCGGCACGGGCAGGGACTACCGCCTGAACCCGAAAGTCGCGGCGCTCATCGTGCGGCCGCGTGGCTGGCACCTTCAGGAAAAGCACGTGCACGTCGACGGCGAGCCGGTTTCAGGAGCGCTCTTCGATTTCGCGGTGTTCCTCGCCAACAACCACCATGAACTGCGGGAGCGGGGCACGGCGCCGTACTTCTATCTCCCCAAGCTGGAAAGCCATCTCGAGGCACGCCTCTGGAACGACGTGTTCCTCGCGGCACAGGCCCACCTCGGCATGCCCTCAGGCACGGTGCGCGCCACCGTGCTCATTGAAACGCTGCCGGCAGCCTTCGAGATGGACGAGATCCTGTTCGAGCTGCGGGACCACATCACCGGCCTCAATTGCGGCCGCTGGGACTACATCTTCAGCTTCATCAAGACCTTCCGCACCCGGTCCGATTTCGTCCTGCCGGACCGCAAGACGATCACGATGGCTCAGCCGTTCCTCAAGTCGTACGTCGAGCTGCTGATCAAGACCTGCCACCGGCGCCATGCCTACGCGATGGGCGGCATGGCGGCCCAGATTCCGATTCGCGACGACAGCCACGCGAATGCGATTGCCATGTCGACAGTCCTGGCCGACAAGCAGCGCGAGGCCCAGGCAGGTCACGATGGAACGTGGATCGCGCATCCGGGGCTCGCCGCCGTGGCCTTCCAGGCTTTCGATGCCACCCGGTCGCCGCACCAGCTGCATGTCCCGCGCAACGACGTGCGCGTGGTGGCAGCGGATCTCCTCAGGGTGCCGGAAGGAGAGATCAGCGAGGCCGGCATGCGGCACAACATCCGTGTCGGCATCCGCTACCTCGAAGGGTGGCTCGAAGGGACCGGCTGCGTGCCGCTGTTCGGCCTGATGGAAGACGCGGCGACCGCCGAGATCTGTCGCGCCCAGCTGTGGCAGTGGATCCACCATGAAGCCCGCTGCAATGCGGGGAGACCCATCACGGCGCTCCGCATCGACAACCTCATCGCCGAAGAGGTGGATGCCATGCGCCGCACGCTGGGACGCGAGCGCATTGCGCAGGGTTCTTTTGCGACCGCGGAACGCCTGTTCAGCTACATGGTGACGCGTGACGAATTCGATGATTTCCTGACCGTGCCTGCCTACGAGCTCATTGCCTGAACGCTGGAGAAACTGACATGACCCATTTCCGGGATGCCGAGAGCCTGCAACGACATTGGGATACCGACACCCGCTGGCAGGGTGTGGTCAGGCCTTACGCTGCAGAGGCTGTCGTCCGGCTCCGCGGCACCGTCCAGGTCGAGCACAGCCTTGCACAGCTCACGGCGGACAAGCTCTGGCGCTCGCTGCATGACAAGCCGTTCGTCAATGCCCTCGGAGCCTTGACGGGCAACCAGGCGATGCAGCAGGTGAAGGCGGGTCTTGACGCCATCTACCTTTCCGGATGGCAGGTGGCGGGAGATGCCAATCTCGCCGGGCAGATGTATCCCGACCAGTCGCTGTACCCGGCGGATTCGGTGCCAGCGGTGGTCCGTCGCATCAACAGCTGCCTCAAGCGCGCGGACGAGCTGCATTGCGCGGAAGGCGACACCTCCATCGACTGGTTCAAGCCGATCGTGGCCGATGCGGAGGCCGGCTTCGGCGGCGTGCTCAATGCCTTCGAACTGATGAAGCAGATGATCGAGGCCGGGGCCGCCGGCGTGCATTTCGAGGACCAGCTCTCTTCCGCCAAGAAGTGCGGCCACATGGGTGGCAAGGTGCTGGTACCCACCCAGGATGCGATCAGCAAGCTCGTCGCCGCGCGGCTGGCGGCTGACATCTGCGGTGTTCCCACGCTCATCGTGGGCCGTACCGATGCCGAATCGGCCGGGCTCCTCACTTCCGACATCGACGAGCGGGATCGTCCCTTCATCCGTTCGGCGCAGCGTACGGTGGAAGGTTTCTTCGAGGTTCGCAGCGGCCTCGACCAGGCCATTGCACGCGCACTGGCGTACGCCCCGTATGCCGATCTCCTCTGGTGCGAAACGGGCAAGCCGGATCTGGAGGAGGCCAGGCAGTTCGCCGAAGCCATCCATGCGCGCTATCCCGGCAAGCTGCTGGCGTACAACTGCTCGCCGTCGTTCAACTGGAAACGCAAGCTCGACGACGTGACGATCGCCCGCTTCCAGCGTGAACTCGGGGCCATGGGTTACCGCTTCCAGTTCATCACGCTCGCCGGCTTCCATGCGCTCAACTACGCGATGTTCGACCTGGCGCGCGGCTATCGCGACCGGCAGATGTCCGCCTACGTGGCGCTGCAGGAGGCGGAGTTCGCAGCGGAGAAGCACGGCTACACGGCGACGCGCCACCAGCGCGAAGTCGGGGCGGGCTACTTCGATGACGTCACGCAGACCATCCTCGCCGGCAGTTCTTCATTGACGGCGCTGGCCGGCAGCACCGAAGAACAGCAGTTCCATCACGCTGCCCACTAGGGGAATGACCATGACTTACTCCATCGCCCCGGCTCCCATCAATGGCCGCCGCCAGACCCGTGAACGGGGATTCGTCTCGGCGCTCCGCGCAGGCCAGTGTGCACAGCTGATTGTCGAGGGCTTCCTGCGCCACGACGCGGCATTCCGTGAACTCATGCGCCGCGCGCCGGAGCGCTTTGCCGAGTGCGACTGGCAGGGCAGCCAGCTGGATGAGGCGGAACGCATCGACCTCCATGAGCGGCATGTCGAGAGCACGGTGGCGGGCATAGAGGCCTGCTGCGCCGAGCCCATGCCGACGTCGTTCTGGCAGGACGTGCTGCGGCATCTCTCGCTGCTGACCGAGGGCAGTGCAGACGCCGAACTCTGCCAGACGTTCCTCTGTTCGGTCGTGGTGGCGTTCCGGCGCACCTCGCCCGGATTCGCACTGCCGACGTTTCCTTCCGCTTTTCCTCGCGTCCGGCAGTCAGGAGAACCCGCGGCCGGGCTCCGGACCTTGGCCCTGCGAGGTTCGCTCGAGGGGGTCCTCGAGCCGGCACTGAGATCGGTACCGCTCGAAGCCGACTGGGCTGACCGGGACGACAGCGTCAGGCAGCTGGCGCAGGTGCTTCGTGACCGGAGCGGGACAGCGGGGTTTGCAGCCATTGATCTCCTGGATACGGTTTTCTACCGGTTCACGCGCGCCTACGCGATCGGATGCCTGCGTGGGTCTGCCCGCCAGGAGCCCCTTGCCATCGAACTGCGCAACGGGCCGGAGGGAGTCAGCATCGACAGCATCCTGCTGGGAGACGCCGAGGTCAGCCGCCTGGTCCGCTTCACGGGTGCGTGCTTTCACGTCGAACTCGAGCAGCCGCTTGCCACCGTCAGCTGTCTGCACGGCATCCTGCCCTGGGTGTCGAAGCGCGACCTGCTTTCGCTGGTCGGGCGACCGAGCTGCACCAGTCTCTACCAGTAAACCGGCGGCGGATGCCGCGGGAAAGCGAGCCGACTACCTGGACGCTGCAGCCTTGCCTGCAGCGTTCAGCGCGACGAACTCGTCAGCGTCAAGCGTGATCGCCGCTGCGGCAACGTTCTGTTCCAGATGGTTGACCCTCGAAGTACCCGGGATGGGCAGCATGACGGGGCTGCGCTTGAGCACCCACGCGAGGGCCAGCTGGGCGGGTGTCGCCGAGTGCTGCCTTGCAAGGGTGTCGAGCACCGATCCGGGCCGGGCGAGGTCACCCGCCGCCAGCGGATACCACGGGATGAAGCCAATGCCGTGTTGCTCGCAGTAGTCGAGCACGGCTTCGCTACCCCGATCCACCAGGTTGAAGCGGTTCTGCACGGTCGCGACGGGGAAGTACTGCGACGCGTCCTCGATATCGCGAACCGACACTTCGCTCAGGCCCGCATGGCGAATGACGCCCTCGTCGAGCAGCGTCTTGACGGCCCCGAACTGTTCCTTGCGTGGCACGCCCGGCGCAATGCGATGCAGTTGCCAGAGTCCGAGCTGCTCGACGCCGAGCTGGACGCAGCTCTTGCGCGCCTGCTGGATCAGGTATTTCGCGTCACCCCGCGGCGCCCACCGGTCGGGCCCGGAACGGGTCAGTCCGGCCTTGGTGGCGATCAGCAACCCCGGGTAGGGATGCAGCGCCTCGCGAATCAGCTGCTCCGAGACGTCGGGGCCATAGGAATCCGCCGTATCGATGAAGTTGACACCCAGCGCAGGCAGACGCTGCAGGGTTCGCAACGCTTCCGCCCGATCGGCCGGCGGGCCCCAGACGCCACGCCCGGTGATACGCATGGCCCCGAAACCGAGCCGGTTGATCTCGATGTCGCCACCGATCCGGAAGGTTCCCGAGGACTGTGCATTGATGTCGGACATGGGGCGGTTCTTCCTGCTGGGGATGCGATACCCAGTGTAAGCCATGGGCCGTTGCTGGCACCGGACCCGGACAGGAAAGCCGGCTTGTCATTTGCGGCAGCCCTCGCCAATCTAGCGGTTGCTTGTTGTGCTTCGCGGCCCTCTTCATGACTTCCCTGGGCAAGCTGCTGATGCGAGCCACGTCAATCCGGTTATTGAGGTGTTCTATGCGCGCGGGAATGCGGGCGAGCGTGTCTTTCGTCTTCGCGATTGCCTTCATGGCAACGTCCTGGCAGGCCCTGGCTGCGGCGCCACCCGACCGGGAGGCCATGATCGACGAACAGAAGACGGCGCTGGCACCTCTCGCGATCCTGGACGGCCTCTGGCGGGGTCCTGCCAAGGTCTACGAGGGTGGAAAGGTCATCGAAGTCACGCAGACGGAGCGGGTGGGTCCGTTCCTGGGTGGCACGATGCGCGTGATCGAGGGCAGGGGCTTCCTGCCTGACGGCACGCTGCGGTTCAACGCGTTTGCGGTGATCTCCTACCTGCCGATGGCGAAGAAGTACAACTTCCGTTCCTATGCGGAAGGTTTCGAGCGGGACTTTCCGATCGACATTCATCCGGACGGTTTCGCCTGGTCCATCAACGCCGGCCCTGCGGGCACCATCAGGTACACCGCCAAGGTGAAAGACAATGTGTGGACCGAGCGAGGCGAGCGCCTGGTCGAGGGCCAGCCGCCCATCCTGATCTTCGAGATGGCCTTGCAGCGCATCGGCAACACGTCGTGGCCCGAGGCAGGAGCGGTGCCGCCGCGCTGAGTGCCGCCCGATCATCGAGCCGTGAGCCAGCCTGCTTCCCTTGTCTACCTCGTCGATGACGAGCCCGCCATTGCCAATGCGGTCAGTTTTGCGCTGCAGGCGGAAGGGTTCCGCTGCCGGCATTTTGCTACCGGGTCCGAATGCCTCGCTGCCCTGGCGAACGAATCGCCGGCACTCGTGTTGCTGGACATCGGCCTGCCCGATGGCAACGGGTTCGATTTCTTCCGCCGGATCCGCGAGGTCTCGACGGCGCCGGTCGTGTTCCTGACGGCCCGAAAGGAGGAAATCGATCGCGTGGTGGGACTCGAAATGGGCGCCGACGACTATGTCGTCAAGCCCTTCAGCCTGCGCGAGCTGATGGCCCGCGTGCGCATGGTGGTGCGTCGGGGCGCGAACCACGCCGCATCCAGTTCCGCTCCCGTTGCGCCGGTATCCGCGCCTGCGGCTACCGGTCATTTCCAGCAGGACCGCCACCGTCGCCAGATCCGCTACCACGGCCGGCCACTCGACCTGACGCTGCACGAGTACCAGCTGCTCGAGGTCCTGCTGGACCATCCGGGCCGGGTCTACACCCGTGCCCAACTGCACGATCTGGCGTGGGAAGCCCCCGACCATCGCCTCGACCGCACCGTCGACAGTCACATCAAGAGCCTGCGGGCGAAACTGCGCGCCGCCAACGCCCGGTCGGATCCCATCCGCACGCATCGCGGCATGGGCTATTCGCTGGATATCGATGCATGAGCATCCGCGCGAAGATCTTCTTCGTGTTCGTGGCGTCGGTCTTCGCCGGCTTCGGCCTGCTGGCGTACTGGGTGACGGGCGACCTGCGATTCCGCTATGGCGAGTCTTCCGAGGAAGTGCTGGTGGATGCTTCGCGTCTGCTTGCGGAACAGCTCGCCGCGAAGTGGGAGCTGCCTCCCGAACTGCGGTTCTCGGAGCTGGATGCAGCGATGCGCAGCCTGCAGGCGCAGACTTTCAGGGCCCCGATCTATTCTGTCGTCAAGACCCGCGCCGACATCCGCATCTATGTCACGGACATCACGGGCCGGCTGATCTTCGATTCGCGGCCAGGCGCACGGCTCGGCGAGGACTACTCGGGCTGGCTCGATGTGTCGACGACCTTTCGTGGCCGTTACGGCGCCCGGACCTCCGAGGAAATCCTTCCCGATGCGAACGGCCGGCCCGTGACCGTGTCGGTGGCCTACGTGGCGGCACCGATCCGGGTCAATGGGGACCTCGTCGGCGTGGTGAGCCTCGGCAAACCCAATACGAACATCGAGCGCTTCATTGAATCGGCCCGTCGCAAGCTCCTTTCCGCGGTGCTGCTGGCGTCCGGGATTGCCATTGTGCTTGCGCTCCTGCTCTACGCATGGGTGTCCCGGCCGCTGCAGTCACTCGTGAGCTATGCCAATGACGTGAGCGAGGGCAAGGCCGTGCACCTGCCGGACATGGGCGACAACGAGATCGGGCAGGTGGGTGAGGCGATCGAGAAGATGCGCAGCGCCCTGGTCGACAAGGAGTATGTCGAGTCGTACGTCCAGTCGCTGACTCACGAGGTGAAGAGTCCGCTGACCGCCATCCGCGCCAGTGCCGAGCTGCTCGGCGGCGAGATGCCGGCGGAGAATCGCCAGTCCTTCGTCAAGACCATCGAACGCGAAGTCGATCGCCTGTCCAGACTGGCTGACCGCCTGCTGGAGCTGGCGTCGCTCGAGCGCGCGAATCGCCTGGCGCATATCGACCAGATTGCCCTGCATGAGCTGGCGGAAGAAGCGCTGTCATCGATCCGCGCGGTGGCGGAGGGACGGGGCATCGCGCTGGCACAGCAGCATTCGGGCAGGGACCGCGTTCGGGGCGACCCGCTCCTGCTGCGGCAGGCGCTGGACAACCTGCTCCGGAATGCCCTCGATTTCGCGCCGCGGGATTCGACCCTTTCCGTGAGTGCGAGCGAGAGCGAAGCGGGCGTTACGCTCACCGTCCAGGACGAAGGTCCGGGCATCCCGGAGTTCGCCCGCGAGCGGATCTTCGATCGCTTCTATTCCCTGCCGCGGCCGTTCACCGGCCGCAAGTCGACGGGTCTCGGACTCAATTTCGTGCGCGAGGTGGCCGAGCTGCACGGCGGCTCCATCGAGGTCGAGAGCCTGGAGCAGGGTACCCGCGCCCGCTTGTTCATCCCCTGGCGGCCCCCGCTTTAGCTAGCAGGGTGATGCAAAACCCTTTGCAGCACCCTGATAGCCCGAGTCATGGACGATTCGGCGAAATCGATGAGTTCCAACTCATTCATTTCGGGAGCCAGTGAAAACCACGCTTTTCTCTGGCTCCAGATGCAAAAGGCACGGATAGCCTTTTGCATCACCCTGCTAGTCCACGGGAGGTTTTCCACGCCGATTCCATGAGTTCTCCACGGGATTTCCCTCATCGCAGCACCGGGGGTGCCGAGACTGGAAACGTCGAATCCCGCTGCCACCAGGAGAACTCACATGGTCCCCGACAAGCTTCCCGCCAAGTACATCCGGCGTTGGGTCATTCTCACGCTGCTCCTTCTCGGTTTCATCGCGTTGGGGTTCGACGTCCACGCCACCGGCGTCGAGGACGAACCCGCTGCGGCTCCGTACTTCCACGTCCAGGACGACTCCGGGGTCGACCGTTTCCCGATGAAGGAGACGCGGGTCACGGCCACCCTCAATGGCGTCATTGCCAGCGTCCGGGTGCAGCAGCGCTACCGGAACGAGGGGACAGTCCCCATCAATGCGCAGTACATTTTCCCGGGCTCCACCCGGGCGGCGGTCAACGGCATGGTGATGAAGATCGGCAACCGCCGCATCACCGCGCAGATCAAGGAGAAGGAAGAAGCCCGGAAGATCTTCGAGACAGCGAAATCCGCTGGCCAGACAGCCTCCCTGCTCGCGCAGAAGCGGCCCAACGTGTTCTCGATGGACGTGGCGAACATCGCGGTGGGCGCTGACGTGGAAGTGGAGTTGCAGTACACGGAGCTGCTCACCCCCACCGGGGGCATCTACCAGTTTGTCTATCCGGGCGTCGTCGGACCCCGCTACGGTGGCGATGCGGATCGCACCACCGAAGAAGTGAAGTGGGTCAGCAATCCCTACCTGCAGGAAGGCGAGAAGAGCCCGGCCACTTTCGATATCCACGTGGAGATGGCGTCCCCGATCGCCCTCAATGACCTCAAGTCGGAAAGTCACCGGATCTTTACCCGGTGGCAGGACGAAAAGAGCGTCAAAGTCGGCCTCGATGAACCCCGCGATGCGGCAGGCAATCGTGATTTCATACTCAGCTATCGGCTGCAGGGCGACGCGATCGTTTCCGGCCTGACGCGCTTCCGGGTCGGACGCGAGAGCTTCTTCCTGCTCCAGGCCGAGCCGCCGCGCCGCGTGACGGCTGCCGAGATCCCGCCCCGTGACTACGTGTTCATCATCGATGTCTCCGGGTCCATGTCGGGGTTCCCGCTCGACACCACGCGGTCGCTGATCGCGAAGCTGCTCGCCAGCCTGAAGCCGGAAGACCGCTTCAACATCCTGTTCTTTGCGGGCGGTTCGTCCGTGCTGGCACCGCAATCCCTGCCGGTCACGGCCGCGAACGTCGCCCTGGCCGAAGACATGCTGCGGCGGGTTTCCGGCGGCGGCGGGACCGAGCTGCTGCCTGCGCTCAAGACGGCCCTGGCCATGCCGGCCGCGGAGGGCATTTCCCGCAGCCTCGTGCTGATCACGGATGGTTATGTGTCTGCCGAAGACACGGCGTTCAGGCTGGTCGATGACAACTTAAGCAACAGCAACCTCTATGTGTTCGGCATCGGCAGCACGGTGAACCGGTTTCTCATCGAAGGCCTCGCCAAAGTGGGTCGTGCCGAATCCTTTGTGGTGACGGGTGAAGCGGATGCGCGGCTCGAGTCGGAGCGGTTTCGCCAGTACATCTCCGCACCGGTGCTCACGGATATCAGCATCACCGGCAAGAACATGGAGGTGTATGACCTGGAGCCACGGACCCAGCCGGATCTGCTCGCCGACCGGCCAGTGCTGGTGCTCGGCAAGTACCGCAAGGCGAAGTGGAATGCCGCGATCGAGATGACGGGCGTCTCGGGCGCGGGCAAACAGCTATGGACCTTCGAGCTCGACGGCATGCCGAAAGACAGGAGCCTGCCGATCCTGTGGGCGAGAAAGCGTCTGGAGAGGCTGTATGTGTTCCCGAATGCGGCCACGGAATCGCGGGACGAGATCCGCGCGCTCGGTCTCAGGTACTCGCTGTTGACCAGCGCCACCTCGTTTGTCGGCGTCGATGAACAGCTGCCGACCGGCGATGGCCCGGCAACCGACGTGAAGCAGCCCTTGCCGCTGCCGGCCGGTGTCAGCAATGCCGCGGTGGCCCAGTTGAAGCCCGCGCCCGAGCCCGAATTCCCGGGTTTGGTCGCCTGGTGCCTGTTGCTGCTCGGGCTGCATTTCATGTGCAGTTTCCGCCGGAGTCGCGCCGGTGGGTGAGCAGTGGCAAAACCGGCGAGCCACCGTGTGGTGGTTGCTGGTGGCAGGTATCGCCGCCGCACTGAAGGGTTACTTCAGTGCGGCGGCGGCCTCCGGACTCGAGTGGATCCTCCGGCCGGTCTCCTGGCTGTTGCGCCTGGTGGCCGGCTGGAACTTCCAGCAGAACGAACTGGGGGAGTGGTACAGCCTTGATGCGGGGATCATCCTGGTCAAGGCCTGTGCCGGCATCAATTTCATGATCCTGTCGTTTGCGGGCTGGTGCTGGATTGCACGCCCACGCGAGCGATCAAGCTGGCGTCAGGCGGCCTTCGACTGGCCGCTGTTGCTCGGCAGCTCGCTGGTCTTCGCGTGGGGAACCACGCTCGCCGTCAACACGCTGCGTGTCCTGGGCATCGTCTACTGGCAGCCGGCGCTCGAGGAGTGGCTCCCGGCGGATGAGGCCCATCGGCTGCTGGGTCTCATCATCTACCTCACGGCGCTGAACCTGCAGCTGCTGTTGTTCGATCGGCGCCGCTGGCAACGGACGGTGCTCATGACGTGCGCGCTGTACGCGGCGCTCATGCTGGTCGTGCCGCTCCTGACCGGCAATGCAACCGCGAATCCGTCGCAGTACTTCAGGCATTTCATCACGTCGATGGCGGTGCTGCTGCCGCTCACTGCGCTCGCCATTGGCCGGTGGGGAGATCATGACCGCGAGCAGCCATCCTGAGCGGGGCAACGGGACCCGGTGGGCTAGCCTGCTGGCGCTCGCCCTGCTGCTGACGGGGTGCGACAGGATGAGGTTCTCCTGGCAGGGCCCCGATCCCGTGTTCACGGCCTCCGACATCGACCAGGACGGGGAGCTCAGCCGGGAGGAATGGGAGCGGATGCATGGAACGAGTGCAGCAGACACGGCAGTCGTGGATTTTGATCGGGCCGATTGCGACCGGAACGGCAGGCTCAGGGGGGACGAATACTTCCCGCTCCGGTTCAAGGACGCGCACTGCCAGATCGCACCGCTCGAGGTCCTGGAGCGCCAGGCCGGCAGGAGGGTGTTTGCCGCCGCAGCCGTGGCGTCCCTCTACAGCGCCAAGGAGGTTCATCTGGCGCAGGTCTCGCTCGTGCGCAACAGGCACAGGCTGGTCCGGGCGAAGTATCACGACGACTACTCCGAGCAGGACATGCAACCCGGCACGCTGTACCTCTACACGCTGTCCTGCGGTGGCCTCGAGCAGGTCGAGATTCCGGAAATGTCCCAGGACTTCCGCCAGATCAGCCGCCTCGGGCTGCTGGAGCCGGGGTTCCATCCGGCGATTCGTTGCACGGTGAACAACCGCAGCGGCCACACCGTCACCTATCTGCGGCTGCGCCTGACGGTCAAGGCCGGCGAAGGGGAAGCCACGGCGTTCCATGGCAAGACGCTGTGGATTCCACCGCAGGACTCACGCGGGCTGTGGGTCCTGCCGGGAGCAGAACAACCCCTGGTTGCGATCGATCTGCTGGCGGTGAGGCACCAGGCTGACTGATGCGCCGGGAGACGGGTTCGCAGGCACTGGGCAGGATCCCTGTCGTATTGCACCGGCAGTCGAACCGCCTTCACGTAATGTCGGCTGTCGCACGGAAACAAGGGGGCCGTCGGATCATATTTCGCTGCCAGAATCCGCTTCCCACGCCGTGATGCGAAAGCAGGTCTCCCCTTGTTGAACCTTCCTGAACCGGAATCGGCGGTGCCAGCCGATCAGTGGCACAGCTTCCGGGATCCCGGGCCGGATCCCTATCGCCGCATCCGGGTGAAAGGGTACCTGCGGAAGGATCCGCGGCAGGCCCGCGAACGATCCGATGTCTACGTCGACCTCCACCGGCAGTTCGAATCCTATGCCAACGTTGTCGATACGCACTGGCAGTACATGCCGACGGAAGGGTAGCAGCCCGATTCCGCTCTTCCGTGGCTCGCCGTGGGGAATGCCCGATTACCTGCGCGAGCCCTGGGGTCTCCTCGCTGGACGAACGCCCGACTTGCCGACAATGACAGTCGTCGCCGGCTGTTTCGCGGGCTCGGCAGCAGGCGACTCGGGAACGTGGGATCGTCCGTCGATTCCCGTCCTGCGTGGTGCACCTGACGTGCGCACCGGGCTCCACGGATTCCGGTTCCACACTCCTGAAACCCGTATTTCAACGGGCTTCCAGTTCCTGGGAGAGAGGGGCTGCTTCATGGAAGCAACTGTCTGCCGTATGCGGTCGCGCTTCCGTGCGGTGTCGAACGTATCGTTTAGGGAACCTGTGAAATACTGCCATCTGAAACAGTCGACGCATTTTCAACCCTGGTCTTTCAATCAGTTGCATCGCTGTTCGCCCGGCGCATGTGGGTAAATCAGAGCTTCCTTAGAACCGGAACGTGTACCGGAACTTCACGCTGGAATCGACGGCGGCGGTGGCAAACGTGTTGTCCTTGTCGCGGTCCTGCATGTTGTAGTTGAGGACGATGAGGCCTTCGCGGCCGGCGCGGGGAATCCACTGGAAGCGGGTGTTGACGCCGAATTCCTCGGAGACGTTGTCGTACTGCAGGAGGTTCACCCAGAAGAGGGTGTTGGAGAAAGCCGTCTGGGTGGTCAGCGTCGCCAGGCGGGTGATGAAGTCGCCCTGTGGCAGGCTGATGCTGTTCCAGTCGTAGGTGGCGCTCAGGCGGAAGTACCGCGATTGGTTCCAGGCAAACGTCGTCGCGTAGCCGGTGCGCTCGCCATCATAGAAATCGCCGATCGTGGCCGTCACGCCCCCGGAAAACGGCCTTTGTCCCGCTGTCGTGATGCTGAACTCCGCCTGGTCGAACGAGTACTCGCCAGGCTGGATCGCGAAGACGCGGCCCGGCTCCGAATAGAGCGTAAAGGCCTGCTGGACCCATTCCTTGTTCTGCAGCAGGCGCATATGCGCCTTGTCGCGCCGGCTTGTTTCGATCTCGGTCAGGCGATAGATGAGTATTTCCGACTGCCGGCCGCCGTCCAGGCCATCCACCAGTTGCGTGTCGAACCCTGCAAACCACGATTGCAGCCAGGCGCCGCGGAAGAAGCGCGTGTAACCCACGTCGCCGACGTAGTCGCGGATGTCGGTCCGGTTGACGTAGCCCAGCGCCGGATTGAAGTTCTGCTGGATTTCCTTGAAGCCGAGACCCGCGCGCCAGCCGGCGGTGTTGGGTGAGCGGATGCCGATGCCGTATGCAGCGTCGTCACCCTCGAGGTCCGGCGTGTCGGATTGCTGGTACCACGCTTCAGCCTCGATGCTTTGTCCGCCCGGCAGCCGGTTGTTGAGGTAATGGAGGTCGGCGCCCACGACCGTGTTGTCAGCGTTCGAGGCCGGATCCCCGTTCGTGAGGATCGTGCCCAGGGTCCAGTCCCGCAGCAGGTTCGCGGAGAAGCGGCCCACGAACAGGTCGTTGGCGTCCACCTCAAGCGACTCGCCCTGCCGGATCGCCAGCGCGCCGATGTTCCATCGGTCCACTCGACCGCTCAGGCGTCCGCCATATTCGAGATCAACCGGTTCCCCCGCAGCATTCAGGCCAATGCTGCGCGAGAAATAGGGACGCCCGTTCTCCTTCGCGCTGCGCAGTACGGCCACGTTGTTGCCGGTGTTGTTGCCGACGACACCGATGTTGCCGAACTGGAAGAGGTCGGAATCGTTGAGGAAGAAGTCCCGCTTCTCCGGGAAGAACAGGCCAAAGCGCGTGAGGTTCACCTGGCGGTTGTCGACTTCGGTGGCGGAGAAATCGGTGTTGATCGTCAGCGCTGCGTTCAGCGAAGGGGTGATGCGGTAGAACGCGTCCAGCGACGGCTCGAACTCTTCCGTGGTCCGCTCTGGATTGAAACGCCGCTGGCGCACGGCGGTCAGCGAGGGCACGACTTCCAGTCCCAGTCCCTGGTCCATGCCGGACAGCCCCGTGAGCTGGCCCAGCGTGCTCGGGTTATACGCCCGGTTGTACGAGACCCAGGCGACTTCCTCGCCGCGACGGCGGATGCCACGGCCGAAGTTGAAGCCCCAGCTGGTGGCGTCCGGGTCGAAGGAGAGCGACTTGAACGGGATCTCCATCTCCGCCACCCAGCTCTTGCCGTCGACGCTGGCTGCCACGTCCCAGATGGTGCTCCAGTCCGACTGGAACTGCGTGGGGTTCTGGTACAGGGCGTCGTGGCGGACGGCATTCAGGTTGGTTTCGAAGCGGTAGCCCATGCGTCCGGTATTGAAGGGATCCAGGATGACGACGAGCCGGTCGTCGTTGGGAAAACCCTGCCCGTGGCGGTTGGTGGGTGCTGCGATGAGGTCGGGCTCGCTGTCATACATTCGTGCGCCGATGTAGAGCGCATCGCTGTCGTAAACGATGAAGACCTCGGTCCGCTCGGTGGTCGGGGTGCCGTCCCCGGGTCGGATCTGGTGGAAATCGGAGATCAGCTCGGCCTGCTGCCAGACTGCTTCGTCGAGCCGGCCGTCAATGACCGGCCGCGTCGTCACCCGGGTGGCCTTGGCCGACTTCGGGCCGCGAGGATCTATCGCGCTGGGTTCCTGGGCGTCGACGGGGGTAAAGAGGCTGATCGAAAGCAGCGCGGGGAGCAGGGCGGGCAAGCGCATCCAGGGTCCTTAGGGTGGGTTGTTTTCTTGATGGCTGAGTCCGACGGCCGCATCGTAATGGAGTGCCGGCGCTGAACTCCATAGGCAACCGGGCCCGATCCGGATGGTTACCCCTCAAGAGCGGCTGGATTGTCGAGACTTTCGCGATGCCAGCCGTTAGCAGGGTGATGCAAAACCCTTTTGCATCACCCTGTCAGCTTGTGGCAAGGTTGATCAGAGTTTCCGTACGTGGCTTCCAGGGGGAATCAGCATGAAACGCTTGTATGCCTGCGCGCTGGCTGTGCTGGTCGCAACTTCTGTCAGTGCCGGCTGGGCGGCCCAGAATGTCTGGGAGACCCTGATCGATGGCGAATCGGGGCTCGACAACTGGAACGCGATTGGCGATGCCAACTGGCGTGCGGAGCAAGGCGCAATCGTGGCGGACAAAGGCAAGGGCGGCTTCCTCGTCTCGAAGAAGTCTTACGGCGACTTCCAGCTCCGCGCCGAGGTGTGGGTGGACCACACGACCAACAGCGGCATTTTCATCCGCGCCGCCGATCCGGCCACGATCACTCCCCAGAGTTCGTATGAAGTGAATCTCTATGACCGTCGTCCGGACCCCGTCTATGCAACCGGCGGCATCGTCGACGTGGCCAGAGTGACCGCACCCCAGAAGGCGGGCGGCAAGTGGAACACGATGGAGATCACCGCCCGCGGCACGCAGCTCACCGTCACCTTGAATGGCATGGAGACCGCCAGGGGCGAAGACAGCAGGCACGCACGCGGTCCATTTGCCCTGCAGTACGGTGCCGGTCCGGAAGGGGCGCTGGGCGGTGCCGTGAAGTGGCGGAGGGTCGAGATTCGGGCTCTCTAACGAGGTGATGCAAAAGGCTGTCCGTGCCTTTTGCATCAGGAGCCAGCGAAAAGCGCAGGTTTAACTGGCTCCCGAAATCAATGAGTTGGAACTCATCGATAGCCCAAGTCCTCCCTGACTCGGTTTGTCAGGGTGCTGCAAAGGGTTTTGCATCACCCTGCTATTGCGCTGTGCGCAGTTTGGTCGCCCTGATGTGTTCGCTCAGGCGCCGCATGTCGTCCAGCGTGCGACGCTTCTCAACCACAGGCACAGCTGCCTTCCGCATGTCGTAGATGATGGTATCGGCCAGCGACAGTCCCTGCGACAGCGTGGCGACCTCGCGGTCATCCTCCAGGACGTTCCAGTTCTGGTTGGGCAACCGGGAAGGTCGTATCCGCAACGGATTCATGGAGTTCCCCGGCTCATTACGCGGTTGCGGGTGAGCTCTGCCTGCTGCATCACCAGCTCGAGGGCGACCCGGCGATGGGTGGAACGCATGCCTTTCTGCCATTCCACGATGGCATGGGTCTCGTTGGGAAACGCCACGACCTGCCCGGCCATGACCACGGAAGACTCCGCCGGGCGCACCCAGTCGCCAACGACAATTGCCGTGTTTTCCACCAGCCACTTGGGTTCTGTACTCATGTCGGTATTCTCCGCGGAATCAACCAGTCATGCTCTGGGGCCGCGCACGCATGAGGGGTAAGGCGGACCCCGCAACGCCTGCCTGCCCGGCATTCAGTGAGGTATCTGCCGATGAAGATTTCCCTGACCTTCGACAACGGGCCGGACGAGTCGGTGACTCCACGTGTCCTGGAGACCCTGGCCCGGTTCGACGTGCTGGCGACGTTCTTCATCGTCGGCCAGAATCTCGCCAGGCCCGCTGTCCGCAGTATCAGCAAACTCGCGTTCGCCGCAGGTCACCGGATCGGCAACCACTCGTACAGCCATTCGACGCCGTTCGGCCTGCTCCGGAACCCGGATGAGGGCATCAACGAGCTGCTTGCGACCGACGACCTGCTGGGCGACCTTGCTGGCGACGACCGCCTTTACCGGCCGTTCGGGGGTGGGAAAACAGGGAAGCATCTGCTCAACCGCCCGACCTGGGAGTTTCTCGCGAGCCACCAGTACACCTGTGTGTTGTGGGATTTCGTGACGCCGGAACGGCAGCAGCCGGATTCCTGGATGCAGCCGACCTTGCAGAACTGCCAATCCAGGGAGTGGACGGTGCTGGTGATGCACGATACCGACTGGGGCGGCACGGCGTACCTGCCGGTCTTTCTGGAGATGGCCGTTGCCGCGGGAGCGGAGTTCTCGCAGGAGTTCCCGGACCACTGCGTGCCGATGCGGAAGGGCCGGGCCATGGCGGATCCGGATTGGCTGATGCCGTGACCAAAGCGGCGTTGCTCCAGGGAAGCGCTGCACAGCCCTGCCACCCGCAGAGTTCAGCGCTGCAACAGGTTGGTGGAGCCGAGCCCCCGAGAGTCGTCCGCAACATCACGGCCACAGCTTACGGACAGATTGTGCGCCATCCGAAGTGATCGGAAGGGTGTGGCTCCGGATGCCGCGGAAACGGGTAGACGACTGCGGCAGGGCGTCTACCCGAATTCCTATTTCTTGTCCGGCGTCCTGGGCATTGTCGCCATCATTTTGGCATCGACCATTCCGTTGGCGTCCTTCTTCATGCCCAGCCACATCTTTTCGTGGTAGGCCATGAACTCCGTCTTTGACAGCATTCCATCGGAGTTCGCATCCATCATTTTCATGTCCATCATCATGTGGTTGCCGGGCATCGAGTCCGCTGCCGTCGCAGGTAACGCCAGGACCATGATGCTGCAGCCGAGAATTGCATGGAGAGTTCTGTTCATTGTGGAATCCTTAGGTATCGGGTAGGGCGTACACGAGCAGGGTGAAGAACAGGCCTGCCCGTGGTCTGTTGCATCCGGAGCGAGCGAAAACCGCGGCGTTCACTGGCTCCCGATAGGCTCATCGAAATGCGGCCAAGCCGCGATGTTTGATTATTTGTCCCGATCCGGTTCGCTTCAGTGCGATATCGAACTCAATGGTCTGCCAGGGGCGGCGATCTGTCCGGGATCGTAAAATGTACTTGGCATTCTGACAAAAGACGTTATCGGCGAGTGGACAGCGCGGGATTCATGCTATCTCGTGAACCGTGCTCAATACTCAATGCTCAATGCAAGGCGCCCTCAACTCAGGTGTAGGGAACCTCTAAAATACCGCCATCTGAAACTGTCGACGCCTTTTCAACCATGGTCTTTCAATCAGTTGCATTGCTGTTCGCCTGGCACATGTAGGTAAATCAGAGCTTCCTTAGATTGGAAACACGCTATCTCGGGCTCGGCGTTGTTTTTCTCTGGTTCTTCCTGGGGGGGGCAGGACACTTCCTGCTCACGGACGCATTCCTGAGAATCGTGCCTCCGTACATTCCGTTTCCGCTCGCGGCGGTCTATGTGACTGGCGTTCTTGAACTGCTCGGGGCCCTGGCAATCCTGGTGCCGCGGACCCGGGCGAGCGGCGGGATCGGCCTGATCCTGCTGACCGTTTGCGTGACGCCAGCGAACGTCTACATGTGGATGAACCCGCAGCTTTTCCCCGACATCAGCGAATCCTTGCTGGGCGCGCGTCTTTTTCTGCAGGTTCTCCTGATCGCGTGCATCTGGTGGTCGACTCGCCGTGATTGAATGGATTGTCACTGAGAGCGCTCGATGCGAATGTCACTGCCTTCTTTTCCGGTGCTCGATTCAAGGGACGAAGGGATCCGCCATGCAACTTCAGTCTGCCGCTATCCTGCTGACAGCCTCACTGCTCCTGCCGGGCGTGACACCGGCGAAGGTGTCGATCGATTTCATCCCGAGCTCCGCGGAGCAGGAGCGCAATGCCCGCGTGTACCAGGCGATCTGGGACAAGGATGGCGAGCGCATCGTCAAAGCGCTTGAGGCCTGGACGTGCGTGCCGTTCTCCGAATCCCGGATAGTGGCGATCGTAGCCGACGCAGCAAGTCATTCCGGTGGCCCCGAGCATCCCATGCGCCTGCGCGCGGGCTATTTCCGCAACGTCAAGCAGTCGACGCTGGTCCATGAGCTGGGCCACCGCCACCTGTGGCAGTTTCCCAACAGGCTCGATGGCATCGATGGTCACCGGACGCTCTACCTGATCCTTGACCGGGTGTGGGCCGATGTCTGGGGCGAGCAGTTCGCCAGGGATCGCATCCGTGATGAGTCCGCCTGGGCAGCCCGCTACGATTATTCGGGCGCCTGGAAGTGGGCGAGTTCGCTCAAGTCGGGAGAAAGCAGGCTGCTGTGGAATCGGCTGCTGGCAATCAATGGATTCCCAACAGGTTGCCGAGGCCCCTGACGGGCCGCGGCGAATCCTGAAACACCAGGTTCACGGTCCGTTTAGCTTCGATGGGGGATGTTGCAGATACCGCGGGAACCGCGGGATCAGGACATGAACAAGCAGGACCCAAAGGGCGACCCATGACGGCCAGGACCGGGATGATTGCAGCTGACTGGCTTTTCTTTCTGCGCTCCTGGATGGCCGACCCGATCCGGGTGGCCGCAGTCACGCCTTCGGGTGCGTCGCTTGCTCGGCTGATCACGCGCGAAATCCTGCCGGCGAACGGGCCCGTCCTGGAGCTGGGGGCCGGTACTGGCGTCTTCACCCGGGCGATTGTCGATCGCGGGGTCAGTGAGGACGATCTCACGTTGGTCGAGTATGGAAGTGGCTTCGCAGAGGTCCTCCGGCATCGCTTTCCCCGGGCAAGAGTGCTGCAACTCGACGCAGCCAGGCTGGGGAGGGAAGGCGTGGTTCCGCCAGGGGACGTTGGTACCGTCGTCAGTGGCTTGCCATTGCTCACCCTGTCCCCGCGCACGTGCGTGGCAATCCTGCGCGGCGCTTTCAGCGTCCTCAAGCCCGCGGGCAGCTTCTACCAGTTCACGTACGGTTACTGGTGCCCCGTTTCCCGGCGGGTCCTTGAACGGCTGGGGCTCGAGGCGACTCGGGTGGGGGTGGCCTTCAAGAACCTGCCGCCGGCATCGGTTTATCGGATCAGCCGCTGTCCGCCGCAAAAAAGAACCACAGGAAGTTCCTGTGGTTCAAAGTCGCGCTAGTCAGAGGGCTAGGGCAAGGGGGGGAAATCAATAGAGGGAACCATGTATCCGAATCCCGGGCGAGTCCGTACGCTGGCGCACTTTGGTGAACTCGCGTCGTGCAGGGCACTCGCCCGGATGAACTCCGGGGGCCCGCTCGATCACATGCATCGGGAAAACAGCGCGCAGCCCGGGAACTCCATGTCTGGTGGCAAGGACACAACAATGAATCGCCGTTTCTTCGTCTATTCCTTCTGCATCCCGTTCATCGCCTTTGCCGTGGCGCTGCCAACCGCGGCTGTCTTCGCTGCAGAGCGGCAAGCATCGTCGGCCACGCTGGTCCGGTTTCATTCGCCCACACTGGGTCCGCCGCAGGCGCCGGTGACGATCGTGGAATTCTTCGACCCGGCCTGCGAGGCCTGTCGGGCGGTCTATCCCGTCGTCAAGAATCTGCTGCAGCGCTTTCCGCAGGATGTCCGGCTGGTCCTGCGGTACGCGGCTTTCCATGACGGATCGGATGCGGTGATTCGTCTCCTGGAGGCTTCGAAGCGCCAGGGGCGTTACTGGCAGGTTCTCGAGGCCCTGCTCGCCGCGCAGCCGCAATGGGCGGACCATCACCGGCCCAACGTCCAGATTGCCTACCGCATGGCGGAGCAGGCGGGCCTCAATCTCAAACAGGCGCTTACCGATGCGGGCACGCCGCAGATCGATGCCATCCTGAAGCAGGAAATGCAGGATCTCGCCGCCTTGAAGATCGTGGCAACGCCCACGTTCTACGTGAATGGTGAGCTGGTGTCCGGCGGGCCTGACAAACTCGCGGCGGCAGTCGCTGCGGAGGTGGCGCGGCGGAAGGCAGGCGGCAATCGTTGACGCCCTCCGGCTTGCGACATGTGCCACAATGCCGGACGAACTACTTCCGGAGCAATCCTGATGATCAGCCCACCCGATGTACTGAACGCAAGCATCCTGATCGTGGACGATCAGGATGCCAATGTCCGCCTGCTGACGCAGATACTGGGTGCTGCCGGTTACACGCACGTCACCTCGACGATGAATCCGCTGGAAGTTTGCGCGCTGCATCGAAGGAACCGCTATGACCTGATCC